>JBPOIR010000117.1:0-6760 GCA_052034335.1 Pseudomonadota bacterium | reverse complement strand
CACAGATGTTTGAAGTACAAGGGTTTATTATTTTATGTAGCATTCTTGCTTTGGGATACGGTGCATTTGCTGCCCGATCTGTTTTTCATGCACCAGCAGGCAACGAGCGAATGCGGGAAATTGCACTGGCCATTCAAGAAGGCGCAAATGCGTATTTAAACCGCCAATATAAAACGATTGGCATGGTTGGCATCATGATTGCCATTGGTCTTTTCACCGTCCTCGGCCAATATTCCGCCATCGGCTTTATGATAGGCGCGATACTCTCTGGCCTGGCGGGCTACATCGGCATGGGTGTTTCTGTGCGAGCAAATGTGCGAACCGCCGAAGCTGCCAGAAAAGGCCTTGCAAAAGCACTCAACTTGGCTTTTAAAGCAGGTGCTGTGACGGGGCTTTTAGTCGTAGGGCTTGCACTACTCGGTATTACACTTTATTTCATTATTTTACAACAATTGGATTTGTCTGAACGTGCAGTGACCGAAGCGCTGGTTTCTTTAAGTTTTGGCGCTTCACTCATTTCCATCTTTGCACGTCTCGGCGGCGGCATCTTTACAAAAGGTGCAGATGTTGGCGCCGATTTAGTCGGAAAAATTGAAGCCGGTATTCCAGAAGATGACCCACGAAACCCTGCTGTTATTGCTGATAACGTGGGTGACAATGTCGGCGATTGCGCTGGTATGGCAGCTGATTTGTTTGAAACTTATGCCGTTACCATTGTCGCTACAATGGTTTTAGCAGGCATTTTAGCCCCCAGTGACTTGCAAGAAACCCTTATGATTTATCCGCTCGCGATTGGCGGTGTGTGTATTTTAGGTTCTATTGTAGGTACTTGGTTTGTTCGATTGGGCAAAAGCCAAAACATTATGAACGCCCTTTATAAAGGATTATTGGCAACGAGTGTTATTTCGGGATTATTAATCGTCGGTCTTACCGAATGGCTACTGGGTATTCAAAGCAGCTTTGAAATCGGTGAAAGAACACTCTCTGGTTTAAGTTTGTTGTATTGTGCATTAGCAGGATTGCTGATCACGGGGCTTTTGGTTTGGATCACGGAATATTATACCTCAACCAAATTTAGACCCGTTAAAAGTGTTGCGAAGGCGTCTCTAACAGGACATGCCACCAACATTATTCAAGGATTAGCAGTTTCGATGGAAGCGACTGCATTACCCGTGTTGGTGATTAGCGCTGGAATCCTCTTTACCTATGTATGTGCAGGCTTATTCGGCATTGCCATTGCAGCGACCACCATGTTGGCGCTCGCAGGTATGATTATTGCACTGGACGCTTATGGTCCTGTAACAGACAACGCAGGCGGTATCGCTGAAATGGCCGGCTTAGACAAAGATGTTCGCGTCATTACCGATGCACTCGATGCGGTTGGCAATACGACCAAAGCAGTTACCAAAGGCTATGCTATTGGTTCTGCTGCACTGGCTGCCTTAGTCTTATTTGCAACCTATACAGAAGATCTGAGCCATTACTTTCCGTACTTGGATATTAACTTTAAATTACAAGATCCGTTTGTGATGGTCGGTTTATTTATAGGTGGCTTATTGCCTTATTTGTTTGCCTCTTTCGGCATGATGGCCGTTGGACGCGCAGGCGCACAAGTGGTTATAGAAGTGCGTCGCCAATTTCGTGAAATTAAAGGGATCATGGAAGGCACAGCAAGACCTCAATATGGTGTTGCGGTTGATCTCTTAACAAAAACGGCGATTCGCGAAATGATTATTCCTTCTTTATTACCCGTACTTGCACCGGTTATTTTATACCTCGTTATAAAAGCTATCGGTGGACAAGAAGCGGCGTTTACTTGCTTAGGCGCTATGTTGCTCGGAACCATTGTCACCGGTATTTTTGTCGCAATCTCGATGACTTCCGGCGGTGGCGCTTGGGATAACGCGAAGAAATATATTGAAGATGGAAATCATGGTGGAAAAGGATCAGATGCGCACATGGCTGCTATTACCGGTGATACCGTCGGTGACCCTTACAAAGACACCGCAGGTCCTGCCATTAATCCGATGATTAAGATTATCAACATCGTTGCGTTGTTGTTAATTGCAATCGTGGCTCACGCTGCGTAACCCTATCACAAGGGCGGACACAGAGGTCCGCCCCTACAGGTGATTTGTTAAATCATTCTGCAATAATCGCATTTTTCGTGGTTTGGCTATCGGAATGGATGGTTTTATGTAGGGGCGGACCTCTGTGTCCGCCCTTTTACAAACCTACAAAAACCAAGGGCCCTTACGGGCCCTTGCTACACAGTCAAAATGGTTTTTTTGTTAATTAAAATTGATAAAAAAGACCTAAACCAGCGGAGTTTACACTCTTCACAAACTGATTGCCTTTTTGGTGACGAACCATAAAGCGTGCACCAACATTTGGTGTGACTTTATACTGAGCACCCAAACCAAGACGAAGTCCTGTTTTAGAAGATTTCAGCGATGCGTTCGTAGTCTCCACAACACCTGCAGCATTTGGGCCTACCACTTTAGCATTCACTTTTGTAGACAAACGCCCCATACCCACTGAACCAATCAAATCAATGTCTTCACAAACGGGAACATAACCTAAAACATCTGCATACATGTTACGGCTCTTGGTTTTGAATGAAGATTTTTCAAACCCAGGTTGCTTATAAGATACTTTAGCACCACCTAGCACAGTGTATCCCAGTTCAACGCCCGCATATTCCGAGAATTGCGAACCAACAAATGCACTTGCACCAGCACCGGATTTTCCAAAGAGTGATTTGTTATCAGGATTCTTTATTGTTCCTAATCCAGTTGTTTTAACTTCTTTCGCACCTTTGTACTTATTCGCTTGCGCTTCAGCACCAAGATAGAATTTCGGATCGAAATCCATACCAAAAGACGCACCACTAACAAGCATGGCACCTGACAAAGCTATACCAGCTAACTTCATATTCATACTATTTCCTCCAACCATTTTGATGCATAGTTTCAAACTATGAGCCATGATGGTAATAGACTTTCGTTGTAAGGTAAATACTTTTCAACTAAAAAAAATGAAAATAAAGCCCATAATTCTGTCGTAAAAACCAGTAAGTTAAGATTTTTTAATGAAAAACTACTTTTTTGTACACTGGTCAACATGTTGTGTATATGTCATAAACAATCATTGCAAGCGACCCTCAGATAACCTAACATTGCAATTGGAGGACTAGCTTAAATTATGTTGGGAAAACTGCCTTAATGTTAGAAAAACCGTCTAAAGTACTCATCGGATGGCAAGAATGGTGTGCGCTTCCCAAACTCCACCTGCCTGCTATTAAGGCCAAAATTGACTCGGGCGCAAAAACCTCAGCCCTCTATGCTTCCGATCTTCGCCCTTTCCATCGTCATGGCGAATTATTTGTTCAATTTTTGGTTCATCCGTTACAACGAACGCAAAAGTTCGAAACGGCCTGTACCGCGTTGGTCACCGATCAACGAACTGTCATGAATTCTGGCGGACATAAAGAACTGCGTTATGTGATTACCACGGCGATTGCTTTAGGCGAAATGACCTGGGAAATTGATATTACATTAACAAACCGTGACCCCATGACTTTTCGTATGCTATTAGGAAGAGACGCGCTGAAGGGTCACTCCATTATTGATCCGGGTAAAATTTTGTGTCAAGGAAAACTCATGCTAAAGCAGCTTCGCTCACTCTACACATCCCACAAGAGCCATTCCCTATGAAAATTGCGGTATTAACACATAACACAAATGCTTTAAGCCAACGACGTTTTAGAGAAGCGGCCAATAAATACGGGCACGAAATTTCTTTTATTCATATTTCTTATTGTTATATGAACATTTCCAGTACAGCGCCAACGGTTTATTATCGTAATAACGAAACTTTTGAAAACTTAGATGCGATTATTCCCCGCATTAATCCAGCGCACAGTTTTTACGGTACCGCTGTCTTAAGACAGTTTGAATTAATGGGGATCTACGCGCTTAATAGTTCTCTCTCTATTACTTGGACACGAGACAAACTCAGAACACTACAATTGCTTGCACGCAAAAATCTTCCGCTACCCATTACCGGTTTTGCAGATTCGCCTGAAGAAACCGAAAAATTAATTGACACCGTCGGTGGTGCACCCCTAATTATACGGTTACTAGAAGGCACTGCCGGTCGTGGGACTATTTTTGCTGAAACACATCAAGCCGCTGTCAGCGTCATCAATGCTTTCAAACAATTAAAAACAAATATACTGGTACAAGAATGTATTCAAGAGGCAATGGGTAACGATATACGTTGCATTGTGGTTGGTAATAAAGTCGTTGCAGCCATTAAGCGATCTATCCATGAAACAGGCCCACACTCTACGCAACACCCCACTAAATCTACCACGCTAGTCAACATTACACCCGAAGAAAATAAAATGGCTATTCGCGCCGCTAAGGCCATGAAACTCAATTTAGCCTGTGTTGATTTAATACGCTCCAATCGTGGGCCGCTCGTCTTGGATGTTGACTGTTCTCCTAGTATTGAAATGCTAGAAAAAATGACAAAAATCGATATTGTTGATCCGATTATTCAATTGCTGGCGGAAAACGTAAAGAAAACTGATTAATCTTTAACCATTGTAATGCAATAATGGCAGGTGAACTAACAATATGCCCTTCAAACAATAACCTAAATGCTTCGTCTGTTTTAAGTACCCACACTTTTATGTCTTCCCCTTCATCAACAAGTCCATGGTTTCCACCGATATCCGGGGCTTTTACCTGCCCACAATACACAATCATTTTTTCGCTTGAAATGCCTGGGCTTGTTAAATAAGTACAAATTGGAATCAGGGCAAGCACTTTACAGCCTGTTTCTTCTTCCACTTCGCGACGCGCCGTATCAATAGCAGGCTCATCGGGTTCGGTCACGCCCGCTACAATTTCTAACAACCAAGGGCTTTCAACTTCTCGCAGTGCACCGACTCTCAATTGTTCTACCAACACGACTTTATCCGCCACAGGATCATAAAGTAGAACAGCCACTGCCGGTGGTCTATACATGCATTCACGGGGAATAGGTTTACTTATCCCGCCGCCAAATAACGGGAATTGTAATTCAAATTGTGTAATCTGACAGCGTCCGCTAAACACATTTTCTGCTTTTAATATGCCAACATCTTTAAGGTGAAATTCTGGTGCCCATGATAGACTCATGTTATACTCCTAGATGTGATGTTAGAGCGGTGAAATTACTTAAGTTATGAAACTAATAAAATGGTTTGTCTGTATCCTATTTAGCATTTCTCCCACATGCCTCTTTGCCTCAGATCTCTTAGAGGTTTACCGTCTGGCACAAATAAATGATCCCACTATTCAAGCAGCAAGGGAAGGACAACTTGCTACACAAGAAGCAATCCCTCAAGCACGTGCACAATTTTTACCGGTGCTCAATGCGAGTGCTAGCCATTTTGCCTACCATCAGGCGGGAACCAATGCCACAGGTACAATGCCTCAGAATAGTGGAGATAGTCATTATAACCAAAGCCTCTATGGCCTTACACTCAATCAACCCATTTTTTATTATCAACAATGGATTCAACTTTCGACAGCAGCAGCGCAAGTCAAACAAGCCAATGCTACCTATGCTGCCGCTGAACAAGACTTAATTGTACGGACAGTACAAAGATACTTTAATGTACTCAAGGCACGCGATACCCTAAAATTTTCAAAAGCGAACCGAAGTCAACTCTCTAAAATTTTAGAGCAAACGCAATTAAAATTTAAAGTCGGGCTTATCGCCATTACCGATGTGCAAATCGCCAGGGCTCAGTACGACACAGCTTTAGCACAAGAAATTTCGAATGAAAATGAGCTCGCCAACCAAAAAGAACTCTTGCGAGAAATTACCGGTCAACCTATCGAAACCTTTTCTTTTGTGCGTGAAAATTTAACCTTAAAATCGCCTGAACCCGCAGATCCTGAAAAGTGGGTCATGACCGCCGTTGATCAAAATTTTGCATTAGAAGCGGCTCGCTTTGGTGCAGAGGCTTCGCGCATGGGAGTTAAAACAACTGAAGCAGGACACTTACCCACACTCAATATCAATAGCAACCTTAACCGCTCGACAAGTTACCAAGGAGCTCCCAGCATTACAAAATCGAATGTTGGATTACAAGTAAATATGCCTTTATTTAGTGGTGGCACGATTTCTTCCAAAACCAGGCAAGCTGTACACACCTATGAGCAAACGCAAAAACAACTGGAAACACTGTATCGCAAAACAGAAAGTAATACACGACAAGCGTATCGTGGCGTATTAACGCAAATCAGCCAAGTTGCTGCTCAAAAACAAGCCATTATTTCTACCGATAGCGCACTAAAAGCCACTGAGGCTTCTTTTAATGTAGGAACACGTACCATTGTAGATGTGTTAACAGCGCAAACTAATTTAATTCAAGCACAACAAAATTATGCGAATGCGCGTTATGATTACATCATACAAAGTGTTCTATTAAAACAGGCTGCGGGTACCTTATGCCCAGAAGAGATACAGCATATCAATGCTTGGCTTATTGATAGCCAAAAAAAATAATCCTGGGGTTAGAAGCATACCTAATACACAACAAGTCGGTTTTATCTTAATTCCCTGGGTCTCTCCCCTCACCCGGCGCTACGCGCCACCCTCTCCCGCGAACGCCGGAGAGATACCGTCTTGCTTGTCAACACTTTTATTCCCTCATTTGGAAAAATTTATATTAAACGGTTTTCCGGACTTTAGTACCCCA
>JBPOIR010000135.1:0-4326 GCA_052034335.1 Pseudomonadota bacterium | reverse complement strand
ACTCTGTGGCGAACATGTGCCTGTCGGCGCGAACGATGAAGACTCCGGACGGCAGCTGGTAGATCTCGACTTTCGTCTTTTCCGTCCCCTGGCCAATGCTGTGCCGACGCATGCAGTCCGGCAGCCGGGAAACGACCAGGTACAAGTTGACTTTGCTGTCCCAGAAATAGGACTGTTCACGAATCAGCGACAGTGCGTGCTCGCGGGTATTGTCGATCTCATACGTCGCACTGTCGTTGACGCAGGCTGCAAGAAAAGGCGCGACCAACAGCAGAGAGAGCAGATTGCGCAGACGCATATTGTTGTTCCTCAAAGCATTTTCCAGGACAGTGTTTCACCCGCCCGGAGCGGTACGATGCAGTCGGTGCCGAGATATGGGTAGGCGGCGGGCACCGTCCACTCCTCCTTGATCAGCTTTACCGTCCCGCTGGTGCGCGGCATGCCGTACCAGTCCGCGCCGTGGAAGCTGGCGAACGCTTCCAGCCTGTCGAGGGCACCGGCCTGCTCGAAGACTTCGGCGTACAGCTCCAGCGCGGCGTAGGCGGTGTAGCAGCCAGCGCAGCCGCAGGCGGCTTCCTTGGTCATCTTTGCGTGCGGCGCCGAATCGGTGCCGAGGAAAAACTTCGGGTTGCCAGAAATGGCGGCGGCGACCAGCGCTTGGCGATGCGTCTCGCGCTTGAGGACCGGCAGGCAATACCAGTGCGGCCGCACGCCGCCCTGGAAGATGGCATTGCGGTTGTAGAGCAGGTGGTGAGCGGTAATGGTGGCTGCCACGGTCGGCGGCGAAAGGGTGACGAATTCCGCCGCGTCGCGGGTCGTGATGTGTTCCATGACCACCCTGAGCTTCGGGAAGCGTTGCGTCAGCGGCAGCAGGACGGTGTCGATGAAGGCCTTTTCGCGGTCGAAGAGATCGATCTGCGGGTCGGTCACCTCGCCATGCACCAGCAGCGGCAAGCCGACGCGCTCCATCTCGGCCAGCGTATCGTAAGCTTTGGCAATGTCGGTCAGTCCGGCGTCGGAGTTGGTCGTCGCGCCCGCCGGATAAAGTTTCACCGCCTTGACGAAGCCCGAGGCAGCGGCCCGCGTTACCTCGCTGGCCGGCGTATTGTCGGTCAGGTAGAGCGTCAGCAGCGGCTCGAAGCTGGCCCCGGCCGGCAGCGCGGCGATGATGCGGTCGCGGTAGGCAGCCGCCTGGTCGACAGTGGTAACCGGCGGCTTCAGGTTGGGCATGACGATGGCGCGGCCGAACTGGCGGGCGGTGTGAGCCAGCACGGAAACCAGCGCGTCGCCGTCGCGCAGGTGAAGATGCCAGTCGTCGGGGCGGGTCAGGGTGATCTGCATGGTGATTCTCTGAAGATTTTCCCGGATTCTATCAGGGCGCGGAAAGGCCTGGTCCGCTACGCCAAGGCTGCTGCAATCTCGCGAAAGCTGTTCAGCCCCGCCTCCAGATTCTCGATGATTTCGCCGGCCAGTTCATCGGGCTCGGGCAAATTGTCGAGATCGGCCAGACTTTTATCCTTGAGCCAGAAAATATCCAGGCTGGTCTTGTCGCGGGCGACGATCTGCTCGACACTGAACTTGCGCCAGCGGCCTTCCGGGTTTTCAATTTCGTGCCAAATTTCCTGTCGACCGTGGCGATTGTGCGGCTGGTAGCAGGTGACAAAATCCGCCAAGTCGTCATAGCGCAGCGGCTTCTTTTTCAGCGTGCGGTGGATATTGGTGCGGTAGTCATAAACCCACACTCCCCGCGTCCACGCCTCCTTGCGCGCCGGCTGGTTATCGAAGAACAGCACGTTCGCCTTGACGCCGTTGGCGTAGAAAATACCCGTCGGCAGGCGCAGGATGGTGTGCAGATCAGTCGTTTCCAGCAGCTTGCGGCGCACCGTCTCGCCCGCTCCGCCCTCGAACAGCACGTTGTCCGGCACCACCACGGCGGCGCGGCCGGTGCTCTTCAACAGGCTCTTGATGTGCTGCACAAAATTGAGCTGCTTGTTCGAGGTCGTCGCCCAGAAATCCTGACGGTTGTAAGTCAGCGCATCAGTTTCCTGCTCGCCTTCCTCGTTGGTGAAACTCATGCTGCTCTTCTTGCCGAAGGGCGGGTTGGCCAGCACGTAATCGAAAGTCTGCGCCGGCGCGGCAACCAGCGCATCGTTTGGCGAAATCGGGCTAACGCCATCGATCTCGCCAATGTTGTGCAGGAACATGTTCATCAAGGCGAGGCGCCGCGTGCCGGCGACGATCTCGTTGCCGAAGAAAGTGTCGTGCTTGAGGAAGTGGCGTTCTTCGCCATTCATCGCCGGATAACTCGCCACCAGAAAATCGTAGGTGGCAAGAAAAAACCGCCGGTGCCGCAGGCCGGATCGGCAATCGTCTTGCCCGGCAGCGGTCGCACGCACTCGACCATCGCCCGGATCAACGGCCGTGGCGTGAAATACTGCCCCGCTCCCGACTTCGTATCCTCGGCATTGCGCTCCAGCAGGCCCTCGTAGATGTCACCCTTGACGTCCGCCCCCAGCGTCACCCAACTGGTTTCATCGACCATGTCGATCAACCGCGACAACTTGGCCGGGTCTTGAATCTTGTTCTGCGCCTTGGTGAAAATCTGCCCAAGCAACCCCGGCCTGTTGCCCAGCTCGCGCAACACCGTCACGTAATGCACCTCCAGCGCCGCCCCGCGCACCGCCTTCAAGCTGCTCCAGCCGAGGTTTTCGGGAATGCCGATTTTGCGGCTGTAGGGCGGTCGACCGTACTCGTCGGCCATCTTCAGGAAAATCAGGTAAGTCAGCTGTTCGAGATAGTCGCCATAGCTGACCCCGTCGTCGCGCAGCGTGGTACAGAAGCTCCAGACACGGGAGACGATTGATGTGGTTGCGTTCATGGCTTGCCTTGGGTCTTGCGTTGATTGTGCACACAGCGTGTGCCGAATTGAAATGCTTACGCTGGCGAATGCGTTTTCAGCCAGTCGCGCAGCGCCTCGTTCATGCGCGTTTGCCAACCTTTGCCGGTTGCCTTGAAAGCCGCCACGATGTCGGCATCGTAACGCACGGTCAAAGCCTGTTTGGTCTGCTCGGCCTTCGGGCGACCACGCGACAAGGCTTTTTGCATAGCCGCCCGCCCCTGCTCCGGCGACACCAGTTGATCACCGATTCGGAACTCTGCCTTCTCGAAAAACTCGTCAGTTAGCTCCGGCGCATCATCCGGATCAACCCAGGACTGGGGCAAATTTTGTGATTTCGCGTTCATTGGCCTTCCTCATGCTGATAATGCGGCGCGCCGCGCCGCGCGGGGTCCAGACCAGAATCACCATGCGCCCGTCCAGCACGCCGGCGGTTGTAAAACGCGGCTCGCCATAATCGAGCCGCGTATCCGGTGCCGTCACCTGTACGCCAGCGAAAATCTCGGCAGCCCGGGCAAAATCCAGTTGCCGCTCAGGCAGCGTTCGGTTGCGTTTTTCAAGGTCGAATTCGATCTGCAAAATTATTGTAGTTACAACAATATGGTGCAGCAAGCATTATTTGTAACTACGAGATTTATCGCTTGGGTTGGCATGACTCGTCCCGGAAGATAACTGTATTAATACACAGTATTTTAGCCAGATTTCCGGCGACTGCGAGGAACGTTCATGCCATTCGATTTCCCGGTGCGGATGCGTTCGAGCAGGGCGGTGGCGGGTTCTTCGTTTTTGTCCTGTTTTACCAGTTGACCGTGGAAAGCCTTTTTCAGGATGGACTGGCGCAGCGCGTCGGCCTGTTGCAGCGCGGTGGCGAGGGTTTGGTCGAGTTGGTCGGCTTCGGAGAGTTTGGATTCGAGTTCAGCAATAACCTCTGCTTGTTCGTTGCCAGAACAAAGAGGCACAAACAATCCTTCAACCTTCGAGATACTTAACGTGTGAAGGCCAGAAGTAGAACTAGCCGCCCTAACGATGAACTTGCGGCCAAGCTCGGACATGAGGAAATGCAGCAGAAATTTTGACGCCGCGAGTTTCAGTGGTCGCGCTTTGATGATGTGGTTTTGATGCACGCAGCCTGAAATTTGGCCGAACCAAAGCGCCACACGACCAATTTGGTCAATGCTTCCATTGCCTTCAACAATCAACAAATCGCCTTTTTCGAGCGCAACGCGTGCCAACTCGGACTCAGTCACGCCAATGTTATGAACCTCGTCGAGTTCGAGGCGATTCGCGTACACGTTGGCGACTCTTAGATAAGGACGAGTTGCAGAAAGCTGCTCGCGTTTCTGATTTTTGGTCAGGCCACCAGAAACATCTGACACACCGGCCAACTTGAACCACCCCCACCCCGCCGGCAGTTCAGGCAACTCGGCGAG
>JBPOIR010000019.1:0-64609 GCA_052034335.1 Pseudomonadota bacterium | reverse complement strand
ATCAGCGTTCTGCGCTTGAAAAAACGATTAAGGTTATTTTTAATGAAAACCGTGTGAATGCGCTTTTAAATTCAGTTAAACAATCTCCTTGGAATAAAAATCGTCCTCTAACATTAGTGTGGTTGAGTGGTGCAGAGAAAGAGCTCATGCTTGCATCTAAGATCGAAAAAATCTTAAATCAACGTGGAATTCCCTGTGTTTTTCCGTTGATGGATCTCACCGATACGGCTTTAGTTTCAGAGCAAGATCTGACGGGAGAAGGAACAACGGCTTTAGAAGAAGCCGCTAAACGATATAATCCTGACGTGATTTTATCGGGACGATTAGCAGAGACAAATGGGATTTGGCAAACGCATTGGCGCTTTATCAACAAAGGTGAAAAAGTCGATTGGGATAACTCAGGGGCTGAAAATGTTGTATTGAATCAAGTCGCAGATGCGTTGACGCTTAAGTTAAAAGGTAGCAATGTTGCGGCATCTGCAGATCAGATAGAAAAACCCGTTATCAATCATTTAATTTTAACCGTCTCGGGTAATTTAGATGTACAGCAATATAGTAAAATATTAGAATATCTTCGTCGATTGCCAGGTGTTACGGAAGCGGAAGTGGCTCAAATTATGCCAGGTAAGACGCTATTTGAATTAGTCACAACCCAAAGCAAAGCGATGCTTATTAACGCGATTGCGGAGGGGCAAGTGCTAATAAAGACATCAACGACTATCGAATCAACAACAGAAGAAGATGCAATGGTTTATGAAGTAGTAGGGGTTTTATAGTCGCGTGATTGAACAACTCCCTTTAAATATTCAATGGCGTGATGATGCAACTTTGCAAAATTTTTATCCTGGGGATAACGTAGAAGCACTCAAGGCCGTCGCAGCATTAGCGGAAGGCATGGGTGAGCCATTTCTTTATTTATGGGGCCAGCCGGGTGTTGGGCGGACACATTTATTACAAGCGGCGTGTCATGCCGCTTCCGAGAAGGGCATTGCTGCTTTTTATATCTCATTGCGTGATCAAAATCAGTTGTCTTTAAGCGCACTGCAAGGGGTAGAAGATTTACCGTTAGTGTGTATTGATGACATCGAGCACATTGCAAATTTGCCATTGTGGGAAGAAGCGCTCTTTCATTTATTTAACCGTATTCAAACGAAAAAAGGGCGATTATTGATTGCGGCCGATGTTGCGCCAAAATATTTACCGCTTTCGTTGCTCGATTTAAAGTCTCGTTTAAATTGGGGCGTGACTTATCAATTACATCGCTTAACCGATGAACAAAAAGTGGTTGTATTGCAATTACGCGCTCAACTTCGGGGTTTAAAGTTAAATAAAACGGTTGGTCAATTTTTATTAAGTCATTGTTCGCGCGATATGACCGAATTACAGTCTATTTTAGAAAAGCTTGATCGTGCTTCATTGGTAGAGCAACATCGTTTAACCATTCCGTTTGTTAAAAATATCTTAGGTCTTTAATTTTAAGGCAATGGTTGCTAGCCGCTTACCTAAAGCCAAACAGAGTGTTTTTTCATCTTCTGAAATAGGTAATTTGCTATCAGCACCGGCAACATGTGTAGGGCCATAAGGTGTTCCGCCGGTCGTTGTCGTAATTAAAGTGCTTTCTGTATAGGGTATGCCGACAATAATGGCGCCATGGTGCATTAAAGGTAGCATCATGCTGATGAGGGTCGTTTCTTGCCCTCCGTGAATACTCGCTGAAGAACTAAATACAGATGCGGGCTTGCCAGATAAAGCTCCCGATAACCATAAGCTGCTCGTGCTATCAATAAAATACTTTAGTGGTGCTGCCATATTACCAAACCGGGTAGGGCTACCCATCGCTAAACCCGCACAGTTTTTTAAATCTTCTAGAGTTACATAAGGATCCCCATCGGATGGCACTGCTGCTGTTGTGGCCTCGGAGGTTGCAGAAACCGGAGGGACGGTTCTTAATTTTGTCTCAATGCCAGAGATACCGTGGATGCCACGCGCAATTAAATTAGCCATGTTTTTTGTGGCACCATAGCGGCTATAATACACGACGAGAATGTAAGGTTGCATTTTGTCTCCCGAGTTGAAGGGGTTTGACCCCTTCAACCACTTTAGCACAAGGGTGTTTGAGATGGCGAAAATTTGTGTACATTGTTTTGTATCAGGTCGTGTACAAGGTGTATTTTTTCGCCGAGAGACACAGGAACAAGGTCTTGCGCGAGGATTAAACGGTTGGGTTCGGAATGTCTCGGATGGGCGTGTAGAAGCGATGATCTGTGGCGAAGAAGCCGCGGTTTATGCTATGCAAGCCTGGTTATGGGAGGGGCCAAGCGCTGCTAAAGTGAGTCACGTCGAGTTGGAGTGCATGCCTTTTGAAGCATTTCAAACGTTTGAAGTCAGAAATTAAAAGTGAGCAATTAAATGTTAGAATGGTATCAAGTGATCGTATTGTCGTTAGTACAAGGCTTAACAGAATTTTTGCCGGTCTCAAGTTCGGCGCATCTTATTTTAATGCCAACACTATTCGGATGGCCCGATCAAGGTCTTGCCTTTGATATTGCTGTGCATTTGGGAACACTGATTGCAGTTATCGCATACTTTAGGCGAGATTTGGTTTGTATGCTGATTGATTTTGTACAATCCTGTTCGGGTCGGGCTTTAACACTACAAGCGAAGATTTTTTGGTCTATCGGCTTTGCAACAATTCCTGTGGGATTAGTCGGGTTATTATTAAAAAAACACGTAGAAACAACACTTCGCTCACCAATGGTGATAGCCTGCACGACCATTGGATTTGGATTAATCTTGTGGCTTGCCGATAAAATCGGAAAACAACAGCGTTCGCTGAACACCTTAAGCTGGGGGGATGTTACGTTAATTGGGTGTGCACAAGCGCTCTCGTTAATTCCAGGCACGTCGCGTTCGGGTATTACCCTTACTGCAGGATTATTTGCAGGCCTAACACGAGAAGCGGCTGCGCGTTTTTCTTTTTTATTATCGATTCCAGTGATTATTTTAGCCGGCGGATTGGAAACGATTACGCTGATTAAAAGTCCTGTTGCTGTCAATTGGATAGCCTTAGGATCAGGGTTATGTTTATCGGGGATCAGCGGCTATTTTTGTATTCATTATTTTATCAAACTCATTAATACCGTTGGCCTATTACCTTTTGTGATATATCGCTTATTATTAGGCATATTTTTGATTTTCTACTTTTGTTGATTTTTTTGAAAAAGTGGGTTGCAAAGAAAAATAAATAGGTATATGGTTGCGTCAATCTATGTGCATTGAAAGAATGCAGAGGTTAACTGATTAACTTAAAGCTTAAGGCCAAGGAGGCAGTATGGAGAATCAAGCATCTGCAAAACCAAATCTCGCTGCGGAACTAAAAGTTCACCGCATTTATACTAAAAGTAGTTCATTTGAAGCAGCAAACGTTACAGCCCCTGAAATTGCGATAGCGCAACCCGTTATTGATTTACAGATCCATGCAAATGTTTACCCCCAATCCGCGGCAGAAAATATGCATGAAGTCGTCTTAACGTTACAAGTTACGGCTAAACACAATGGCGCATTGCTCTGGCAAGTACAGCTTCAACAAGCAGGCCGTTATGCTTTGAGCGGTTTTACGCCCGAAAACGAAAAATTTATACTCAATGGTTTTTGTATGAATCAACTTTATCCGTATGCTTGCGCTGAGGTTAGCCATTTAGTCAATCAAGGCGGATTCGGAATGGTTTATTTGCAGCCTATCGATTTTGTACAAAAGTACAAAGAGCAACAATCCATGCTTTCTCCAGCTTCCGCAGCCTCGGTAGAAGCGATGCCGACTTCTGTTAACTAATAAATAAGGAGTTTCTCATGTTTAGAGCACTCACGATCCTTTCTACTTTTTCCAGTTTTTTTACGCCGTTAAGAGCGTCTACAATTTATCCGACTTTTAACCTTGGAAATGTCAATGGTGTGAGCGGTTCTGTGTTCACTGGTAAATCGAACGATGATCAGAGCGGTACTTCCGTTACAAGTATGGACGATTTTAATGGTGATGGAAAAGCTGATTTCGCGACCGGAGCGCCAAATGCGGGTTCGAATAGTAATGGCCAAGTGTCTGTAGTCTATGGGTCAGATATTTTTAATCCGGTAGTTGATTTGTCTACATTAGATGGTAATAATGGCTTTCTAATTATTGGTAATCCTAACGACAAGATTGGCTCTGCACTTGCTAGCGGTGATTTTAATGGTGATGGATTAAGTGATCTTGCGATCGGAGCGTATAATGCCGCAAAAGTTTATCTCATCTATGGGAGTTTGGTAGGCTTTAATGCAACATTTCCCTTGGCTGCGCTAGGTACTAAAGGTTTTGTAGTTTATGGTCAATCAACTGTTGATTATACAGGTTATTCAGTTACAATTGCGCGTAACTTTAATGGTAATGGCTTTGGTGCTCTTGCGATGGGGGCGCCTTATGCTGGGCTAAATAGTATTGGTTTAGTTGCTGTAGTCTTTGGAACGAATAAAACCATTTTAGCAGTAAATATATCCGCATTAAATGGTACTAATGGCTTTATAATCCCTGGAATATTCAGTCATGGGCAGAGTGGGCCGGTTGCGTCGGGCGATATTAATGGGGATGGCTTAGGCGATCTAGTGTTCGGAACACCTTATGCTGCTTCTAATGGGCAGTCTGGTGCCGGTTTAGTCGTTGTAGTCTTTGGGGCGAACAAAACATTTCCCGCGGTATTGAATGTGCCTTTATTAGATGGTACTGACGGCTTTAGCATGGCAGGTGTATCGGGCAATGATGCTCTCGGTTATTCTGTTGGTACGTATGACATTAATAACGATGGTGTAGACGATTTATTGATGGGGGCACCCGTGGCTTCCCCTGGAGGGAGAGTTAATGCTGGGTCTCTCTTTGTATTGTTGGGAAGGCTACATTTTAATGCAACAGTGGACTTGGCTAAGCTAAAGGGTACTGACGGTTATAGAATTAATGGTCCGTTGACAGGCGATTCTATTGGTAGCACTCCTGTTAAAGGAGGACGTATTAATGGGGATGGCTTCGGCGATCTCATTATAGGGGTACCTAATACTTCCCCTGGTGGTCTTTATCAAGCAGGTTCTACTTTTGTCGTTTTTGGCACGAACAAAAGTCTTAGTCCAGTGTTGGAGCTACCTGGATCGAATGCTCAGGTTCTTAGAATCGATGGGCATTTAGCTAATATGAACAGTGGTTCTTGTGTTGACTCTGCGGATGTTTATGGTGATGGATACGGGTTAAGTGCTCTCATTATCGGAGCAAATATGGCTTCTCCTGGCAATGCGCTTAATGGCGGCTCTACTTACGTGGTGCGTGGTGACAGCATTCAGTTGGCAAATAATCAATTAACCATCCCTGCAGGTGGGTCACATATTTTAATGCCCAGTGATCTGAATGCTTTCGTGCCTCATAACCCTGAGTATACGCAATACACGATCACGGGGATTCAGCATGTGCAATTTGAGTATACAGATCAGCCCGACGTTGCGATTACGAGCTTTAGTGGGCAAGATATCATTAGGGGGCGGGTTAACGTTACGCATGATAATAGCGAGTTAGCGCCCACTTATTTAGTCACGACATTACACACGTTAGCAGGCACAACCGCCTATCCTGCTAATGTTACATTTATCAATCAGCTGCCCGTATTGGTTAATAACAGCTTAATTATTAATCAAGGGCAAACCATAAAACTAGGTGCTTCTAATTTAGCGGCAGTCGACCCAGATAATGTGCAAAATAACGCAGGGATCATTTTTACCATTTCATACAGTTCAAATGGTTTTCCTTCAACTTTCACTTTTTCTCAAAGCCAGCTTTGGAATGGCGGTGTGTATTTTATACAAGACAATAGCATTAACGCTCCTCAATACGAAGTCAGTATTAGTCGTGGTGGTGTTACAATTGGTCCTGTATCCGCTGTGGTTGATTTTGATACAATACCTGCATTGGATCAGAATCATTTTGATATTTGTCAAGGTGAAACCAAGACTGTCACCTCTACCATGCTAAGCGCTATTCATCCGGGTGCTAATTCATCGGATGCCTTAGTTTTTTCTGTTAAGTATGTTCAATACGGTTACTTTAAAGACGTTAATGCGGCAGATGTCGCAATATTGAGTTTTACGCAAGCAGAAATACAAAATAGTAGCGTTCTTTTTGTGCATGATGGCTCTCCTAATCCCCACAGTTTTATGGTTACCGTCAGTGACGGTAGAGTTACAACGCCTTTAACTTCTGCAGCCCCCTATTTTACGTATGCGCCGGTGCTCACGAGGAGTACATTAGCCCTTAATCAGGGGCAAACAACGATTCTTAATAGCAATATGCTTGATGCCGTTGATCCTAATCTTAACAGCCTTTCAGAAGATTTGATCTTTACCGTCAGTAATGTTGAAGGAGGCGCTTTTGTCGAGCTGAACGCGACTCGAAAAAACATTAGCATTAGCCAATTTACTCGAAGACAAGTGAGCGCTAATGCAATCGCTTTTGAATCAAACGGTAGCTCTAATATGCCTAGCTGCGATGTGTCGGTTGCGAATCACTGTTCTGAAACGCCGCCTTCTGGCGCTGCTATTAACTATAACTACATCCCGTCGTTTACCGCTAATCAATTAACGATTACCGATGGTGAACCTGTTATTTTGACTTCTGCACAATTAGCTGCCATCGATCTCGGTCAGGGAACATCACCAGGGAATTTAGTGTTCACGGTGAGTGGTGTTGAAAATGGGTATTTTGACGCAACAACATTGCCTGGAACGCAGATTTATGTATTTTCTCAACAAAGGGTATTTAATGGCGAAATTCGTTTTGTCCCGAGAAGCAGTTCGTTACAACCCGCATATAATGTAACTGTCAGCGATGGTGTATTGCTGAATGGACCACAAGAAGCGCTTGTGACGTTAAAACACACACCGTCTGCTACTGTTTTTGATAGTTCCAATTCCAATACTGTCAGCGATACGATACGGAATTCGCTTATTGCGTTCTTTAGCGTTACCGTTCCTTTTGGACTTTTGTTTTGGCTTGGGAAACGTTACGCAGATAAGCGTATGAATAATAAATTGGAGACGTTATTAAAACTAGAGCACTCTTCAGTAGAAAAGGCGGATGAGGCATGGAAAAACAATACCGTTTTTCCAGTTCTTAAAGAAGTTTTTTCCCGGATACAGACTGCTACAGGGCGCTGCGGATATCGAGACGAGCACACAACACGAGGGTATATTCAGGGGATAGAAAAATTACTAGGAAAATTAAAAGAACTCGGGGTCAATATAAATTTGAATGAGCTTCCAGATCATGAACGAAATGGTTTCAAAAGCGCGATTGCAGACGAAGTTCAAAAGCGTGCTGAATGGGGTAAGCCATCTCGTTCGGCGTTTTCCAAAGGTTGTGCTACATTGCTTTCTGCTTCTTCTGGTCCAGTATTTACCGCAAGCGACTTTCAGAAAACTGCTTTGCAAATAGCCGAGGTAATTGCAACTACTTACAAGCAAGATCTCGAAGAGAATTACATCGATAGATTCCGAAGATCAGTTTATGACGAGTACCCAACAAGGCCGGAAGTTAAGCAGAAGCGGAAGCATAGCGATGATGATATTGAGTTGGTTTCATTCGCCGAGAATTCAGGCGGAGAGGGAGCAGAACAAAAATTTGCTTCCGAGGGACTAGAAGTGCTAGCAGTGCGGATAACGCAACTAGAGGGAGATATGGCAAAGCTTAAAAAGCAAAAAGAACAAACTGCAGCAAGTTCTGGCGGGCCTTTTGTAGACGTTGGAGCCAGAAGAGCTTCTGAGGAAAATTCACCAAAACCTGGGAACACCACGTTTGTCACAGTTGCCAAGCCAGAAAAAGTACGCGTTGCTGCTTAATTAGCGCGATGACCTATATTTGATTACGCAACCAGTAACTATTTATGTTATAGGTCAATTTGGCGCGCCTTCAATTCTTCGTATAAGCTAAAGATTAGCAGAATACAAATCTAAAGACTGCACACAGGATAAAGGAAAAGAACCATTACGCAGGAGCGGCATCTGGGGTTTGGCAGTTAAAATGGTAGCATTGAAACAATTTATTGTTAAAGGGATAGCGGCTTTAAGCTTAATTTGTGTTGCTACGATTGCTGAAGCGATTCCAGTTAACGTTATAAACGGGGCTGATTTAATTCCTCCAGCTCGTGGATCATTGCGAGCAGCTGTTAACGGTGTGAATGCACCTTTAAGCTTGGTCGATGAAATTAGGTTTAACGCTGGATTTCAGATTAATTTAAGAAGCACTTTGCCAACGTTTACTCGTCAGACCGCAGAAATTGTTAGCCGGGCTGGCTTAAAAATCCATCAAAATAATGATATTACACAGACTATTTTTGATGTTGCAGCGGGATCGGAATTACATTTAGTTGAGAATACCTTAGGTGGGAACAGCAGTTGGTACGGTCGCATGTCCGGTCCTGCTGGTGCTGTTATTAGATTAGAAGAACAACAATCATTGACTTATCCTGGCGGATTCAGTGGCGCTGCTACTGTAATATGTCAAGGCGCAGGGCAGACCACTTTATCTGGACAAAGTACTGGAAATTTGCAACTTGCGGATGCTGGTGGTGGCGTTAAAATTCCTACGGGTGGTAGTTGGGATGGTCCTGTGACCATTGGAGCAACAACGTTAGAAATGAATGGTGGAGCAGTCACACAAGCGATTAATGGATTAGCTAATTCTGCACTCAATGTCACAGGTGCTTTTACACCAACGGCTGCTATCACAAATGTGGGTTCAATTAATGTTGCTGCTGGTCAGACATTAACTGTCAATACTCCGATTACAGGGTATACGGGATTAACAGTGGCCGATACGGGTAGTGTTGTCTTGAATAATGGTGGGAATTTATCGAATGGTATTACCTTAGGTAATAGTACCTTTACATTTAATGGTGGCACTTATAGTGGAGATGTTGTGGGTGTCGCGGGTTCTGAAATGAACGTGAATAGTACGTTAACAGCGCCGGCTGCTATTACTGCAGATACGCTTAATATTAATCCCGGAGGCGTATTTACCCCAAGCGCTAATGTTACAACAAATGTTGGACTAAATGTTTTTCAAGGCGGTACGTTGTTGTTAACAAATAACCTGGGAGGAATTGGAGCGACTGTTGATAACGCAGGCACAGTAACGCATAACACAAACGCAATACGTACGATTGCTGGGAATTTTAGGCAAGAAGCAAACGGAACAATAAATATTGGTATTACCAGTGCAGGCGCAGGACAGTATAGTCAGCTTCAAGTCAATGGCAACACGGTATTAAATGGTGGCGTCATGAATGTTCAATTGCTCTCTGGTGCACAAATTACAAACGGTGCGGTATTCGATATTATAACTTCTACAGGTGGCATTGCAGCAGGTCCTATTCTACCAACCGTTCCCAAAGCGTCTTTGTTTTTTGGTTTTAGGCCTGTTGTAACAGGAAATAGATTGCAACTTATTGCAACGCGTAGCGGCTGCATGTGTATCAACACTGTTCCAGCGTTGAATGGTATTGCAAAAAAAATGGATGATTTGTCTGGGAACAATAAATTTCAGCCAGTATTAGATATTTTGACTCAACAAACATCACAAAAAGCATTTGAGAACAAATTAGAAGAGTTGGCCCCAACCGGATTAAATGGCATGCATATTGTTATGGCACAAGAGTCGAATGGGGCAGAGCAAGTTTTGTTGAGATTGGATACTCTGCGTGCGATGGGTACAGGAGGAGCGTTGGCCAGAACAGGTTACATCCGAACAGGGTATGCAGCAGGTGATGTGATGGAAGATCGAGCATCTTTTAGTCCTGTCATATTTGGAAATTCTACGAAACAATCTTCTATACAGGGGCTTTCGGGTTATGATGCCACTACTGCAGGTTTTGGTTTTTTAGGAGATGCGCCTATTTTAGAACATTTTCGCGTTGGCTTAGGTGTAAGTTATGCAAATTCTGTAGTAAGACAATTCAATAATACCGGAAGTCACACAACGATTGGCAGTACGCAAGGTATGGCTTATGGTAGCACAACTTACGGGCGCTTATTTTTAGATGCTGTTTTATCTGCAGGCATCAATAATTATAAAGGTAAACGAAACGTTAGCTTTATAGGACCTACAGCAACATCGCGTTATAACGGTTTTCAATATGGTGCTAAAGTTAAAACGGGATTTGCAATTCCTTGCGATCGAATAAACATTTCTCCGATAGCAGCGGCGCAATATATGCACTTAAATGTCGGTCAATATACAGAACAAGGTGCGGGCACTTTATTAAATCAGCATATCAGTTCGATGCAAGCCAACACAGTTCGCGTAAGCCTGGGCGGAAGAATAGCAGAGAGCAGTCAAGAGGGCACGTTTTTTCCAGAATTCCATGCTTTTTACATCAACGATGTTAAGAACCCGCAGATGATTATTACCTCACAATTTGTAGAAGGTGGCGCTTCGTTTGATTCAACAAGTGTTGTTCCACCGAGGGAAGGGATCAATGTGGGGGCAAGTATTACCGCTATGGTTTCGGATGATTTTACGTTGAGCGGTGGTTATGATTTAGAAGCGAAAAGATCTTTTAAAAGTCATTCCGCTTCGCTTAAATTCAAATTTTTGTTTTAACTTTTGTAAGTCTTAAGTTCAGAGTACCACAATAACGCCTAAGTTTCCCCTCATCCGCCCTTCGGGCACCTTCTCCACAACAAGTTGTAGAGAAGGAATCGCACTGTACCGGGTTTTCCAGAACTTTTTATTCATCTTGAATTCAAAACAAGAAGCTTGCGTCAAGCTAATTTATAAAATCAACCTTGCAATACTGTTTTGAATATCCGTTATTTATCGGATGTTCTCATTAATTCTGAAATGTTATAAAGAGTTATCGTAATCTGTTTTTATGGAATTCATCGATGAAAAAAAACAAACCAGAATTCGACGGCCCCTGGAAAGACATACTTGATATTTATTTTGAACAATTTATCGCTTATTGCTTTCCAAGCAAATACGCTGAAATTGATTGGAATACAGGATATAGCATGCGAGATAAAGAATTAACAAAAGCTACTCGCCAATCCAAAACGGGCAAAAAAGTCGTTGACAAACTTGTGGAAATTCATCTATCGAATTCCAGAATTAGAGGCCTCGAACAACCCATTTGCGGCGGTTATTTTGGCTCAGTTGGCAGTGATGAAAAAAGAAGGCCCATTGGCTAAACTAAAAACCAAAATAGAACTCAGCAAGCGACTGTATGCAAAGGGATGGAAAGAACAGGATTTGTTAGCACTATTTAAATTTATAGATTGGGTGATAGCGTTGCCGCCAGAACTTGAGTTAAAATATACAGAGGTAATAGAAAAAATTGAGGAGGAATGTGAAATGACGTATGTTTCAACTGCAGAGCGTGTTGGGATGCGGAAAGGCGAAGAAGTGGGGATCCGAAAAGGCGAAGAACTGGGGATCGAAAAAGGAGAGGTAATCGGCGAGAGCAAAATGTTGGTTTCTCAACTAAATGCTAAATTCCAGGTTGTGCCCCAAAAGTATTTGGATAAAATTAAAAATGCAAATACGGATATGCTAATGGTATGGGCGAGAAAGTTGCTATTTGCGCCAAAAATCGAAGATGTTTTTGAAGGTGAAAATACGTTAGTCATTTCGTAACTGTCCTAGGCGTTTCTTCTAAAGTTTGATTTTATAAATTGGCTTAGCGTGAGCTTATTGGTTTGAGTTAAAGTTGAATAAAAGTGTTGACAAGCAAGACGGCATCTTCTCCACAACTTGTTGTGGAGAAGGTGCCCGAAGGGCGGATGAGGCGGAAGTTCTATACCGTTTCTGGCGCAACAAATAATTTTTCGCGGTGAAGTTCTTCTTGGTAAAAAATGGTTAAACCTACAGAAAACACGATGATTGACGCAAAATAATGCCAAGTAATGGTTTCGCCCAAGAAATACCAACCAAAGAACGAGGCAAAGAAAGGCGTGATTAATCCTGCAAATGACATAAAAGTTGCTGTATAACGTTTGAGTAAATGTCCGTATAAGTTATAACACACGATATTGGAAATTAAACACATGAGTAAACTGTTTTGAAGGAAAGGGCCAAAATCCGTCACAGGAATGGGGTTCCAAGCTTCGCCAGCGACATAGGAGTGCATTAATGCCATTGTGCCACCTATCGTCATGCTAATGCCGTTTGCCATGAGCGGTGTATAATTATATTCGCTTACGACTTTCTTTAATAAAGTCCAACCGTAGACGCTGCAGATAGTGCCAAACACGGCTACAAGAACAGCGATATTTGTCAATGAAAAAAATCCGGTTTCGTTTGAGGTGATTTCTGAAGTGGACTGTGTCATAAAAATGGGGATAAGCCCTGTAAAACCGACCAAAAGCCCAATCCATTTCTTTGTGGATAGTGTTTCTTTTAAGACAAGATAAGCGACTAGGGCAGCAATAAACGGTGAAAGGCTATAAATTAAACATGCTTTTGCGGAAACCATATGCTGGATGCCCCAAATTTCGGCTGCATTGGTAAGGTAGATACAAAAAAAGCTGAGCAACAATAGGGATTTAACATGCGAAAGCTTGATTTGAAAGGCTTTGCGATTATAAAAAAATTGATGCGCTAATAAGAGAAGACCCGCAAATAACATGCGCGATCCAATCAAAAAGAAGGGTTCACTGTAGCTTAAGGTGCCTTTGCTAAGACCAAATAAGCTCGCAAATAAGGCATATAGTACGATGGTTAAAAACATCGATTGACCTCTACTCTTAGTGTGGTAAGGTGAAATTGTACCATAAAATTCAGTGAGCAGTATAGCGAAATAAATGCTGCATAGAAAAACAGCTTTTTAGCAATGGGGTCAGACCCCATTGTCTTTTAAAAATCCCATAATCTCTGATTCTGGAATCGCTTTTGCTGTTGTATCTCGCCTTCCCTTATATTCCAAATTGCCAGCGGCCAAATTTTTCTCGCTAATAACAACACGATGTGGAATGCCAATTAATTCGGCATCAGCAAACATAACACCTGGGCGTTCTTCACGATCGTCCAATAAGACATCTATACCGGCATCCATGAATGCTTGATACAGAGTTTCTGTTGCGGTTTTTACAGCAGCAGAACTCAACAAACCAATCGGGATCAAAATGACTTGAAAGGGTGCCAGTGGTGCTGGCCAAATGATGCCTTTGTCATCGTGATGTTGTTCGATGGCGGCTGCAACAATACGGGTTACGCCAATGCCATAACATCCCATCATCAAGGTTTTGGCTTGTCCGGATTCATCTAAAACGGTTGCATTCATGGCTTGGCTGTACTTGTCGCCGAGTTGAAAAATATGGCCGACTTCGATGCCGCGAGTGAGCTGTAACGTACCTTTTCCATCGGGACTTAAATCGCCCGCTTGTACCTTGCGAAGATCGGCAACTTCAGGTGCATTGCAATCGCGGTCCCAATTAAAGCCTGCATAGTGCGTATCGTCTTTGTTGGCACCGCAAATAAAATTAGTCATATTTAGTACTGCGGAATCGGCAATCAGCGGAATATTCAGTTCTTTAGGTCCTACAAATCCAGGAGAACAATGCGCGAGTGCTTCTACTTCTTCAACACTGACCATTGTAAAAGGCGTTGCGACTAATGCGTGTTTTTCGGCTTTAATGGGATTCAGTTCGTGATCACCACGCACCAGCAATGCAACGATGGGATGCTGTTCCGTCTTACCGCGCACTAAAAGCGTTTTTAAGATTTTTTTCGTTTCAACTTTCAGATGGGTTGCTTGCCCGTCTACAGATTTAATGCCCGGGGTTGTGACAAAGGTTAATGTTTCTAAGGCCGTTTCAGGCTTTTCTGTAGGCAGTAAGGATTGTGCCATTTCTACGTTTGCGGCATAGTCACTTTGATCGCTGTAGGCGAGGAGATCTTCGCCGGAATCGGCTAAAACATGAAATTCATGCGAGACACTTCCACCAATACTGCCTGTATCGGCTAACACAGCACGAAAGCTTAGTCCTAAACGTGTAAAAATCTTGCTGTAAGCATCAAAAAATTGTTGATAAGTGGTTTGGAGCGATGCCTTGTCAATATGGAAAGAATAAGCATCTTTCATTAAAAATTCGCGTGCACGCATCACACCAAAACGGGGGCGAATTTCATCTCTAAATTTCATTTGGATTTGATAGAGCGATAGCGGTAATTGCTTGTAGCTTTTTAATTCGCGTCTCACTAAATCTGTAACGACTTCTTCATGTGTAGGACCAAAGCAAAAAGCGCGTTTATGGCGATCAACAATTTTTAAAAGCTGTGGCCCGAATTGTTCCCAGCGTTCTGTTTCTTGCCATAGCTCGGCAGGTTGTACGGCAGGCATTAAGATTTCTTGGGCGCCGATGCGATTCATTTCTTCCCGTATAATGCGCTCTACCTGTCGCACCACACGTAGACCGAGTGGTAACCAGGTATATAAGCCAGAGGCGAGCTTTCGAATAAGACCCGCTCGCAGCATGAGCTTATGGCTAACGATTTCTGCATCATTAGGGGATTCTTTCAGAGTTGCCATTAAAAGTTGAGAAACGCGCATATACCATCCTAATTTAAGTGGGTCATCTAATTAAACATTACCGATTATTCTATTAGCCCTATTGTACGAAAGCAACCCATGGCCTAAAATTAAATGGGCATTCAAGGATGATGGCTGGAGATCGAGCAATGGCAGAATATCTAACAGAAGCAGCTTATCAGCGTTGGTTGAGACAGTATCAAACAAATTTGGGATTTTATATTAATCTATTGGATGATTTACGCATTCAACTGGATGCGTTGTCCTATGAAGAAGAGGTTCACAAGATAGAAAATAGGATAAGTGAGATAGATGAAAATTTGGAAAAAGTGATTCCTCGGAATTTTGCTGCTAATGTTAAACCACTGCAAGGTTTTGAAATGTTTGTAGAGAATCTAAAAGTTTTGATTAATTTATTTTACCGAATACGCGGACGTGATGATCATTTTAAGGGTATTTACGAATTGGAGAAAAACAGAGTTTTAGCGGTTCATCATGAATTTCAATTTAAAGAAAAATTAAAACGGGTGCGCGAGATGATCGAAGCTGTTGAAGCAGAAGTTGAAGGACAAAGCGAACAAGAAATAGCAGAAGAACCGATGGGGTCAATTGCTTAAAACATATTGAGTTCTAATTTGGCCACTTCTGACATTCTTTCTTTATCCCATGGAGGATCCCACACCAATTCGACAGCAACCCCAGAGACGCCGCTGACTTTTAAAATACTGTCTTGTACCGTTTGTGGAAAAGTTTGAGCAACAGGGCAATTAGGGGAAGTGAGTGTCATATCGATTTTGACATCGCCAGATTCATCATCAACCACTATTTTATAGATAAGTCCCAAATCATAAATATTAACGGGAATTTCGGGATCAAAAATGCCTTTTAAATTTTCGATGACGCGTTCTTCGAGTGGGGGCGTTGTGAGGTCGCTCATGGTGTTTCCGTTGATACCGGGTTAGGGACTTGTTGAATGGCCGCTTGCAAAGTATGCCAAGGTAGGGTGGCGCATTTTACGCGCGCAGGAAATGCTTTTACGCCAGAAAACGCGGCTAATTTTCCGAGAGTGACATGTAGATCCTCTGTTTCTGATGAGGATGATTGGCATTCTGTTGTTAGCAAGGCTTTAAAGCAGGTTGATAGATTCATTACTGCTTCAAGGGTTTTGCCAATTAAGGCTTCGGTCATTAAAGAAGCAGAGGCGGTAGAAATAGCACAACCTGAACCTGTAAAAGTTGCATTTTGAATAACGCCATTTTCAATGTTTAAATAAATTTGCACTTTATCGCCACACAGTGGATTAAATCCTTGGGCTGTACCATTGGCATTATTCAGCGCACAGCAATTTCTGGGCTGTGTGCCATGATCAATAATTAATTCTTGGTATAAGTCTTCTAGCACCATATATAACCTTTAGTTTTTCACTTTTCCTTCTCCCGCTTCACGGGAGAAGGTGCTCGAAGGGCGGATGAGGGGAATATTCGCCTGACTTCGTGTAAACCCCTGATCAGTTTATCAATATCATCAATCGTATTGTATATCCCAAACGATGCTCTTGCTGTGGCCGGGACATTGAAAAAGTCCATAATCGGCATTGCACAATGATGTCCTGTTCGTATCGCAACCCCAAATTGATCAAGAATACTGCCAATATCATGTGGGTGTACGCCATCGAGCGTAAAAGAAATAACACCCACTTTTTCTTTTGCAGTACCGATGATTTTTAAGCCCGGAAAAGCCAATAATTTTTCGGTTGCGTCTCGTAATAAAGTTTTTTCATGTTTTGTTATAAAATCCCATCCTAAACGTTCTAGATATTCTAGCGCACTGCCAAATGCAATCACTTCGGCAATAGCGGGGGTTCCTGCTTCAAATTTAAAAGGCAGTTCATTGTAAGTTGATTTTTCAAAGCTGACTTCTAAGATCATTTCGCCACCGCCTTGATAGGGGGGCATGGCTTCTAGCAAATGTGTTTTTCCATATAATACGCCGACACCCGTAGGCCCGTAAGTTTTATGGCTTGAAAAAGTAAAGAAATCGCAATCTAAAGCTTGCACATCAATTTTAAGATGGGGCGCGGATTGCGCACCGTCTACCAAAACAGGAATATGGTGTGCATGAGCACTTTGAATAATTTCTGCCAGTGGATTGCGTGTACCTAAGGCGTTAGATGCGTGAGTAATTGCCAAAAGCTTTGTTTTTTTGCTGAACAGTTGTTCGATTGTTTCTAGCTTCAATTCACCTCGTTCATTCATCGGTATCACTTTAAGGTGGGCACCCTTGGCTTGGCATAACATTTGCCAAGGCACAATATTAGAATGATGTTCCATGGCAGAGATCAGAACTTCGTCTCCGCTATTGACAAATTTTCGGCCAAAACTGGCAGCAACCAGATTAATTGCTTCTGTGGCGCCTCGTACAAAAATACATTCTTTAGCCTGTTTGGCATTGATAAATTTTTGGACAGTGATACGCGCGTTTTCATAGGCTTCGGTTGCTATCGTGCTTAAGTGGTGTACGCCGCGATGAATATTAGCGTTCTTTTCTGAATAGTATTGGCTTAAAACATCTAGAACACATTGAGGCTTTTGAGTCGTTGCCGCATTGTCCAAATAGACTAAAGGATGCCCATGAATGGTTTTTCGTAAAATGGGAAAGTCGGCTCGAATATTATCTACGGCTCTCACCGTCGTATTAGTGCTCATTAATCAGCGCCTCAATGTATTGTTGCACATCGGGTGACAACCCTTCTAAACTGGGGTAAATAAAACTATTAATTAATAGCTGCTCTGCCTCATCTTTAGGCACCCCGCGACTTTGCAAGTAAAAAAGCGCGTCTGGGTCAAGGTGCCCAACAGTAGCGCCATGAGAACACTGAATATCATGATTATAAATTTCAAGTTGTGGACGAGTGTTTGCCTCGGCGGTCATAGAAAGTAGTATATTTTTATTTTCAAGAGACGCGATGGTTTTATGGGCATTTTTATGCACCACAATTTTTCCGGTAAAACTCGCTTTGGCACGATCTTTTATAACACCTCGTGTGACAGTACGGCTTTCGCAATGGGGTTGATGATGGTTAACCGTGAGATGAACATCCATCTGTGTGTGTTGGCTTGCCAGTTCTAAAGATTGAAATTCACATTCCGCATGTGCGCCATTCAGATCAATTTCGAAACTCGCGCGATTCACCGACCCACCGAGTGTAATATTCGTGCCGCGATAGCAGCTCTCTTCGGCTGAGTCTACATGAATATGGGCAATTTGCGTACTCGGAGAGTCTGATCGTTGCAAAAAAAGATGCGAGAGCGTGGCATTTTTCGCGAGTTTAATATTTGTGATCGTGTTCGTAAAAGCACTTTGTTTTCCACGATTAATAACGATTTCTATCAGCGTAGCATGGCAGTTTTCTTCAACGAGAATGCTATTTTGGGGATGTCCCATCAGTGGCACGGTTTCAGAGTCGATAATATGCACAATATAAATGGGATCATGAATAACAGATTTCTTAGGCAATACTAAATAAGCGCCGTTATGGTGAAAAGCTTGGTTCAGCGCTTGAAGTCCATTTTTAAAGAACATCGTGCTGATGGGTATATTGTGTTTTGGCGCTAAGGATGAACGAGTCTCGGAATCTGGCGCGTTAAATCTATCCATTAAAAATAGCGTAGGCGAAAATTCTTTAAGCGCTTGTCCATTATAAAACACCCATTGTTTAGAAGATTTGGGGTCGATCAGAAGGGGGTGTATAGATTCCGGATTATCCAAAGAAATCGTTTTATTCAATGTTTGTACCGGATGAAAAGTATCTAAGGCAAAACGGGAGAGATCGGTATATTTCCAATCATCGGTATGCCGTGTAGGGAACCCCATTTCGTTAAAATGATCTAAAGCATGACGACGAGCCTGCAATTTTTCAGGGTTGTGCGCATCAAAAAAGAGAGGCGCTGCTTTTTGATATTTTTCGATTATTGTCATAATAGTGCCTTACAACCAACCATAGCCTTTGTTCTCCAACTCTAGAGCGAGAGACTTGTCTCCCGATTTTACTAATTTGCCATTCGCAATCACATGCACAAAATTAGGTTCAATATAATCTAATAATCGCTGATAATGTGTAATTAATAAAATAGCGCGATCTTTATTTCGTAAAGCATTAATGCCACGAGCGACTTCTTTGAGGGCATCGATATCAAGACCCGAATCGGTTTCATCCAAAATAGCAAGTTTGGGTTCTAATAAAGACATTTGCAATATTTCATTGCGCTTTTTCTCTCCACCCGAAAACCCATCGTTAAGCGAACGGTATAAGAGGGCTTCTGGCATTTCTAAAAAAGCCATTTTTTCTTTAATGATTGCTAAAAAATCTACAGCATCTATGAGGGGCTTCCCTTGCGCTTTTCGTATCGCATTAAATGCCGATTTTAAAAACTGAATGTTGGTTACCCCTGGAATAGAGACAGGGTATTGAAAACCTAAAAAAAGTCCTTTCCACGCACATTCTTCTGGAGATAACGCCAATAAATCTTCGCTCAAATAACGGATAGCACCTTGTTTAACAACATAACCTTCTTTTCTCGCCAATAGATTCGCCAGCGTGCTTTTGCCAGAGCCATTAGGACCCATTAAGGCATGTACTTCGCCTGCACGAATCGTAAGATTAAAGTCCTGTAAAATAGCTTTGTACAGAGGTGCCGGGTCGTTATTTGCGTTGTCATGGATGCCAACGTGCAGATCTTGAATTTCTAAGAGTATTTTAGACATTTTAATTCCTCATCTAAAAAGAAAACCTGGAGCTGACCAAAAATAATGTTCTTTTTTTTCACTCGCTAAACTCGCTGCGCTCAAACAAACCTCGCTCAAAAAAAGAACATTATTTTTGGCCAGTTTATTACCCAATTGCACCTTCCAGGCTAATAGCCAATAATTTTTGCGCTTCTACTGCAAATTCCATGGGCAATTCTTTAAAGACTTGTTTGCAAAAACCATTAACGATCATTGAAATGGCATCTTCTTGACTAATACCCCGTTGGCGGCAATAAAAGAGTTGTTCTTCACTAATTTTGCCCGTTGTCGCTTCATGTTCTATTTTGGCTGTTTTATTTCTAGCTTCTATATAAGGGAAAGTATGTCCACTGCAAGCGTCACCGAACAACAGCGTGTCACATTGGGTGTAATTTTGTGCGTTGTGCGCTTTTTCAGTCACGCGAACAAGACCGCGATAATTATTTTTGCCGTGACCGGCTGAAATGCCTTTTGCTAAAATAGTGCTGCGCGTGTTTGCACCAATGTGGATCATTTTAGTGCCTGTATCGGCTTGTTGATAGTGATTGGTGAGCGCTACGGAATAAAACTCACCGACACTGCCTTCGCCTTGCAAAATAACGCTGGGATATTTCCAGGTAATGGCAGAACCTGTTTCTACTTGTGTCCACGAGATTTTAGAGGCTTTGCCGCGACATAAGCCGCGTTTAGTCACAAAATTATAAATCCCGCCTTTGCCGTCTTTATCGCCGGGATACCAATTTTGTACGGTTGAGTATTTAATCTGCGCTCGATCAAGCGCGACAAGTTCTACGACTGCGGCGTGCAGTTGGTTTTCGTCCCGCATGGGCGCGGTGCAACCTTCTAAATAGCTAAGGCTGCTACCTTCTTCTGCAATAATAAGGGTGCGCTCGAATTGTCCAGTAGCAGCCGCATTAATACGAAAATAGGTAGAGAGTTCCATGGGGCATCGTACACCCTTAGGAATATAACAAAAGGATCCGTCGGTAAAAACAGCTGAGTTTAAACACGCAAAAAAATTGTCGGTATAAGGAACCACTGTGCCTAAATATTTTTTAATGAGTTCGGGATGTTCTTGTACCGCTTCAGAAAACGAACAAAAGATAATGCCTTCGCTGGCCAATTTTGCTTTAAATGTTGTGGCAACCGAAACACTGTCGAATACTGCATCAATCGCAATACCGCTTAAGCGTTCTTGTTCTTTCAGGGGAATTCCCAGTTTCTCATAAGTTTTCAGTAATTCAGGATCAATTTCATCTAAGCTTGTAACCGTTTTTTTGGTTTTAGGGGCAGAGTAGTAAATAATTTTTTGGTAATCGATGGGATCATAATGCACGGCCGCCCAATGCGGTTCTTTTAAGGTTAACCAATGTTCATAAGCGCGAAGACGCCATTCCAACATAAAAGCAGGTTCATTTTTTTTAGTAGAAATCAGACGGATGGTATCTGCATTTAAACCGGCGGGAATGCTATCGGATTCGATGTTCGTAATAAATCCAGCGCTATATTCGGTATCCATCCAGTTTGCGAGTTCTGGATTGGTTGTACTAACGCTAGTGTTGGACATGGCTCACCTCGATGCGTTGATTTCTATGTCGAATGGGTTCCATGCGCTCAACTTTAATTAAGTCGTTTAACTTAACCAGTTGCAAAGCATTGGTGATAGCTTGATTAATGCGTAACCAAGGGGTTTTGACGGAGCATAGCGGTGCACTTGCACAATAATCGTGTCCCAAACTGCATTCAGTAATGGCAATGGGGCCTTCTAAGGCATTAACCAGCATTGCGACGGTAATTTCTTTTGGCTCAGCGGCTAAAATATAGCCACCCTGAGAACCCCGTTCGGAATGGAGTAGTTTGTTTTTTGTTAATTTTTTCAATAGCTTAGATACGGTTGGTTGCGCAATGGCGGTGTGTTCGGCGATTTCTTTTGCTTGAAAGAGGCGCAGCGGCTCGCCTGCCATAAAGGCCATAATCACGACGCCATAATCGGTTAATTTGCTAATTCGAACCACAGTTGCTGTATACCTCTTACAATATAAGACTAAATTAGTCCTCTATAGATTTTGGTAGTATAAACTATTCTGGGTGTGTGTGAAACCTGGGTTAGGTATTTGGTATCTAAACTATCTATTTGTCCCTGTTCAGATTTGACGCTTTGCTTGGCAAAGATTCTATTTTAATTTCATCTAATCCTAACGCTTTGGAAATTTTAAGTAGCGTTGAACGTTGTGGCATGGCATTTGAATTGAAAAATCGAGAAAGCGAAGGTTGAGGGATCTCTGTTAATTCAGATAAGTGTGTTATACCACCATTTTTAATAACCGTAGATAATAAACTGTCTTTGAAAGCTCGAATATGTTTAGCAATAGTTTCTAAGTCATTAAATTTGATATAAGATTCTTCAATCTTTTCCTTTTGAAGACACGCATCTAACATATCTTGAATATCTGCAACAATTTCGTTTTTTTCTTCTGGTTCTTTTTCATCTCTCCATAATTTCATGAGGTCAGAAATACCTTCAAAATCTAAAGCGGCACGAACAGCATTCACAATAAACATTTTGCGCAGATTTGCCTTGTTCATTTCTAAGGCAATTTCAAATAGTACAATTTTCTTGCTTCCTTCATTCTCAGAATTACGATGAGTGGTTCTTTTTGTCTGTTTTGTATTATCGCTATGAGGATGTGCATGCATTGTCATGATAACCTCCTGCTTTAAATAACATATATATCATAAATATCAAATTTTAGGGTGGGGTGTTGTTATAGTTAACTTAACATGCAAAAAAAGTGAAAAACAATCAGGTAAATATGCTCGGTTATTTATCGGGTAACAAAAGAACAGCTGTATAAATATTTAAGTGGGTAAAGTAATTGATGATTCATGCGATTGTTGTTAAATTAGCAGTGTACGCAGCTAAAAAAAAATGAATTCAAGGTTGTTCAAAAGCCCCCTTCATAGGGGGCCGGTATCCCCGGAGCGATAGCGAGGGGGTACCGGGGGGATGTTTGGAGGTATTGATGGCATGGAAAAAATTTTAGGATATAGCCAAGTATTAAAACCTTACGCGCGTGAATTACGTAAGCAAATGACAGATTGCGAACGTATTTTATGGAGTAAAATAAGGCGAAAGCAAATACAAGGTGTGCAATTTTATTCTCAAAAACCGATGGGAACATTTATACTAGATTTTTATGCTAAATACCCAAAACTCTGTATTGAATTAGATGGTGGCTATCATTTTACGAATGAACAGCAAAGTAAGGATCTCAATCGAGATACCTATCTGGAGACGCTAGGAATCACAGTATTGCGATTCACTAATTTGGATATTTTACAGCAGACGTATGCAGTATTATCGAAAATTGATGCCACTATTTTGCGACTGACATCCCCCCGATATCCCCTCGCTATCGCTCCGGGGATATCGGCCCCCTATGAAGGGGGCTTTTGAATGCGATACAAGCGTTTGATTTTTTATAAATTGCTACTTTGGTCATCGGCACAATTTAATTGAGCTATCTCTTTAGCCCAGAACCCAGATCTGCCCGCGTATGGCTTCTCCTTCTTGTTCTCTTAATATAATATTTTCTTCACACAGAATGCTTAACTGATTGTCTTTGGCGAGCTCATGTATATACGCAGGGGTATGTGCAAAACGGCCAGTAGGTTGTAAATGGTAGCGAGAGGGATTTTTTTCTGGGCTCTCTATATTGGTTGAATCGAGGATTTCTGTGGTAAAAGCAAAACACCCGCCAGGCAGAAGAACACGATTAACATTTTTAAAAAGTGTTTCGAGATCGCCTGTGTAAACCAGAACATCACAGGCAATAATCAGCTGAAACGGTTCTAAATCGGGTTGGGTTAAATAATCATTGAAATCGGAAACAACGAGTTTTTCGTATGCGCCGAGCACACGTGCTTTTTCGATCATCTTAGGTGATAAATCAACGCCAATCAGATCTAATGCCATATCCCGAAAATAAATGCCACAGAGACCCGTACCACAGCCAAGATCTAACACACGACCAACGGTAGGGTTACTGGGAAGACATCGACCAACCGCATTACGCAGTAATCCGGGGGCGTTATATTTTAGTTTTGTTTTGAGGTGTTCATCGTAATAATCCGCGTATTGATCAAATAATTGGGTGATATAGGTTGCGGGTGCATTATTCGATTCTGTGTTACTCAAGGCCATTACCATATGTTTTGCAGTATCATTCGTTGGATCTTGTTTGAGCGCTTCTGTAAAGTGAATCAGCGCTTTAGTGCGATCGGATTGTCGTAAATATAAAATAGCCAGATTATGATGTACATCACCTAAAGTAGGAGATAGTGCGAGCGCCTTTTGGTATATTTCCATGGCATCGAGAGAGCGTCCCAATTGTACATAAACTTGGCCGAGTTGTCTGAATGCTTCAACATTTGTGGGGTCTTGTTCGATGACTTTGTTTAAGTGTGTTTGAGCTAATGCATAATTTTCTTCTGCAACATAGATTAACCCGACATTAAAATGCGCGATAGGATGTTCGGGCATAATGCGGATCACTTCTTGATAATGCCCCGCTGCGCGATTTAATTGATTGAGTGAGGACAGACTGTGTGCAAGATTATAATGGGCTTCCCAATAATTCGGATCAAGTCGCAAAGCTTTTTCAAAGTAGGGGATTGCTTCGGGGATGCGTGCTTGTTTATACAATAATCTGCCGAGATTGTTATAACTTTCGGCATGTTGTGGCTGAAGCCGTAGTGCTTCGTATAAATGCGTCAGCGCCACCTCGCTGTTTCCGAGCATTGTATAAATATTGCTTAAATTGTTATGCACAGAAACAGCATGAGGGTTCTGTAAAAGCGCCTGTTTAAAATAAACCAGTGCGCGAGCCATGTCCTTTTTTTTAACAGCTTCTAAACCTTTGGTCTGTAGCGTTTCGAAGGCATTCTCTTGCGTAGGGCTTCTTTTAGCCTCCATCAGCAACATCGTCGTTTATATCTGTTGGCGTTTCATCTGTTTCGTGCTTTATCTTAAGTAGTTCAATATCAAAAATAAGGGTGGAATTGGGTTTAATCAAATCCCCTACAGCTTGTGTTCCATACGCCAGTTTGGCAGGAACATAGATCGTCCATTTGGCGCCTGGGTTCATTAATTGCAATGCCTCTGTCCACCCTGGAATAACAGCATTCACCGCAAAACTTGTCGGTTGCTTGCGTTTATAGGAACTGTCAAACTCTGTGCCATCGATTAAGGTGCCACGGTAGTTAACCGTTACAAAATCTGTGGGTCCGGCTTTAACGCCTTTATCGTCACCTTTTTCTATCACTTTATACTGTAGACCGCTGGGGAGTGCATGAACCCCCGGTTTTTTTTCATTCTGCGTTAAAAATGCTTGCCCTGCATCTTGTGGGGTAGGAGAGAGTGCCTCTGCGGCTAGCACAGCGGATTGAAATAAAATGTAAAAACCTATAATCGTTAAAATTTTTTGTAGCATGGCTGAGACTCCTTGTTAAATATACCAGTTATTGAAGTTTACGCTTGAATTTGAACTCTGTAAAACAAATAAAAACAATAGAGTTGACTTGCATTATTTCGTGAGTGATAGCATCCAACTTAAAAATTAAAGTTCGATTATTGTAATAAGAGGAGATTATTTTATGATGCCGGAAGTTGAAGCAGACAAAACGTTAGAAAAAGAGCAGGAAGCGGTGTCTCCAATAAATCCCCTAGAGCTGTCTTTGGATCTTTCTGATATAGAAGAGTCAAAGACCGATTTAGCTTACCGGGAGTTTCGATTATTTGAAGAACATAAAAAATTATATGATGACATTAGCAATAATATAGCGCAGTTGTTAGAAATGAGAAACGGTTATTTGCTTGAAGACATAATAGACTTGAACATTTTTCAACTTAGAGCTTTAATGTGTGGTTATAAACTAAAGCAAGTAAAAAATCCTATTTGGATCGAATTTTGGATAGCATTGTTTGAAAAATTTGGTAAACGATTTGGTTCGATTGTAGACAAACTGGTAAAAACTGATCTTCGTTTAACAGAGGTAGCGGACTTAACTCCTCTTCAATTATGCGGTTTAGAGAAAGAATGCTTAGGCTTGGGTTTAGCGGAGGTTAGACACCCCAGGTTTTGTCAATCAGTTATACTTGCAATGGAAGCAGGGTATAGTTTTGAGACAGTAATAAATTTAGAGCCATGGCAACATCAGGCTTTAGCAGTGGGTTTGCCTCTTAAAAAAGTACGTAACCTTAACCCAGAATTCACTTTGCGACATCTGGAAGCGCTAAAGTTAGGTGGCGCTCATTGTTACGATGATGTTGCAGGACTTGATCGCGTCTCGCTTGAGGATTGGTTTGCAACGCCGTGTCTTTGTCTTCGTGAAGTACAACAATCGTTGGAATCTGTAGAAATTAAAGATGATGTTTTTCGATCTTTTGTTTCTGTTAATGCGAATTCGAGAGAGAGCGTGAGTTCTACACAACGAAGCTGTTCCAGCACTTCTTATTATCATAGTGGTATTAGCTCTAGCAGTTTGAGCAGCAGGAGTAGTTCTTCTTCATCATCATCTAGTTCCAGAAGTTCTAGTATTCCGACACTGGGATCTATCTTGACACAGTATCGAGAGCATCAACCGCAGACTTCTTGGCCTTCGTCGTTTGTTGACGATCCAGAATTTTTTCATTGGGATGAGAAGAACAGTGAGTGCCGCCGCTTGCCAGGACAACCACATTAACCTTGTCGTGTGTCTAGCTCACAACGTCCATCTTAAAGAGCGATGTTTTAGAAAACGTTTTGTTCTTGGCGTACAAACCCTCCTCGTTACGGGGGAGGGTGTCGCTTTGTCGACCTATCACGCCTATTTGATCTTGTTTTCAGTTCTTTGGACTAAACTAGTAATATTGCTTTCTATCTTGGATAGGGTGTTCATGCTAGGTTATCTCAGAAATGTCCAACTCTCATTGCTTGTCGTTTCATTGGCGTGTCCTGTTACGATGGCATATGCCAATGGCGACTTCGGCAACGATAACGATAAACAACGCACAGTTTCCAATACCAAAAAATGCTATTCAACGCACGTCAAAAAACATAAAAAAAATCATGCTAAAAAATATTCTCATGCTAACGGTGTAGCGAGAAAATCTCATGTATCGAATAAAGCAGAAGGCGACATAGAAAACGATATGGGATCAGAAGGTGAGAGAAAAAATAAAAATTGCAAAGAGTCTATTATTAAAGGGTATTGCGAACCTTTTCCGGTCATCAGAGTAGATTGCAAAACAATTAACCCCGCAGATCTGGTTGATTTTACCTGCGATGCATTTTCGGATAAAATACAAAACTGTGAGGCCTATACGTGTCAAGCGCCTTATGTGCTTGATCCGACCGTTAAAACAATCTGGCAAATTCAGGGTAAAAGTGGGGACCGTTGCATTGTTTCGAGTATAACGGAAGACATCGGTATAAAAGATAATGATGGAGCACCTGTGCCCCTCACACAAACCTGCGAATATGATGAAATCGGTATAAAAGGGCTGATTCGACGCTTCAATGATTTAGAAAAGAGATATTTCCATTTTACAACCTGTGAGCATTTCGAAGGGATACATAACTGTACTTTTAAGTCGGGTGATATGCCTGTTCAATAATTGTTAACCCTCATCCGGCGCTTCGCGCCACCTTCTCCCAAATTGGGAGAAGGGCTCTCATTAAAATCTTACATGCCCACATAACATTGCGCCATCGGATTTGGGGTGTACAAAAACTTGGAAAGTGGGGTCTCGATCTAAATCGGTTTGGTAAATACTTCGAGCAGAAAGAAAGGCGATGCTCCAGCCTAAAAGGACTTGTGATAAGTAATGCTTATTATCGTTAATACGAGACAGACCGGGTAACGTAGAAATCGCATAGAGGCCGTATTTTAGCAGAGGGGGGTCGCTCATCATGCCGGCGGTTAAAAAGGGAACAGCGCCATAAAAAGCGTGTCCGCTCACCCCGGTGGGATATCGGAAAGGTTGCCATTTAGAATCTTGGTTAAGATTGGGTCGGCCGCTGCCTAAAAGATGTGTGAATGCAATTTGTTGCAATCCACCGACAACAATGGTTCTAAAGCTTCGATATCCCCAATGATAAAGGACATTACCGAGTAAAGTGTGTTCTCGTAAATGGCCTATCGCAACGCTCGTTAAAAAGATTGGCACGAAGTAAAAAGAGAGTCCTCCCACCCCTTTAGGAAACGCAAAAAAAGTATCGGTTCCTTTGGTTTTAAAATCAGCTTGGTAATGATCCGCAAAGGCGCGATCTAGACCAGTATTGGCTAAAACACCTGCGGTTAGGAAGGTTCCACCAAAAAACAATAAATTATTAGAAGTGAAATAGTTTCCGAAATCATGCTTGATATCTGTTGCCAAATTATCAGACCAATTTCTTTCGTAATCGGTTGGATGTTGGGGTTGCGGCAGATCGGATGCACTCGTGTAAGCACTCACATTAGAGAGCGGCATCATTCCTATCAGGCAACCTGTGATCAATAATTGAAGTGATTTTTTAAAATTTGTCATGTTCCTATACCGATTATCGTATCCTACGTATATTTAGCATGGATCATAGGAGTCATATCGTCAAAGTTACTAATTAACTAACTATTGTTTTTCAATACCACCTTTTGTAAGAGTTTTGGGATCGAGAAGCTTATCCAATTCTGCTGGTGAAAGATTGGTCATTTCAGCAGCGACCGCTTTGATAGATCGTTTTTCGCGATAAGCACGTTTAGCAATGGAAGCGCCTTTTTCATAGCCAATAATCGCATTCAGCGCGGTGACGAGAATAGGGTTGAGTGATAATTGTTGTTCAATATGTTCTTGATTGATAACGAATCCAGCGATCGCTTTGTCTGCTAATGCGATAGCGCTATTACTCATCAATTTTATGCTAAGTAAAATATTATAAGCAATCACCGGTAACATGGTATTCAATTGAAAATTGCCAGAAAGTCCTGCAATACTAATAGTGGTGTCATTGCCGATGACTTGTGCCGCTGCCATTAAGACAGCTTCTGGTACAACCGGATTAATTTTTCCAGGCATAATGCTACTGCCGGGTTGAAGGCTTGGTAAAACAATTTCGTTAAAGCCTGCGAGTGGTCCGCTATTCATGAGGCGTAAATCATTTGCCATTTTAGATAAACTAATCGCGATAACACGCAAATGTCCAGAAAGTTCTACGATAGTATCTTGCGAACTTAAAGCCATAAAATAATTGGTGTGTGGTGTAAAAGGAATTTGCGTTTTGTTGGAGAGTTCCATGCTAACCCGTTTTCCAAATTCTGGATGTGCATTAATGCCGGTACCAACTGCTGTACCGCCAATGGCCAAAGCATGAAGCCGCGTTAACGTTTCTGTAACTCTTGTTATATTATGCTGAATTTGTGTTGCCCAGCCGCTTAATTCTTGTCCAAAGGTCAGTGGCATGGCATCCATTAAGTGTGTGCGTCCTGTTTTAACGGTATTTTCTAAGTTTTTTGCGCGTTCTAAGATAGTCTTATGAAGATGGTGTAATGCGGGCAGTAGCATATTTTTTACATCTAAACTGCAGCTCACATGAATAGCGGTTGGAATGACATCATTACTGCTTTGGCTCATGTTGACGTGATCATTCGGATGAATAGAGAGGTTGGTTTTTAAGCTCGCTAATCGCGCAATCACTTCATTGGCGTTCATGTTGCTGCTGGTGCCCGATCCGGTTTGAAAAATATCGAGTGGAAATTCGGCGTCATATTGTCCTTCAATAACACTATCGGCAGCATCCATAATGGCTTTTGCAATGTCGGGTTTCAATAATTTAAGATCGGCGTTTACTTTTGCAGCCGCACCTTTTATAAGACCTAATGTTTTAATAAAAGAGTGTGGGATGGTGATCCCACTGATTGGGAAATTATCAATAGCACGTTGTGTTTGGGCGCCATAGAGTGCATCTTTAGGCACCTTGAGCTCGCCCATGCTGTCTTTTTCGATGCGTGTTTCCGTATTTTTTTCTATGTTTTTCATAGTCACTCTCCTTGTGTGCTTGTTAGAAAATTATTTTCTGACAAGCACTATTTTTCCAATAATTGTCGCAATACATAATGTAAAATGCCACCATGCCGATAATATTCCATCTCTTTAGGTGTATCGATTCGAACTATGGCAGAAAATGTTCTTTTTTCGCCCGTTTCGATTGTTACATGAATTGTAATTGTGCCGCGATGGACTAAGTTTTCAAGATCAATGTTGTAGATTTCACGTCCGCTGAGATTAAGCGTCGTTACATTTTCGTTCGGCTTAAATTGTAAGGGCAGCACACCCATGCCAATTAAATTAGAGCGATGAATACGCTCAAAGCTTTCTGCAATAACGGCTCGAACACCGAGTAGACGAGGACCTTTCGCCGCCCAATCGCGTGAAGAACCGGTGCCATATTCTTTACCGGCCATTAGAATCAGGGGACAGTGTTCTTGTTGATAGCGCATAGCCGCATCAAAAATAGACATTTTTTCGCCCGAGGGTAGATGCAGTGTCCAATTGCCTTCGGTGCCACGAACGAGTTGATTTTTGAGGCGAATGTTGGCAAAAGTGCCACGCATCATCACTTCGTGATTCCCGCGCCGTGATCCGTAAGAATTAAAATCGGCAGGCGCAATACCCAAATGTTGTAAATATTCACCCGCGGGGCTATTTTTTGCAATATTGCCAGCAGGTGAAATGTGATCAGTCGTAACAGAATCGCCCAAGATGGCTAATACACGCGCATTGCTAATATTAGCGAGTGTTTTGGGCGGCGTGCGTTCCATCCCTTCAAAATACGGCGGAAGTTTAACGTAGGTGGAGGTGTTGTTCCAATCATATTGTTCGCCTTTGGGAATTTTTAAATTCTGCCAACGCGCATCCCCGGTAAAGACGGCTTGGTAACGTTTTACAAACATATTGGCTTGTACAGTTTCTTGGATCAGCATTTGCGTTTCTTTGGAACTTGGCCAAATATCTTTTAAATAGACGGGTTGATTTTCTGTATCCTGCCCGATGGGATCTGTATAAAAATCAATGTCGAGTGTGCCAGCCAACGCATAAGCAACGACGAGCGGGGGCGAAGCTAAATAAGAAAATCGAACATCCGGATGAATACGTCCTTCAAAATTACGGTTTCCGGAAAGGACGGCTGCCGCAGATAGATTGCCTGCTTTTATGGCTTGACTGATAGGTTCTAATAAGGGGCCTGAATTGCCAATGCAGGTGGTGCAACCATAACCGACTAAATCAAATCCTAAGGCTTCTAAAGGTTTCATTAAATTAGCCTTTTCGAGATAATCGGTTACGACTTGAGATCCGGGTGCTAGACTGGTTTTTACCCAAGGTTTTGTCATTAAGCCTTTTTCTTTTGCCTTTTTAGCAACAAGCCCTGCTGCAAGCATGACGGCGGGATTCGAGGTATTGGTGCAACTGGTAATCGCGGCAATCACCACCGCGCCGTGGGTTAGGGGGTGCGTATCGCCATCGAGTTTAACCGATTGCATAGAATGGGGTAGATTTTGTTCGGTTATCATGTTTTGAAATTGTTCTTTAGAATCGCGAATAGAAATACGATCTTGTGGTCGGCGGGGACCTGCAATACAAGACGAAACGGTGCTTAAATCTAGGCTTAGATGTTCACTATATTCGGCTTCACGACAGCCTGTTGTTCTAAATAAACCTTGGGCTTTTGCGTAAGTTTCAACCAATTGGATAAGCGTTTCTTCTCGGCCGCAGAGCCGCATAAATGCGAGTGTTTCTGCATCAATGGGAAAGATGCCGCACGTTGCGCCATATTCAGGCGCCATGTTGCCAATGGTTGCGCGATCGGCGAGCGGTAAATGATCTAAACCATCACCATAAAATTCTACAAACTTGCCAACGACATTTTTTTTGCGAAGCATTTCAGTGACGGTTAAAACGAGATCGGTTGCGGTTGTGCCTTCGGGTAATTTCCCTGTTATTTTAAAACCGATGACTTCTGGGATCAGCATGGTAACGGGTTGCCCAAGCATGGCAGCTTCGGCTTCAATACCCCCAACACCCCATCCGAGTATGCCTAATCCATTAATCATCGTGGTATGCGAATCGGTTCCCACCAAGGTGTCTGGATAAGCTATAAATGTAGGGGTCGACCTCTGTGTGGACCCTTCTTGTTGTTCAAAGACAACGCGTGCGAGATATTCCAGATTCACTTGGTGGACGATCCCTGTGCCGGGGGGCACGACTCTAAAATTTTGAAAGGCGGTTTGGCCCCACCGCAAAAAAGCATAGCGTTCTTCATTTCGATTAAATTCCATGCCAACATTTTTTTCAAAGGAATCTAATTTGCCGTAAAAATCGACCATCACGGAATGATCAATGACTAATTCGACGGGAGAAAGCGGATTAATCAATGCTGCTTTGCCGCCAAGCTGACGCATGGCATCGCGCATCGCCGCCAAATCGACAACGGCGGGAACGCCCGTAAAGTCTTGTAGAATAACGCGTGCTGGCGTAAAGGCAATTTCATGATCAGAAGGGGTCTGGGGATCCCAGTTTAATAGAGCTTCGATGTCTTTTTGAGTGACAGAGACCCCATCTTCGCATCGCAATAAATTTTCAACGAGAATTTTTAAACAGTAGGGGAGACGGCCAATGTCAAAGGATTTGGGGAGTTTGTTTAAATCATAAAAGGTGGTGGTTTTTTCCGCATGTTCGAATGTTGACCTAGAATTAAAACTATTTAAAGACATTGTGTTACTCCATGGAGCGATATTCAAATATAAAGTTTAGACTATATACATTAGCTGCCATAGAGATTTTTAGTGGATGTGACTTTCGCAAAAGGGTTAGCAAACTAATTAAATTTTGGGCGTTATTTATTCTAATCCTACGCTATTAAAGAGTAGCTGCTTGGTTAGAGTTTGGTTTCGTTAGCGAGAACTAAAATTTTATTTGTCAAATTTTTGGATAATCTAAAATTGCAATCATCTAGTTTTTTTAATAAAGGTTTAATTTTAGAAATTACTTTATAATTTTTTGCTAATAACAAGAGACCCGCAGTTCCTAAAATTGTGATGTCATTTTTTTTGGCTATTTTCCTTCCCCATAAATCATCAATTAAAAGCATTGCTTTTAAATGACATGCGAGATTTATTGCCGTTCTCTCACCAACGCCTAAAAGTGGCGGTAAATCTATTACTGTTTCAGGCACTTTGGCAGTGTAAATTTTAATTTTTTTATTTTCAACGGCGTGATGGATAATTTTTGCGCCTGGACGCGAATTATCCAAAAAGCATTCGTTCGCGACATCAGAAGAAATATAAATGTCTTTAAATAAGGACTCTAATAAAAATAGATGATTTATTCTAGCTAATACAATTAAAGGACTTGCATCGGCAACAATAATTTTTTTTGCAGGGTCTTCCATGGTTTTATTTCTTTTTGTGGGGTAAAAAAGGTGCAATTTCTTCTTCAAGTTCCTGCTCGGAATAATGAACGAGTGGGATTCCCAAGAGTCCTAATTTTTCCATAAAGCTTTCTAATGGCTGTTCTGCCAGTTTTGCTGCTTTCGATAGGCTCAGCATTCCTTCGCTATAGAGACTGATTGCTAATACAATGTGTATGCCCCATTCAAGAAGTTCATTTTTAAAAGGAACGGCAACAAAAACAGGGTGCCCATGTTTAGTGATTAAAGAAAGATTACCGTCTTCCGCATTGCGGATTAGGGCTCCCGTTTTTTCACGCAAGTCTCGGACATTAAAAGTATGCATCAGAACTCCTTAAATATGTGCTATGTAATGATAGCACAATTTTTATAATATTTAACTGATTGTATTAACAGATAATGTGCTATAGACTAAAAAATATAACAAAAATCGTTAAGATACATTATCGATTTTGTTTATTGGAACAAAAAATTAACTGGTTTTTTATATAGCATAATTCGAAATTTTACCCATATTCTGATTCAAGGTATAATAGGGTTTCAGACAGTATTTATAAGTTGGTGGAGTAACTTTATTATGACCGTTGAACGTACACTTTCGATCATTAAACCCGATGCCGTTGCTAAAAATGTGATAGGCGCAATTATTAGCCGTTTTGAAGGCGCTAACCTTAAGGTTATTGCTGCAGAAATGGTGCATTTAACGCAAGAACGCGCGGAAGCGTTTTATGCCGTGCATAAAGATAGGCCATTTTTTAATGACTTGGTTAAATTTATGATTTCTGGGCCTGTTTTTGTTCAGGTGTTAGAAGGCGAGAACGCGATCCTGAAAAATCGTGACATTATGGGTGCAACGAATCCCAAAGATGCTGCCAAAGGCACTATTCGGGCAGATTTTGCCGACAGCATTGATGCGAATGCGGTGCATGGTTCAGATAGCAGCGATAATGCTAAGACAGAAATCGCCTTTTTCTTTACAGAACAAGAGTTGCATCCCAGAACATGATTTCAAGGTGTGAATCGCAAAACAATCCAAAAACAAACCTTTTGGAACTCGATTTAAAATCCTTGTCGGAATATTTTGTCGCGCAAGGTGAAAAATCGTTTAGAGCAAAACAAGTGTTTCAGTGGATACATCAGCGCGGTGTTGATAACTTTTCTGAGATGACCGATTTGGGTAAAGTTTTGCGAGAGCGCTTGTCTGCAGAATGCGAGTTAAGGGCGCCAGAAATTGTTAAAGAACAATGTTCAACGGATGGCACACGTAAATGGTTGATGCGGCTTGATAGCGGAAACAATATCGAAACCGTTTTTATTCCAGAAAAAAACAGAGGCACGCTTTGTGTTTCTTCTCAAGTGGGGTGCGCATTAAATTGCACATTTTGTTCTACAGCCACACAGGGGTTTAATCGAAATCTCACTATAGCCGAAATTATTGGACAAGTGTGGCAAGCCAGCCGGCGTTTAAGAACACTCGAAACAGGTGATTTATTTGCAAATAAAATTACCAACGTCGTAATGATGGGTATGGGTGAACCCTTATTAAATTTTGATGCGGTTGTTACTGCGCTCTCTATTATGCGTGATGATTTAGCGTATGCATTACCTCGCAGGCGTGTTACTTTGAGTACCTCTGGTGTGGTGCCGAAAATTGATCAATTAAGTGTTGTTGCAGATGTCTCTCTTGCCATTTCGCTTCATGCACCGAATGATGAATTGCGAAGTCAATTAGTGCCTTTGAATAAAAAATATCCGATTGCGAGTCTAATGGACGCTTGTAAGCGATTCGTCAATTATAAGCCAGGTCGGCATGTTACTATCGAATATGTGATGCTGAAAGGAATTAATGATAAGCGTGAACACGCCAAACAATTGGTTAAACTTTTACAGGGGCTTCCTTGTAAGGTAAATTTAATTCCATTTAACCCCTTTTCAGGAGCGGATTATGAGCGATCTTTGATCGAAGATATGGATGTATTTTTAGCTATCTTGAAAAAAGCCGGATATATAACAACTTTGCGTAAAACTCGCGGAGACGATATTGATGCGGCATGTGGGCAGCTTGTTGGAAAAATTACCGATAGAACGCGTCGAAATGCACGTTTTGTCGCAAAGACTGTCGAAATTCGGGTTGAAGAGGAAGCGGCGTAGTAATCTCAAGGGAGGGTTCAATGATGGTTATAAAAGGGTGTCAGTGTTTGTTCGTGATGATGAGTTTGCTTGGGCTTTTTTCCTGCGCTAAGTCTACAACGGATAAACCAGAAGGAACTAGAGCATCCGAGAAGACTCGCGTTTCAAAGCTGCCTGCTGGCGATTCCGCGATGGGTACTCCAGATTATCATCGCGCCGCATTAACAAATGTGGAATTGGGTTTGGGGTATTTAAGCCAAGGACAGGTTGCGCGTGCAAAAACAAAACTGACCCACGCGCTAAAATTAGCGCCCAAAATTTCTGAAACTCATTCTGCGATGGCGTACTTTTTAGAAATGGTAGGAGAATTTAAAGACGCTGAGCGTGAGCATAAAAAGGCGGTGAGTTTTTCGGGTCAGGGGGCCGTTTATAATAATTATGGCGCTTTTTTGTGTAGGCGTGGTCGTTTAAAGGAAGCTGATCAGGCGTTTCACGTAGCAATAGAAGATAAAGAATATGCGAGAACTGCAGAAGTTTATGAAAACGCGGGGCTTTGTGCTTTAAAATGGCCAGACGACAGCAAAGCAACCGAATATTTAACAGCAGCGGTTCGTCGAGATCCCAGTCGCTCGTCTGCTTTTCTGGAATTAGCGACACTGAGTCTTAAGCAAGAAAAATTTGAGGAAGCGAAAGCATGGTTGAATCGCTATCAAGCCATTGCTGAGCAAAGTGCGCGATCGTTATGGTTAGGGATTGCGGTGTCTAAAGGCTTAAAAGACGAGAATGGTGCAGCGAGTCAAGCCTTAATGTTAAAAAATCTGTTTGAAGATTCACCCGAATATCAAATGTTAAAATCAGGGAAAAGTTGAATATGGCAAAAAAATTTGAAGGTGTTCGTGGCATGTCCGATGTCCTACCTTTGGATACACCGCGCTGGCGCCAATTTGAAAGATGCTTACAACGCGTTGTAGCTGCTTATGGCTATGAAGAAATTCGTTTGCCTATTTTAGAACCGACTGGTCTTTTTACACGATCGATTGGTGAATTGACGGATATTGTTGAAAAGGAAATGTATACATTCCGAAGTTTGTCGGATAAAGAAAGTCTCACTTTGCGACCTGAAGGAACGGCAGGGTGCGTACGCGCTGGCATAGAGCATGGTCTTTTATATCATCAAATTCAGCGCTTATGGTATATGGGCCCGATGTTTAGATATGAGAGACCCCAAAAAGGCCGATATAGACAATTTCATCATGCGGGTGTGGAAGCCTTTGGGATGCAAGGACCTGATATTGAAGTCGAACATATATTGATGATCTCTAGGCTTTGGCGTGAGTTGGGGATAGAGCGCGGGGTAACTTTGCAAGTAAACAGCTTGGGAACGCTCGCATCTCGAAATCAGTATCGTGTGAAATTAATCGATTATTTATCGAAATATCAGCAAGATTTAGACGAAGATAGCCAACGGCGTTTGCAGTCTAATCCACTCAGGATTTTAGACAGTAAAAATCCAAGCATGGCACACATTATTGCCGGTGCTCCTAAATGTAATGATTATTTGGATGCAGAATCTAAACAGCATTTTGAAGAATTTTTGGCGTATTTAACCGCGGTCGGTGTATCCTACGAGGTAAACCCAACTTTGGTGCGAGGGTTAGATTATTATAACCGCACGGTGTATGAGTGGGTAACGGATAAATTAGGCGCACAAGGTACCATTTGTGCGGGTGGTCGCTACGATGGTTTAGTCGAAGAGTTGGGTGGCGATGCGACACCTGCCGTTGGATTTGCCATTGGTATAGAACGGGTTTTGTTACTGCAACAAGCACTTTCAGAAAGTAACACAGCGTTGGGGTTATTAGAATCGAATAAAGATGTCTATTTACTCCATACGGGCGGTGCCCAACAAAGTGCGGCAATTTTGTTAGCAGAAAAATTGCGAGATGAAATTCCAGATTTGCGATTGTTAGTTCATTGTGGGACAGGAAACTTAAAACAGCAATTTAAAAAAGCAGATAAAAGCGGCGCTAAAATCGCTTTAATTTTAGGGGATAGCGAGCACGAAACCAATACCATTAGCATTAAGTTTTTACGTGAAACACGCGAACAGCAGTCAATTGCACAAGAGGAATTGACACAATTTTTAATAGCTTATTTAGGAAGATGAGTATGAATGAGATGAAATATAGTCAAGAAAAATCGTTATGGCAACAGTACGGAAAATGGGTGATAACCTTATTTGTTTTGTTTTTATTTACCTATGGTGGGATGCAGTTTTATGGCCATTATCAATCGAAACGCGCCTTAAAAGCGTCTATTGTTTACGATAAATTATTGTCTTTAAGTCAACAATCAGATAAAGCTGAGGCGATACAGACGGCTACAACGCTTGTAGCGCAATATCCAAAAACGCCGTATGCGCCATTAGCAGCGTTGTTGTTAGCCAAATTTTCTTTTGAGGCACATAATCTGGAAGAAACAACAACACATTTAAATTTTGCAATAAAAGCAGAGGGGCCAGCGCAGCCGATTGCGAGAGTGCGATTGGCGCGTGTTTTAATTGATCAAAATAAGCCAGAAGAAGCCTTAGCGCTTCTAACCGAAAAGCAGGTTCCCAAAGGGTTTGTATTGATGTTTGAAGAAACCAAAGGCGATATTTATCTGATGCAAAATGATAAAGCAAAAGCGCGAATGGCTTACCAAACGGCTATTGAAGCGGCAGAACCGGGTGTTCCCATTACACGCTTGCAATTAAAACAAGCGGATTTGGGCAAAATGGTAAATTTAGCAGATTGATTTATAGATTTATATAAGAGGAATTTAATATGCGCACAGTGCGTTATACGATATTGGCATTGGGGGTTTTATGGCTTTCGGGTTGTACGACAATTGATAAACAACCCGAATTGATTAAGAAGGGTCCATTACCCAAATTATCAGAAAACAAAATGTTCCCTAAGCTACTTTGGAAAAATACTCAAAGTTCTGGCAGTGGTAAGTCTGACGCAAACTTGCGTTTAGCCGTTACAGGATCTGAAATTGTTGTTGCGGATAGCAAAGGAAAGATCTTGGCATTAAATCGCGAAACAGGTGCCGAAAAATGGGTTGTTTCTACTAAAGCCGAGATTACTGCGGGACCGTCGATTTCTGAAGGACACGTGTTAGTTGGCACAGATGATAGAAAAGTTTTGGCATATCAATTGTCGAACGGAACTTTTTTATGGCAAGCAAAGGTAACGGGTTCTGTGATGGCCGCGCCCGTGGGTGGTTCTGGTATGGTATTTGTTCATGGTTTGGATGGCAGTGTCGTTGCGCTGAATTCGCAAAATGGACAACAGCGGTGGCGTTACTCGGTTCAAACCCCTCCCTTGATGTTAAGACAGAATAGTAGTCCCGTGCTTTTGAATAATCATGTTATTGTTGGATTTTCGAATGGTAAATTAGCCTCACTGCATCGCATGGATGGTTTTCCCGAATGGGAGCGAGAATTGGCTATTTCTAAGGGCCGCTCGGATATTCAAAGAATGGTGGATATCAGTGCTGATCCGGTTATTAAAGATAATCGACTGTACGCTGTCAGTTATCAAGGGCAAATAGCTGCCATGATGGTCGATACCGGTGAAACGTTGTGGGAGCGTGCTTTATCTTCTTATTCGGGTATTGCAGTTTCCGAAGATGCTGTATTTTTGTCGGATCCCAATGGTGTTATGTGGGCGCTGAATCGAAAAACAGGCGATGTGATTTGGAAACAAACGGAATTAATGGGCAGAGAGTTGTCTAGACCAGCTATTGTAGGCGGCTTTGTGGTTGTTGGTGATAACGATGGTTATCTCCATTGGATGTCGCGAAATGACGGTGCTTTTGTAGCCCAAAATCTCATTGACAGTAAAGGCATTAAAGCGCCTCTGGTGGTAAAAGATAATATTGTCTATGTATTAGGTCGAAGCGGAAAAGTGGCAGCTTTAATGCCTAGTCACTCGGGTGTTTCTCGGGGGAATTAAAAATGCTTCCTGTTATCGCGATTGTTGGTCGCCCTAATGTGGGCAAGTCCACGTTATTTAATCAATTAACGAAAAGTCGTGAGGCTTTAGTGGTTGATCTACCCGGAGTTACCCGAGATCGCCAATATGGCGAAGGCAAAATAGGGGAGAGACCCTTTATTGCGATAGACACCGGGGGCTTAGGGTCAAAAGAAGCAGAATTAGACACGCTGACGGAAGATCAGTCTTGGCAAGCGGTCGTCGAAGCAGACATTGTTTTATTTGTAGTAGACGGGCGCAGTGGATTAATGCCAGCAGATAAAACCATTGCGCAGCAACTACGTGTTAAAGAAAAAGCCGTTTATTGTGTTGTGAATAAAACCGATGGTTTAAATCCGGACGTTGCTTTAGCTGATTTTTATGCATTAGGGTTGGGCGACCCTATCCCCATAGCCGCTAGCCAAGGGCGTGGGCTTGTTGCACTGATTGATCATATCTTTTTACCATTTCCGCCGTTAAGTGAAATTGAGATAACAAATCCTGAAGAAAGTGGCATTAAAATTGCCATTGCAGGTCGTCCGAATGTGGGAAAATCAACCTTAGTGAATCGTTTATTAGGTGAAGATCGCGTGATTGTATTTGATCAACCCGGCACCACACGAGACAGTATTTATATTCCCTTAGAGCGTGCGGGCAAAAAATATACCATTATTGATACGGCAGGTGTGCGGCGAAAATCACGCGTTTCAGAACTGGTTGAAAAATTTTCAGTGGTTAAGACCTTGCAAGCGATTGAAGATTGTCATGTGGTAATTTTAGTTTTAGATGCTAAAGAAGGCGTGACAGATCAAGATTTGGGGCTTTTAGGATTTGTCTTAGAAACCGGTCGTTCTTTAGTATTAGCCATTAATAAGTGGGATGGTTTAGAGGCTGAGCATCGAGAGAATGTTAAAAAGACCTTAAATTACAGATTGAAATTTGCAGACTTTGCAAAAGTGCATTATATTTCCGCACTGCACGGCAGTGGGGTTGGCAATTTATTTGATTCGGTACAAGAAGCGTTTCAGTCTTCGATTAAAGAGCTATCAACCGCTGAGGTTAATCGGGTATTGGAAATTGCGGTTACGCAACATCCTCCACCGATGTTTCAGGGGAGACGTATAAAACTGCGTTATGCACATACCGGCGGGCATCGTCCACCATTAATTATTATTCACGGTAATCAAACCGAACACGTCCCCGAAGGCTACAAGCGGTATTTGATCAATACCTTTAGAAAGCATCTTAAAATAGTGGGTACGCCGATACGTATTGACTTTAAAACCAGTGCAAATCCGTTTGCGGGACGTCGGAATACTCTAACGCCGCGGCAGCTTTATAAACGCCAGCGATTAATGCGATTCGCAAAAAAGAAGAAATAAAGCTGTAGTCTTAATTTCGTATAGATATTTTTGGTGGCGGAAGTTCTTCACAATGCGCCTCAATTATTTTTTTAAATTCGGGTGTAATGGTGGTCCATTCAACAATATCAACCCGGAACGGCAAATCAGATTCAGAAAAATCTTCCCGTAAGTCACCGAGTTGTTGTAGGGATAAGGGTTGTGTACCCATAATACACAAATCTAAATCCGAGTAGGGCTTTATTGTTCCTGTGATGCGAGACCCAAAAACCATTATTTTTTCTTCGGGTACGTGTTTTTGTAAAATATCGTGGACAATTTTTAATTGTTGTTCGTTTAGAATGATCATGATGGATTGATTCGTTGTTCTAATTTTTCCAATAAATAATTTACTTGTTGGATAAAGCTAGGTATAACGTTAAAAACTTCAATAGCCTTTGTTTCATCGTAAGCGTGGCTCGTTATATTTCGTGCTTCTCGAAATTGAAACCAAAGTTCGACTATTTCGATGAGGCCAATTTCAGCTGCCAATCTTAGAAAGTCACGATAATTCATCTGATCAATATTTTCAGGAGAGGGATTTTCTGTTTCGATATAACGTTTAATAAACTTAATGCTGAGTTCATAGGTATATTCAAAACGCTGTATACAAGCATCGCGAACTTCAAGGTCTTCCGGATTCTGTTTAGAACGATCCATCGCTTTCGTTAAGCTGAGAAATGCTTTCTTTATAGGGTCAAGAATTAATGCCACGTTAATCTCCGCTGGTATTCGAAAAACTGCCGTTCACTGTTGAACACCAATGCATATTGTATCTTATTGACAAGTCTGGGTGTCAAATCTCACTTCCCTATATAAAGCTGTTTATAAATATAGTCTGTATTTATTTTTATGCAACAAACTGTCAGTTTGTGACAGTTTGTTGCAGAACAAACAGAGTGGTTAGATTTTGGATTAACAAGGCCTTGAGAATATGGAGTTTGTTTTCTGAATATTAGAATGGGATCAATATCAGTCGTTATTCGTATACGAAGGCTTTGTTGGCAGTCGCAGGAAGGGGTCAAATTACGGCGTCTAGATTTGACCCCATTTTCAGACCCTTAAAGTCCCACAGATTATGATCCATCAATTGGCTAGGGCTAATATTTTGCAGTGCGCTGAGCAAATTGCTAGGCACTTTTGGATTATCTAGCGCCAATTCATCGATCAGTTTTTTAATTTTTACGCGCACGAGATTTTCTTGCGCACCGCAAAGATTGCAAGGAATAATCGGATATTTTCGTTCTTTTGCATAGGTAATAATATCTTTTTCTTGACAGTAAACCATGGGGCGGATCACAATATTTTTTTTGCTATCGCTTAATAGTTTAGGTGGCATAGAGCGAATTTCGCCATTGTACATCATCGACATTAATAACGAACGGATCAGATCATCGCGATGGTGTCCGAGTGCAATCTTATTAAACCCATTTTCTTCTGCGTATCGATAAATAATACCGCGCCGGAGTCGTGAACAAAGTCCACAATAGGTTTTACCTTCAGGGATTTTTTCTTTAACAATCGAGTAAGTGTCTCGATTTAAAATTTCATAAGGGATACCTTGTTTTTCTAAAAAAGCACGAAGTGCGATATCGTTCCATCCGGGCTGTGCTTGATCCAGTGTGAAAGAAAACAATTCAAATTTATTGCCAGACCGTATTCTGAGTAATTTCAGCAGAGAAAGTAGCGTAAAGGAATCTTTTCCGCCCGACAGGCAAACCATGACTCTATCGCCTTTTTCAATAAGCTTATAGTCTGCAATCGCCTTGCCCGTGTAATGCAGCAATTTTTTTTCAACTTTAGAACGAAATACTTGAAGGGGTGTCTCAATGCTGTTTGAAGTTTCAATGCTCATATTCAGATTTGCCCCCTTTGTCTTTATTCGCAAAATTGTACTCAAATATTGCTTTATTCGCAATGGGTAATAAGAATTCTGGAGAGGCTTTGGTATGAATGCGCGAACGTTTATAACCGGGGTTTAATCGCTTTAACTCTGTGATGTGAATATTCGCTAAGTTTGCTGCTTGTTGAAAATTTAAGGATTTATTGAAGAGAACGGGTAAAAAATAAGGCTTGTTTTCAATTTCGGGTAGTAGGATATCGTGTTTTTCAGGTTGTCCAATAATTTCAGCTAAGGCTAAAAATTTAGGGACATATTCTCGTGTTTCTTTGGGTAACTGGAGATCCCAGAAAGAGGTGGGTTTTCCTTGTTTTAAGTTTTTTTTAATCGCACGACGAACAGTGCCTTCACCCGCATTATAGGCGGCTAAGGCTAACATCCAATTATGATCAAATGTTTCGTGTAAAAACGCGAGATAATCCAGAGCAGCGCTGGTCGAAGCCCTAATGTCTCGACGTCCATCGTACCAAGCATTTTGTTTTAATCCAAAGTACTTTCCCGTACTGGGAATAAATTGCCAAAGACCTGCAGCGCCTCGGTTCGAAGTTGCCTCTGGTCGGAAAGCGCTTTCTATCATGGGCAGTAAAGCTAATTCACCTGGCATCTCGCGTTGTTCGAGTTCTTCTACGATATGGAATAAATAAGGGGTTGCTTGAGTGCTTATTTTTGCCAATGTTTTTTCTTTTTCCGTATAGAGTTTGACATATTTTTGGATTTGGGGTTGTTGATGTGTTTCTACCGCTTTAGGCGAGATGTCATAATTATCTCGGATTCGATTCCAAAGTTGTTTGTGATTTTCAGAAGGCGTCTTTTGTTTTTTGGAAGTATTTTGAGTCTTGTTTGCGCGATCACATCCACAGAGGTTTGAACTGATGATCAAGGTGGACAATATAAATATATAGTTAAGAAACTTAATTCTCTTGTTTTGAAAATTTATCATTAGAGTTAAATTACGGGCTTAAGCAGATTTCGTCAACCGGGTAAATGATCAGCCAGCAATGTACGCTGCGCGTGCTATATAAATTGGCTTTAGTTACAATTAGGATACAAACCGGTCACGAGGGTGGCGCGTAGCGCCGGGTGAGGTCAGGGGAAAAAGCAAGTATGCTGAATATATCTAAGCATTGGAAACGTCTACGTGCCTGGTGGGACTCCCCTCTGGGAATGGCTTTTTTAAAGTCAGAAGAGGGAGAAGTCAAAAAAATGCTAGCCCAATTGTTTGGATATCATTTGTTGGTATTGGGGGAGCCGGTTTTTTTACAATGCGTACAAGACAGCGCTATAATGCATCGTGTTGCGATCCATCCCTTTGCAAGCTTCTCTGAAACCTGTAGTACTTTAAGATCAAGACACGATAAATTACCGATTATTTCGGATGGCGTTGATCTCATTTATTTGGCGCAGTGTTTACCCTTTATAAAAAATCCCCATGAAGTTTTACGTGAAACCTTTCGTGTTTTGATCCCGGAAGGTCATGTGATTATTTCTAATTTTAATCCATGGAGTGTTTGGGGACTGTGGCGATGGTGTGTGCATTATATAAAACGTGTACCTTGGGATGGTCATTTTATTTCGGTCACACGCTTAAACGATTGGTTGGCTCTATTGGGATTTGATGTTTTAGAAGTCAAACGTTATTTTTTTAGACCACCCATTTCACACCCTGTTATCTTACAGCGTTTAGCATGGTTAGAAAAAGTGGGACGTTGGTGTTGGCCATTTTTTGGTGGCGGATATGTCTTATTAGCGCAGAAGCGGGTAATGACCTTAACACCGATTCGACCTTCTTTTGCAACAGATCGCACAGTTCTGGTGCCGAGGGGGATAGAGGTTGTACGATCGGAATAATGAATGGTTTAAGTAGGAGCGGACCGAGGTAATCGTCCTCGTAATCCCTCATTTTTCAAGTGGTGGTTGATGTCAAGCGCTGCGCGTACGCCTGAAAGATAAGCACCCTGCACAGTCTCGCGATTTTTATTGGCAAGTGTATGCGCCCCTGCAAAAAATAATCCGCCCTGTTCTGGTTTCTCAAAATTCGTCAGTTCTCCGCTTTCACACTGAAGACCATAGCAAGAGGTGCTGCCTAAAGCATAAGGATCAGATTCCCAATGGGTTACAAAAGCATCTTTTAAAGCGATAGCCGTTTTGCCATAAGTCTCTCGCAGTGGTAATAATGCTTTTTCAACAATGTGATCATCTGAGTTTTCTTTAAAACAAGCTTCTGATGCATAAAAATGGCAAACAAGAGCAGGTGTTTGATGTGAAAAGTGAAACAAATTAAGATATTCAGGAAAGTGATGATAATTCTTGCTGCCTGGAAAAAGAAAGTGGGCAGCTTCCGGCCAAAAAACTTTTTTAAATTCCAATACAACTTTGTTATGAAATCCAATTTTGAGATGTTTGATTAATTGTTGTTTTTCAGGGGAGAGTTCGGGGAAAAAATGAATGCCTTGTTTTTGTAAAACACCGATAGGAACAGCGCACAATACACGTTTTGCGGCATATTTTTCACCATTCGTCGCGATAACCTGTGTGGTATCATCATTATGATAATGCATAGCGTCTACAGGTGTGTTTAGCAAGATTTTAACCTTGCCTGTCGCGATTGCTTTTTTTGCCATAGCCTCGGGTAATTGTTGATAGCCACCGTTGATAAATGTCGCTTCTGTAGATTCGGGAGAACCATCAGAATTATGGGGTTTTGCATCTGTATCAAAATCCATCAATTCCAAAAGCGAGACGTTATGTGGCGAAGTGCCGGTATGTTGTTCGATCATATGGATAAGCGCTTGCTTACCTATAAATTCAGCGCTGTTTGGTTTTAGGTTCTTATGAAACTGTAAGTTTTGTATTTTTAGAATTTCTCCTAAAGAAGGCCATGTTTTCCAAGGGAATCGTTTTGCTTCATTTATCCATTTCGTCGCATTTTCAAAATAGCCTTTTGCATTAAACGTTGCCGAATCGATGGAATCGATGGGCATTGTTGTTAGATTGAGCTGCTGGATTAACGGTATTAAAGGATTAGGGCGTTCTGTCGTGCCGGGATTTACAAGCATATTGGCGCCCATGTCGATGGGGATGCCATCGCCTGTTTTCTGTGTATGAATACGCCCACCGACGCGATTTTTGGCCTCTAGCACCAGAACAGTATGACCCAAATCTGCCAGATGTTGTGCAGCCGAGAGCCCCGCCATACCCGCGCCAATTACAATTACGTCATATTCCATTGTATTTGTCATTTATTTTAGTATAGCCGATTATTTTTCTGGATCTTGATTAGCCTCTTCTTCGCCACAAATTTTAAGTTTATTTTTGTGCGCAAATTCAAGGATATGTTCATATAAGGCGGGGTTGGAATCTTTTAAAGACTTATCTAAAACGAGGCATTTATGTTCATTTTGTATAGAAGGTCGTAGCAAGGGAGAATAAAAAATACGATGATTCCTAAAGGTAGAAAGTGTTCCACTCATCCGTTCAGCCCAATCACTGGGTCTAAAGGATTCTCCATCTTGGGTAATCCCTTCTATCACGATTTTAGCGTTTGAGTGCTGTTTATCTTTTTTCATCGTCGTTTATTTTTTGACCTCCATTATATTGTTATATGTTTAAGTTTAGTTCATAAGCGGGTATTTTTGTTCTGTTTGTTAATAGGTTTTTTAAGTATTCCTGGCATCCAGTATAAAAACACCTGCATATGCACGGTTTCCTGGGTTATATGCTTGACGGTTCGATTCATTTCTTCGATAATGAAAACAATTCTCATTTAGAATTTGGTCTATAGCAAAATGCATGATAAGACGCGCACAATTTGGACACACAGAATCGATACCCTTGTATTGAACCGCTTTTTAGGGATTCCCTTATTTTTTAGTTGCATGTATTTTGTTTTTAGCGCGGCTATAGAGGCAAGTGACGTATTAAAGGGTTATTTTGAAGTTGCGGCAGGTACGCTCTTCATTGATTACGTTAACGAAGGACTTATCTATTTGCAGGCACCCGATTGGGTGATTCGTTTGATCGCATTTGGGGTAGGGCAAGGGCTTAAAACGACAATAAGCTTTATTCCGGTGATTGCGGTCATGTTGTTCGCTATTTCCTTTTTAGAAGCCTCGGGATACATCGCACGCGCTGCTTTTGTGATGGAGCGCGTGATGCGATGGGTTGGGTTACCTGGAAAATCATTTGTGCCAATGATTATCGGATTTGGGTGCAATGTACCAGCTGTAATGGCGGCAAGAACACTTGAGAATTATCGTGAGCGCATTTTAACAATTTTAATGAGTCCTTTTATGTCTTGCGGAGCGCGGCTTACTATTTATGCGCTTTTTGTTTCCGCTTTTTTCCCAGAAAATGGGCAAAATATTATTTTTGGACTGTATTTAATTGGGATCGCGGTTGCGTTAATAACGGGTTTTGCGTTGCGTTCGAGCTTGTTAAAGAGTGAAGGTTCGAGTCTCGTTATTGAATTACCCGCTTATCGATGGCCTCGAATAGGGACATTATGTGTTTCTACCTGGCGGCGCCTAAAGCATTTTGTTTTAAAAGCGGGATCATTGATTGTGCCATTGTGTGCGGTGATTGCGCTTTTAGGTGTGGTTGAGAATAAAGCAGGAACGAATCATTTTTTAGCAAATGCAGGGCGGGCGCTGACACCGATATTTGCCCCAATGGGTATTAAGGGCGATAACTGGCCAGCAATGGTGGGATTAATGACGGGGGTATTAGCAAAAGAAGTCGTAGTTGGTACATTAAATACCTTATATGCAGAGGAAGCGCATTTAGAGAGCCTAGCGAGAGGCGAGGAAGATAGCGCCGGAGCAGTGGGTGTGATGAACCATCGATTTGGTAGTTCTGCCGCGGCTTTTGCTTATCTCTTGTTTGTCTTATTGTATTTTCCCTGCGTTTCGGTGGTTGCCACCATGGCGCGAGAGCTAAATCGTTCTTGGGCGCTATTTTCTGTGGTTTGGACCACGGGGATTGCGTACATCACGGCGGTTTTATTTTATCAATGTGCTACTTTTTTAGAAAACCCTAGGGTTGCTATGGCCTGGATTACTGGGATGTGCGGAGTATTAGCCGTTACATTTTATGGGGTTCGAAAACGCATGCGCTACAAAATGAACAAGATCCCTAAGCACTTTCCAACGCACATTATGATTAACAAACAAGCGTAGGGGCGGACCGCTGTCTCTGCCCTTAAGCAAAAAGGGCAGATTTTTATGTCTGCCCTTTTTGGTTTATCAGCCTAGGTTTTTAGACCATAGCCTTTAGGCGTTGCAAAGGTCTTACTTTGACAACATTTCGTGCAGGCTTGGCTTTAAACATCATTTCTTCGCCCGTAAAAGGATTAACCCCTTTGCGTGCTTTTGTTGCAGGTTTATGTTTAACGCTGATTTTAACCAGGCCAGGAATGGTGAATTGACCAGGACCTTGTTTCTTCAGGTGTGCAGCAATAACAGTACCCAATTCATCAAATAAAGTGGATATTTCTTTTCGCTGTAAACCTGTGCAACCAGCCAAAGTGGTAAATAATTGCCCTTTGGTAAAGGCTTTATCAACATTTGAGAGCGAAAGCTTCTTAATAGGCGCTTTCTTTGCAGTTACTTTAGAGGATTTGCTTTTTGCCATTGGTTTCTTTTGGACTCGGGCGGTGGTTTTTTTCACTGCCTTTTTAGCGACTGTACGAGTGGGCTTGCGTTTTTTCGCGGCCATGTCATGCTCCTTAAAAAAATCAAACATAAACTAGTGTAGGCATAACGCTTGCGTTCAGCAAGGTTTTTTACACGCTTTTGATAGTACTATAACCTTTTTGTCTTGCTAACCTAACCACGATTAAGCGGATAAATGTCCTAAGATCGAGATCATGCTACCCCAGAGCTGTTTTAGAAGTCAATTGTAGATGCATTCTTTGTCGTTTTTGGTCGCTTTTGCTCGTTTTTGTAGCAAGAGGTGTTTTTGTTCGCGTGCTTTTTACCGACTTTCAAGTCTATCTTTTTACGCCTTGTATTTTTATTCATAGTTTTGTATGATGCCTCTTCTTGTTGGGCGGGCACAGAGGCCTGTTCCTAAAGTAAGTATTTTATTTGTGTAATTTGATTCTCTAACTGGGGACCTAGGTTAATGAAAACATTCAGTGCAAAGTCCGAAGAAATCCAGCATGCTTGGTTTTTAGTCGATGCCAAGGGTAAGGTTTTAGGACGCTTGGCGAGCGAAATTGCTCGACGTTTAAGAGGTAAACATAAGCCAGAATATACAACGCATGTCGATACGGGAGACTGTATCGTGGTGATAAATGCAGGTGATATTCGAGTAACTGGTAGAAAGACCAAAGATAAGCTTTATCATCATCACAGTGGCTATCCCGGCGGTTTGAAGGAAGAATCCTTCGAATCCTTGGTTGCGCGCCGTCCAGAGCGTGTAATAGAGCTTGCAGTAAAGGGGATGCTCCCTAAAAATCCATTAGGACGTGCGATGTTGCGTAAACTTAAAATTTATGCGGGCGCTGCTCATCCACATTCTGCTCAACAACCTGAAATTTTAGATATTTAACTAGGTAAATATATGACTGTAACAGCAAAAAAGAGTTTAGCTTCTGCCAAAAAACGCCAATGTTATGCAACTGGTCGTCGTAAGACTTCGACTGCACGGGTTTTCTTAAGACCTGGTACAGGTAACATAACGGTTAATACACAAGGTTTAGATACGTATTTTGGCCGCAAAACCGCACGCATGGTTGTTCGACAGCCTTTAGAGTTGATTGAACTCAGCGATAAATTTGATGTCGTTATTACCGTGAAAGGCGGCGGTATTATGGGACAAGCGGGCGCGATTCGGCATGGGATTAGCCGTGCTTTGATTAAATACGATGAAGATATTAATCCGCCAAAAGTAGTCGAAGCAACGGAAGGTGAAGAAGCCACTGAAGACACATCGGAGAGTTCTCCTACCAGCTTTAGAAGAATATTGCGAAAAGCAGGTTTTGTGACGCGAGATTCCAGAAAAGTCGAACGTAAAAAAGTTGGCTTGCATGGTGCACGTAAGAGACCTCAGTACTCTAAACGATAAGCTTTTTGCGGGGTCCCCCCTCATCCGGCGCTGCGCGCCACCTTCTCCCGTCAAACGGGAGAAGGCGATTGCTACCCCGATTGGGGGATCGTCTAGTGGTAGGACTACAGACTCTGACTCTGTTAACCTAGGTTCGAATCCTAGTCCCCCAGCCAGTGAAATCCTCCTTCCCGCCGAAGCGAGCAAAGCTCTCTCGTCGACCCCCTTTTCCAAAGCGGATTAACAAGGTATTATATTGCTGAAAGGGTGGGCAGAGCGGGGTTAGCCGTCGTTTTCTTAAGGCAAAAATTTATAAGTGCTGTTAAAAATACAGTGTTGAGTTTTGTTTGCTAACTATGTATACTTGTGTTAGGGAGTGAAGTAGCTATTAGATGATATTGATTAGAGTTTTGACAGCCATAAAGTAAAAATTCTGATTTTTAACCATTTGATAATGAAAGTAATTTTTAAAAACCAAGCAATTTAATCAGGAGATTGATATGAGATTTCGCGCTGATAATCCTTCACTTAGGTGCTCTGACTCAGGGTTGGGAAGTATATTATTGACCGCGGATGAGCGAGAGCTTGCAGAAAAAATGGCACGTTGTTTCTTGTCAGAACCAGCTCCAAAATATAAGTTAGAAAACTCTAGTCTAACTCCAGATTTGCTAAGCCGTTGCTTAGATGCGCCAGGATGGGAAAGGGTTGGCAAAGATCAGGCAGATGTTGAGGAAGCGTGTAAAATCTATAGCGCAATAACGCAAAAACATTTCCATCCTGATAAAGCTGTCGTTCGGTATCCAATATTAACCCATGCAGAAGCAACTCAGTTGTCTCAACACCTAGCAAACGTAAGAGATGATACGAAGCTAAATTTGAATTCAGATTCTCGGAAGTTTTCGTGGAAATCACGCGCGATTCTAGAACTCGCGCTCGACAAAATGACAGAAAAACTGGCGAACGACCCTAAAGCAAAAGCCCTGATGGTAAAGAGAGAGCAACAAGTAAAAAAAGAGCAACTGGAAATCGAAAAAGATGAGATAAAAATAAAAGCAGAGCAACAGGCAGATGCAAAACTTCTTCCGCAATTGAGTGCAGCTATGAGAATGCATAAGCTTAGCGATCGTAAAGCTTACTTTGAGCAAAAGTTAAAGGAGCATATGGATCTAGAAAAAGTTCGGCTTGGCGCAAAGGAACGATTAGAAAAATCGCTAAAAGAAAAGGAGATGGCTATAACAGTAAAGCTTGGGGACAGCAACAGACTTGGTGTGGACCTTAACGATTACAGTAAGCAGAGTTATTGCTACAGACGAGATCTATGGCACCTTGATAGAGAAAAAAAAGAAATCCTTTATGCTTTGCAGTTAAATGAAAAGACAGATTTTAGCTATAAAGCAAAATTAGAAGGAGAAATCAAAAAATTAGCTGATAAATTGGGTTCAACTGCAGCATCAGCGGCAAAAGCCGAGGAAGCGGAAGCAGAAAGAATAGAGGAAGAAGTAAAGAATAAAGCAGATGAAGAAATAAGGATAGCAACAGAAGCGCTGGAAGTAGCAAAAGAAAATCTCCAGTCAGCGAAAGACACTCTCACTGATGCAGAAGAGGAGGCGAAGGGCATTTCCGTACCAGTTCGACTAAAGGCGAACGCAGGCGAAACAGCACAACAATTAGCAGTGCGGCAAGCGGCAGAAGACAGAAGAGCGCAACAGGTTGCAGATAATGCAGCAAGAGAAGCCCGGGCAAAGCTGGCTGGCACTTTTGTTGGTATAGATGGCCTACGGCAACCCGCACTGAAAACAGATGTAGCAAATAAGACAGCGATTGTAAATCAACAAGAAAAAGACCTAATAGCTCTAGAAAAAAGATTAGCAAGCGAAGCAAAAGCAAGGGCAGATGCAAGACCAAAGGATCCCGCCGCCGTAGAAGCAGCGCAAAAAGCAGCGGCAGAAGCAAAAGCAAAAGCAGAAGCGGCGCAAAAAGCAGCAACAGAAGCAGCAGCGCAAAAAGCAGCGGCAGAAGCAAAAGCAAAAGCAGAAACGGCGCAAAAGGCAGCAGAAGCAGTGCGAGTGCAGCAAGAGGCGGAACAAAAAGCAAGAGAAGAAAAAGCGCGAATAGCAGCATGGGCAACAGATCGTTATCGTAGTGATAATTTTGAGAAGGAACCTGATCTTCAGAAGCGCCGAGAACAGATGCAGGTAATTCTAAAGGGTGTTGATGCTCTTGTGGATGATAAAGGTGTTGCAGTGCCTGCTCCTGAAAAGGCAGCTTACAGAGAGCTATTAGAAAAGGGGATTAGCGCTACTTATGTAGCAGCTCCACAAGTCGCTACAACACCTGCGGCGGTGGTTATCAAAGTAAGAGGTCTTTATAAGAGGTAAATTTGGAGTATCTCTTCGTTTCTAAAATGGGCAATGACAAAATCATTGCCCATTTTCTGTGGAGGCTTTATTTTTAGAAGTTATAAAACACCCCAAGGCTATAAATGAAGCTATTTTTTGGCTTGACAGATAAGTCTAATGGGTGTGTTTGGCTAATCAGTTTAAGTTTATTCGTATTCTCCCATTTTAGCATTGCACGAAGGCCCCAGTTACAATTAATCATATGTTGAAGACCAGCACCTAAACGTAAGATGCTTTTCTTTTTAACAAATTTGTCGACGGCATCCGGGTCGTTGACAGGGAATGGAATACCATCGACAGCCACAATCGTTCTGACGATTTTTGTTTTCAAACGTGCAATTCCAATCGAACCTATAAGATCCAGGCGGTAAAGCTCGCAAATAGGTAGTGTTCCTACTAAGTTTGCATGAAAAGCTTTTGCTTGGGCTACCGTATTATATTGAAGGGTGGTTAAGGCTGGGATTAGCAAGCCAAATGAAACAACACCTGCTCCATCGGTGCTGGATGTGGTCTTTCTTTTTGTTGCTTCATAACCCGCTTCCACAGCCACATATTCGTTGAATCGGAGACCAGCATAGAGATTACCTTGTGGAAGGCTATGCTTAATGTTGTTACCACCATAACCTTTTTGGAAATCCATATGACGAATTTCAGCATCTGCGCCCAGGTAAGGCGTGATACCCAACCAACGGCTTTCTGCTGTGGCGGCTGAAGCGGCTAAAAGCACCAAAGGTGCAGCGAGTAATGCTAGTTTCTTTTTCACCTAAATTCTCCTACTAAAATAGTCAATTTTCAAACAAAACAAATAAAAGCCGTGTATCACATAAGACTTTTTTGCAGTGTATAACATTTTCAATGCAATCTGCAAAGTGTTTATTTGCGCTATGCAGAATCGCTGAAATTCTGGTACTATCGGCTGTTGTAATTGCGTTACCTGTAGGAGCGGATCCCTGTGTCCGCCCTTCGTTGCCCCTACAGACAAAGGAGTTAATGAAAATGCGTGTCGACGAAGACGAAATGGATACCGGACGTCGACGGTTTTTAACAGCCACAGCCTCTGTGATTGGTGGCATCGGTGCTGCTTGCGCTGCTTTTCCTTTTCTCGCTTCTTGGGCGCCCAGTGTAAAAGCCCGCGCTTTAGGTTCGCCTGTTGAAGTGGATATTAGCAAAATCGAACCCGGACAAAAAATAACCGTTGCTTGGCGAGGTCAACCGGTTTTTATTGTGCATCGCACGCACGAAGAGCTAAATGGCTTAACGCTAGTAACGCAGCAATTGAGAGATCCCCTATCTAAAGAATCCACACAGCCTGCCTATGCCGATAACGTTTATCGTTCCATTAAGCCCGATATTTTAGTGCTAATTGGCATTTGTACGCATTTAGGCTGTGTGCCACTTTATAAGCCAACAGTAGGATCCATCGAACCGGGTTGGGAAGGGGGCTTTTTTTGTCCGTGTCATGGTTCTAAATACGATATGGCAGGACGTGTGTATAAAGGGGTGCCAGCGCCCTTAAATTTGGTGGTTCCCCCTTATAAGTTTGTAAGCGACACCGTTATTTTAGTCGGTACCGATGGTGTAGCAGCATGACAAAACTGGGATCCGTCACGCGGTCTTTAATGAGGTGGGTCGACGATCGTTTTCCCCTAACGAAATTGTGGAATGAGCACTTAGCACAGTATTACGCGCCTAAGAATTTTAATTTTTGGTATTACTTTGGATCACTTGCTCTTTTTGTTTTAGTAAATCAAATCGTGACGGGTATTTGGCTGACGATGAACTATACCCCCACTGCGGAAGGTGCTTTTGATTCTATAGAATACATTATGCGCGAAGTTCCTTGGGGTTGGTTGCTGCGTTACTTACATTCTACAGGCGCTTCTTTTTTCTTTATTGTTGTTTATTTGCATATGTTTAGAGGGCTTTTGTACGGCTCTTATAAAAAACCGCGAGAACTCGTTTGGATCTTCGGTATGTTTATATTTTTGTGTTTAATGGCCGAAGCGTTTTTTGGATACTTATTGCCTTGGGGCAATATGTCCTTTTGGGGTGCGCAAGTGATCACCTCTTTATTCGGTGCTATTCCTTATGTGGGAGAAGCGCTAGTTGAATGGATTAGAGGCGATTACAATATTACAGGTGTTACCTTAAATCGTTTTTTTGCGCTGCATGTGATTGCCGTACCGCTTATTTTTGTAGGGTTGGTTGTTGCGCACATCTTGGCATTACACGAAGTGGGATCGAATAATCCCGATGGCGTTGAAATTAAAAAGCACAAAAATAAAGAGGGCATCCCTCTCGATGGCATACCTTTTCATCCTTATTATACCGTAAAAGATTTAATGGGCTTGGCTGCTTTTTTAGTGATTTTTTGCGCTGTTGTGTTTTTTAGTCCCGATGTCGGTGGATTTTTTATAGAGCCGCCTAATTTTGAACCTGCCGATCCTTTAAAAACGCCTACGCATATTGCGCCTGTTTGGTATATGACGCCGTACTATGCCATTTTGCGTGCTATTCCCGATAAATTATTAGGCGTTGTTGCCATGGGTGCTTCTATTATGGTCTTTTTCTTTTTACCTTGGTTAGATCGAAGCCCTGTAAAATCCATTCGATATCGTGGCATTTATTATAAAAGTGCATTGACTTTGTTTGTATTTAGCTTTGTCATTTTGGGATATTTGGGGTCACATCCGCCAACACCTGCTTTGGTTTTAGTGGCGAGAGTCAGCACTATCGTGTATTTCTTATTTTTCTTATTAATGCCGCTGTATACGACATTCGATAAAGTAAAACCCGAACCAGACAGGGTAACTAGATAGTGGCAAGGGGTTATCAAGATCCATGAAAACAAAAAAAATATCGTATTATTTCCTGATTTTTTTAGTGCTTTTAACGTTTTTTGCGCTAACACCCTTAACAAACGTGGCGTACGCAGCTCTGGAAGCAGAAGATGTGTTAGATAAAGCCCATATTGATCCGAGCGATTTGGCTTCTTTGCAACGCGGTGCCGAGATTTTTATGAATGAGTGTTCGGGTTGCCATAGTCTGAAATATATTCGATATAGCACAATGGCAAAAGATATTGGGATTGTTGATTCGAAAGGAAAAGTATTAGATCAAGCGGTTAAAGCGAATTTGATGTTTGTAGGCGATAGATTGGTTGATACGATACAAAGTTCAATGACTAAAGAAGAGGGGGTTAATTGGTTTGGTGTGGCCCCACCCGATTTATCACTGGTTGCACGTTTGCGCGGCGTGGATTGGCTGTATACCTATTTACGTTCTTTTTATCTCGATAAAAAAAGACCCTGGGGGGTGAATAATCATTTATTTCCCGATGTGGCCATGCCCGATGCACTGTTTAACTTACGTGCTCGCTTATTGTTAGAGCCGGATGGACAAAAAAAAGTGGATAGGGTTGTGTTAGACTTGGTGAACTTTCTCCATTATGCAGGGGAACCCACGAAATCGGTTCGAGAGAGCATCGGTAAATGGGTGCTTTTGTTTTTAGGAGTGTTTTTCGTTTTTGCTTATCTTTTAAAGCGAGAATATTGGAAGGATGTTCATAAATGTCTATAGCGACTAATCGGCGAGCGGTGATGGCTTTGTATTCGTCTTCAGATCCTTACAGCCATCGTGTGCGGATTGCCTTAGCCGAAAAAGCGGTAACCGTTGATATTTTAGATATTAAGTCGGAAAAAATTAAAGAAGAACTGAATCAATTAAACCCCTATGGATCGGTACCAACGTTGCTCGATCGCGATTTGGTTGTGTATACATCCGAAGTGATTATGGAATATTTGGATGAGCGGTTTCCGCATCCGCCTTTAATGCCCGTTTACCCGATTGCGCGCGCGCGCACGCGGTTGATGATGTATAGGCTAAATCGAGATTGGTATTCTTTAATGGACAAAATTTTATTGTTGGGCGTTAAAAAGGCTGTAGAAGTTAAAGACGCGCGAAAAGAGCTAACAGAAAGTCTGACGAGCGTTGCGCCCATATTAAACGAAATGTCTTTTTTCTTAAGCGAAGAATTTTCTTTATTGGATTGCTGTATTGCGCCTTTATTATGGCGTTTGCCTCTGTTAGGCATAGAATTACCACCACAGGCAAAATCCGTGCTAGGCTATGCAGAACGTTTATTTCAACGACCGTCTTTTGTGGCGAGTTTAAGCGAGGTTGAGTTAGCTATGCGTAGTATTAAGAAATGATGACATCGACACGGCCGTATTTAATTAGAGCCTTTTATGATTGGATTGTCGATAATGGTTGTACACCGCATATCGTTGTTAATGCGGGTGTAGAAAATGTTGAAGTTCCAGACGAGTATGTCGATGGTGGGCAGATTGTCTTGAATATTGCGGTTAATGCGGTTCAGGGTTTGCGGTTAGGGGATCACGAAATCGAATTTCAAGCGCGATTTGGGGGCAGGGTTCGACGCGTATACGCGCCCATTCATTCAATATTGGCGATTTATGCCAAAGAAAATGGTCGTGGAATGGTTTTTGCAGAGGAAGAAGAAGGCGTGCCAGCACCCACTTCACCGCCTTCGGGATCTAAAAAAGGGAAAACCGAGACTAAAGAAACCGACAAAAAACCCGGGAAACGACCACCAGGTGATCGTTCGCATTTAACGGTTGTTAAATAAAACGCGCGTAGCGCTCATTACCCTCTCCGGCGTTCGCGGGAGAGGGTGCCCGAAGGGCGGGTGAGGTGAGGCGCAGGGAATTTAAGTGCCTTAAATATACTCAAAAATCTGAACCACCTTCTCTACACCATTAATGGCGCGCGCAATTTCTGTCGCGATTTCCGCTTCTTGCGGTGTGACTAAACCCATTAGATAGACAATGTTATCTTCGGTAACAACTTTAACGCGTGTCGCGCTGATTTCTTTGTTACCCACGAGTTTGGCTTTAATTTGTGTTGTCACCCAACTGTCATGAGAGCGCGTTGCAAGCGAAATGGGTTCGGCAACGGTCAGCTCATTATGAATACGACGTATTTTAGGTATGTTACTGACGGCTTCTTCTGCTTCTCTTTTGAATTCTTCCGTTGGGGTTTGCCCAACCAGCAATAATACATTGTTGTAACTAATCGGGGAAATATGGCTTTGCTTCCATAAGGGTTTATTAAGGCTAATGGCATGAATGGCTTTAAATTCGGCGGTTTTGTCGTCCATAACGGTGCCAGCGGTTCTTCTATCGGTAACCATGACAGTACCTGTTGCAGCCCCACCTGCGGCTGCCGCGATACAACCCTGTAATAGAGGGGCGATAAGCGTGAGTAATAATAGTTTCGAAAAAATTCGGTTCTCGGCCATGTTGTTTCTCCAAGCGAGGGCGATTACTGCGATCCGCCCCTACGGGTATAAAATTAACAAAATGCGTTTTGGATCCAGTCTATCTCTAATTCATGATCCGCTTCATGTCTTAGTGTAACGGCAACCACATCAAAACGACAAGCACAGTTTGCCATTTTGGGATATTTTAATAAAAAAAATCGTGCCGTTTTAATTAATTTTTGTTGTTTACGAAAATCAACACTGGCTGCGGCGCCACCATAGGCGGTATTGCGTCTAAATCGAACTTCGACAAAGATCAGTTGATTTTGATGTAGGCCAATTAAATCGATTTCGCCTAGACGGCAGCGAAAATTGCGATGCAGTAGATGGAATCCTTTTTTTTGCAGGTATGTAGAGACGTGTGTTTCAATTTCGGAACCCGTCGTATTAATCGGGGACGGGGACGCCTTGTTCAAATCGGGCACAGACAAGACCTCGTTGTATTCGTTGGTATGGGTTTATCTGAAGTTCGCCTGTAAATCCAGGGGTACTTCTGGCAGAGAATCTTTCAGGATTCCCTAATTGGATGGCTAATTGATAAGCATCCATGCCCAGCGCAAAAAATCGGGGAGATGCGTTTACACTACTGGGCCATAATTCTTGAAGAGCGCGATGGGCTTCTTGCATCTCGGAAGACTGCGCTAAAACCCAAGGCATATCACAAAAATGTATGCCATCTAAATCCTGATCTTTATGAGGTGAGGACGTTCCTGAGTAAATGGATGAAGTTGCATAGACGGGTAGCGTTTCTGCGTTATAAAAATTTAATAAAGGCTTAATTTGTAGTGCGAGTTCAGGGCTTGCTGCAATAAAGATCATATCGACATCGGTGCGTCTTGCTGTTCCTTGAACTTGTAGCAACTCACGGATTTTCGAGTCGAGTTCTGCAGGCGATTTAAAAAGTTTGATGTCGACGACGGTTGCATGACGAGATGTCCAGAATTGTTTAAAAGTGTTTGCAAGGCGTAGTCCCCATTCGCTGTTGGGAGCTAATATGAGCGATCTTTGATGTCCTTGGCGAAGGGCGTGTTCGCCGATGGCAAAGACATCATCTTCTGGCATTAAGCCAAATTGGTAGAGATTTCGCTGAAATGCCTTATCTTCGGATATCGTGTTTAGGGCTAATACAGGAACATCTAATTGTAATTTTGCAATAGCCTGAACCTCGGACTTGGTTAATGGTCCTACGATGAGGGTCGCCTGTTCAGATAAGGCTTTTTGATAAGCTGCTTCTACCGATTGACTCGAAGTATCATACATTTTCACTTCGGTATCGGAGGGGTGATTTTGTTTTGCCTGATAATACGCGGCTAAAAATCCATCGCGCACAATTTTGGCAGCGTTTGCATGAGGTCCTTTAGTGGGCAAAAGTAATGCTATATGTGGGTTTCCTCCGCCGCCTTTAGAAAGGTTATACTGATCCCTAGGCGTTTTTTTAGACGAAGTGCCAGATTGCCGAAAGTTAGTTTCGCATCCAGCTAAGAGCATGAGGCAGAGGATAAAACCGAAGACGGCAGGATATAGATATTGAGAACGAGATCTTGAATAGGGTATTTCCATAGATTTCAAGGTACTTTATTTTTTTGAAAAATACAAATTTCCCTCACCGAAGGGTGGATGGGGCGGATGAAGTAAAACATGAGCATACAGACAACACCAGGCAAACTGTACATTGTTGCGACACCGATTGGCCACTTAGGAGATATTACCGTTCGGGCAATAGATACCTTAAAGGTGGTCGATCGGATTGCGGCGGAAGATACGCGCCATAGCTTAGGACTGCTTAAACATTTAGGCATTGAAAAGCCCTTGGTGGCTTTACATGAACACAACGAACGCGAACAAGCAGAGAAGTTATTAGCCTTCGTAGCAGAAGGCCACACGCTCGCATTGATTTCAGATGCCGGAACACCCTTAATTAGCGATCCGGGTTACCATTTAGTGCAATTAGCGCATCAATTAGGTATTCAGGTGGTGCCTATTCCAGGGCCCTGTTCCATTATAACGGCGCTCTCTGCCAGTGGATTGCCAACCGATCGATTTGTATTTGAGGGCTTTTTATCGACAAAAGCCACCGCCCGGCGCAAACAATTAGAAAAATTGGCAGCAGAAACACGCACCTTGATTTTTTTTGAGGCGCCGCATCGCATACTCGAGACTTTAGAGGCGATGCAAGCGTGCTTTGGTGAACAGCGTTTAGCGGTTGTCGCGCGAGAATTAACCAAAACCTTCGAAACCATTCGAAGGGGCACATTATCGGAATTAGGGAACTGGGTGAAATCAGACGCGATGCAGCAGCGCGGAGAATTTGTGGTGCTTGTTGCAGGTCAAATGCTAGAACCGATCAAAGACGCTATTCCACCTGAGGCGCTTCAGATTTTAAAAATTTTGCTATCCGAACTGTCCGTTAAACAGGCGACGGGTTTAGCCGCAAAAATAACAGGTGTTAGCAAGGGGGTATTATATAATATTGCATTGTTTTTACGCGGCGACTGACACAACAAACATGCCCCACATCCCCCCGATATCCCCTCGCTATCGCTCGGGAATACCGGCCCCCTATGAAGGGGGCTAAACAGCCTTGAATTCGCTGGACGTATTTTTACACAGCGGCTAATCGTTTAACAGGCGCTTTGCCTTTCTTTTTAGGCTTTTTAGCGATTGTTTTTTTAGGACACTTTACGAAGGTTGTTGTCTTACGTCGAATCAGTCTATTTTTTTGGTATATCAGCTTCGTTTTGCTTTTTAAACGATTGCATGGATGACGCGGAATATATAAATAAGATTCAAAAAACTTGACAGCAGTTTTAGCGGAAAATCGATTTTCGCTATTATGGAGCACAACGATACCAAGTTGTTGGTCTGGCATAAATGCAATAAAATTTGTAAAGCCCTTCACCCAACCGCCGTGAAACACAAGCTTATGATGATCAAAATCGACCACACGCCAACCGAGGGCGTAGTGTGCATTTTTGATCATATTCGGAGGCCCGCTATTAGGACCCAGCGTGCAAGGTGTTACGACTTGTGGCGTTTGAATACGCGCGAGCATTTTATGATTCAGCACTTGGGGAAAGCCACCCATTTGCGCTTTTAAAAAAACAGACATGTCTTTAATGGAAGAATTAATGCCACCTGCCGGTGCAACAGCATAATATCCTTTAGAATACGTGTCTGAAGGGGTTAAAGCGCCGCGATTACCGCGTGTATGCGGCGTGGCGCGATTGGGTGTATTGATTAACCCTCCCAGTGTTGCAGAGGTTCGAGTCATATTGAGGGGTTGTAATAAATTTGCATGCAGAGCATCTTTAAAGGGCAGACGTGTTGCAGAGCGAGTAATGTCGCTAATAAGAGCATACATTGCATTATGGTAATCATAGCGCTTACCCATAGGTGTTCTTACGCGTGTTGCTTGAAGCGTTTCTAAAATACGATCGTAAGGCGTGTGCGCTTCAATCAAATTATTAAACCCAGCGCGCGGTACACCGGTTGAGTGGCTTAAAACATGCTTAACCCGCAATGCATGGCTTGCTTGATTACTGTTTAAGGAAAAATTTGGTAAATAATGGGTAACGGGATCATCCAGTTTCAGCAATCCTTTGTGTTCTAATACGGACACCAGTGTTGCGGCTATCGGTTTAGAAACAGAGCCTAATTGAAACAGTGTATCTGCATCTATTTTTTCAGGTTTGCCAACCATCCTAACACCGTAGGTGTTCATAAACACAACATTGTTGCGATAGACAACAGCAACTGCACACCCGGGGATTTGTTTGCTTTGTACAAGTTTTTGAATATCTGCATTGAGTTTGACAAGAATTGGCTCAAGATTTTTAGGAGGAAGCGCGAATACAGTAAGTGGTAAGAAACAAGAGACAAAAAATAAGAGATAACGGATTAGAGATAATCTGCCGTTTTGTTTATGAATACTTCTGATTAATCGCATCGTTATAGCCATAAAAATATTTTAGCATGAAATAAGGTTGCACATGATGGCCTATAACCGTTATTCTTGCAACCAGGAGTTGGCTAGACAGTCGCTCTGTTTCCGAAAGGGGGCAGAGAGGAAAGTCCGGGCTCCATAGGGCAAAGTGCCAGGTAATGCCTGGGAGGCGCGAGCCTACGGAAAGTGCCACAGAAAGTATACCGCCTTAATTTATTAAGGTAAGGGTGAAAAGGTGCGGTAAGAGCGCACCGCGTTGGTGGTAACAGCAACGGCAGGGAAAACCCCACTTGGAGCAAGACCAAATAGGAACCTAATAGTGCGGCCCGCACTGGGTTCGGGTAGGTCGCTTGAGCCATTGAGTGATTAATGGCCTTAGAGGAATGACTGTCCACGACAGAACCCGGCTTATCAGCCGACTCCTACTTTTATTTATTGAAAGAGATCTGAGTGTGTTCCGGTACGAATAAAGGTAATAGAGCCTTTTTCGATAATGTAAATAAGTAGCCAATCAGGCTCTATATGGCATTCTCGACAATGATGATATTCTCCCAATAATGTATGATCCTTATGTTTGGCTCCTAAAAGTTTTTGTTCAATCAATGCTGACATTATAACCTGTAATTTTTTCAAATCCTTGCCGCGTCTCTTCATTTTTTTCACATCTTTTTAGAATTTATTTTGAGAGTGTGGCTTTAACATAAAGGTTAGTTACCTGGTTCTTTTTTTAGTTTTGAGGAAATGCGTTTTTTGATGTTCTTGCCAGGCGCCCGACGATTGGGTAACATCCCCAATGCCTTAAACATTGCCTTGGAATCTTTGTAGGTTTTAACTCGTTTTCCTTGCTTTGCATCTTTAATAGCCCGTTCTGTTTCTGCATTAAAATGTAAATCCAGTGGAAATCTTCGGGTACGTTTAATTTGACTGTAAAACATGTCGATTGCCTGGGTTGTTGTAATGCCCCATACGTGCAGCATGGATTCAACTTCTTCTTTTAGTATTGGATCAATTCTGGTTCTTACAAAAGCAGTTTTATTTCCCATCGCTATAACCCTCAAAACTATCTGTATAGTTTTTAGTGTATCCCAAATGGGACACAAAGTCAATAATCGTGTTTGTGTTGCTTTTGCCTTTTCCATATAGAGTTATATTCTAAAGAAAGGGATTGTAAAACAAGCGTTAAATAACCTAGGGGCTGTTGACATTAACCCTCATCCGGCGCTAACGCGCCACCTTCTCCCAAAATTGGGAGAAGGGCTGCACTGTTGTTGTAGTCTTTTCTAACTTCTTAGAGAAAAACATATCCTGACGGTATTCAAAAACAGAAAGCCAATAAATCAGATCGACACCTTATGGATTGTAGTATTCCTTCTCCCAATTTGGGAGAAGGTGGCGCGTTAGCGCCGGATGAGGGTTAAATGGTGCCGGGAGAGAGAATCGAACTCTCACAATGTTACCATTACCAGATTTTGAGTCTGGCGCGTCTACCAGTTCCGCCATCCCGGCTAGAGATGAGACTGAAGTTTAACATATCTATCCACGAGGTCAATGTCCCCATTGCGTCGTTACGCATTGGCTAGTAGCATATGTTCTTAATTTTTATGGAAAAGTGAGATCAAAAATATGAAACAGCAAAGCATAACGCTATTTAGCTTACTATTTTTAGTTGCCCCACAAGCATTCGCTGAGGCAGCCGCCGCATCAACAGCTGTCAATGCCGGATCAGGTGGCGCTATGACCCAAGGCATTATGTTAGCGGCTTTTGCCGTTATTTTTTACTTCTTGTTTATCCGACCCCAAAGTAAACGAGCAAAAGAGCATCAACAATTGGTGACGGGTTTGCAAAAAGGCGACGAAGTGGTAACAACCGGTGGTCTTTTAGGTAAAATTACAAAACTATCAGATAACTTTTTTGTGATGATGATTGCGGAGGGTGTAGAAGTGCCTGTTCAAAGAAATGCGATTGCGATGTCTGTACCCAAAGGCACGATCAAATCGCTGGTTTAGGGCAGACACAGCGGTCTGCCTCTACAGTATTAAAAACAAAGGAATAATAGCCGTGTCAACACCTTTTCCACGATGGAAATATTATTTACTGCTCAGCATTTTACTGATTAGTTTTGTTTATGCCATTCCTAATTTGTATGGCGAAGATCCGGCCGTACAAATTTCGGGGTTGAAGGGACAAAGCATTAATGCAGAAACAACAGCCGCTGTTATGCAGTTATTGAAAGATGCTTCACTGCAACCCAAATCCATTGCGATTGAAAAAGAAGGCGCACTTCTTGTGCGTTTTTCGAATGCCGAATCGCAGTTAAAAGCGAAAGATGTGATTACAAAAGGCTTTTGTAGGGAGGGGGCGTCGTGTCCGTATAGCGTTGCTTTAAATCTCGCGCCAGTGACACCCCATTGGTTGAGTGCAATTGGTGCAAAGCCGATGAAGTTAGGTTTAGATTTAAGAGGTGGCGTGCATTTTTTAATGGAAGTGGATGTGGCTTCGGTGATTGCTAGACGCATGGAAGGTTATTTTTCCGAAATGCCAAAAGTGTTGCGCGAGGCCAAGATCCATTATAAGCAATTAGAGCATCCGAGTGCTGAAATAATCAAAGTCTTTTTTGAGACGGTGGATGAGCGCAACCATGCGTATAGCGTATTAGAAAAATGGGAACACGATTTAGCGATTAGCACGGGGGACATCCCCCCCAGCCCCCCTATGAAGGGGGGAGTTGAATCAGAGAGGTCTTTCTTTTTGGTAGCGAGTTTATCGCCTAAAGCCTTACTCACCATTAGAAACGAAACTTTAGATCAAACCTTATCGATACTGCGCAACCGCGTGAATGAATTAGGCGTTGCAGAAGCGCTTGTACAGCGTCAGGGTTTAAGTCGTGTGGTGGTCGAACTCCCTGGTATTCAAGATACCGCGTATGCTAGAGATATTTTAGGCACAACGGCTACGCTAAAATTTGTGATGGAAGATCATCAGCATCCGTTACAAGATGTTTTAAGTGGGCATTCGATTGTGGTGGGTTCTAAGCTTTATTTCGATCGTTTTCAAAGACCGGTGCTTTTAAAAACACAACCGATTTTAACGGGTGAAGCTGTCACGGGTGCGAGTACGGGGCAAGGCAGAGAGGGAGAGCCAACGGTCAGTGTTCGTTTGGGCGGAAATATCAGCCTTTTTGCTAAAACCACGCGCGAAAATGTTGGCCGGCGCATGGGTGTTATTTATATTGAGGTAAAAGATCATAAGACCACAGAATCCGTTATCAGCTTGGCTACCATTCAAAGTGGTTTGGGTAATCATTTTCAAATTACAGGATTATCGGTTGAAGAAGCTCGAGATTTAGCCTTGTTATTACGCGCAGGGGCATTGCCCGCGCCCGTTTCTATTGTAGAAGAAAGTATTATTGGCCCGAGCCTAGGGCAAGAAAACATTAGAATGGGTATGGTCTCTGTTGCGGTTGGCCTGGGTTTAGTGTTGGTATTTATGGCGATTTATTACAGTGTGTTTGGTATTATTGCCGACATTGCTTTGCTCGCCAATTTAGTTTTATTGGTGGCTATTATGTCTTTAATTGG
>JBPOIR010000052.1:0-13591 GCA_052034335.1 Pseudomonadota bacterium | reverse complement strand
TTTTCACGTTTTTGTGCCAGTGCTTTTTCTTCAGCGGAGCAATCGGCCAAACCAAGCCCAACACCCCATCCCCCCAGATTACAACAGCTCTTAAAACTTGCGACACCCACCTTGCAATGTTCCCCCGTGCCTTTAAAAATTTCGGATAACTGCGTATTTTTGGTTTGTATTTCCTCAAAAATACTTAACTGCGCCATGACTTCCAGAAAATCTTGACTGCCTTGATACACGTTTTTATGGCAGTCTCCCGTGATGCAAAAGATATCTTTACCGCACACTCTTTTTGTTTTTAAAATGCCCGGTTGAGTCGCACATTCGTATTTATGCGTCCAGATATAACATTTTCCTTCATGCGAAAATTGGCAATCCGATCCAATTTGATGACACATCGATGTATGATATTGTTCGCAATTATTTTTACTAGGATATTGACAGCTATAGTAATGTTCTTCTTTCCAACAGGGTTTTGTAATGGGTTTTTCATTAATAATTCGCGTTTCATTGGGTTCTAAACAGGTTTTGCTAACCCATTGACATTCCTTTAGCGCCTTTAAGGCTTCGCATTGTGATACCCACACATCCTCGCTTACAGTAATTTGTTCATCTTGATATTTTTTGGCCGGATTATAATAAGTCTTGGCCTGACAGCTCGAATCATCAGGTCTATGTCTATTCACCCTACACCAATAATGCGAATATTTAGCGGGAATAACGGTAACCGTGGGTTCTTGTAGATAATGAATGCACTGTTTTATTTCAGGTTCTCTGGACACTTCGCAAAGATGTACGGTTTTCTCATCTGTCTCTTCTAGAACCGGCACGTCTATACAGTTTTGGTTTTGATTCTTAATGAGGGTAGGCGCATCTTTCATCATCGATGCGGCGCAGCTTCCCATAATGGTTTTCGGTGTTAAGCTAAATTTAGGCCGTTCGCGCTCTGACTCAACCACCAAACGCCCGGCGGCGTTTAATTTTAACTCAGACAAAGCAGCCTCTTGTAGTGCGTCTACCGAAACGGTCATTTGACTTTCTGCTCGCGCACGTTCAACAGCACTCCCTTTGGAATCTTCTAAAAATGCTGTGGCATCCGCATTGGGGTTATTGGCTTTTTTTAAGGACTCACCCATTTGCAAACCTTGGTTGTAAACAGTCTCCATACTGGCCATCATCACAGCCGGAATAGAGAGACCCACCATCACTAAAAGCGTTTGTATTTTCATGGCAGATCTCCTGTCTTTGTCAGAAGAAGAATAGTGGCTGCATCCTGACTCAAATCGCCTGCCTGAGCGATTTTTTCAAGAGCCGCATTAAGGCTAATATGACCACTCACTTTATCAAAGTGCGGTTCATGATTAAGCGGCGTTTTAGATAAGACAAAGGTCGGCACCTTATCAATCGCATAGGCTTTAAAAAGCTCGGGATGTATTAAAAAACCATTACCTGTTTTATGGATCATCTCCTGTAGATATTGAGCCGTTGCTTTGTAGCTGTTATCTTTTAAACCCTTCAGCACGAGTGTCGCACCTAAACGTGCGGCATCCAAGCTTAAAGAAATCAAAGCCAATTTGGGCATCGATAAAGACACAAAAACATAGAGGGTTGCCTCTGATTTTGGGACTTCATTTTTAGCGTATGCACTTTCAGAAGAGGCTGCACAACTGAAATCCGGTTGTTTTTTAATGAAAGCCTCTTGATGCATCTGTTTTGCAATGCCTAAATAGGGTTGCATTTTTTGAATAGCCTCACTTTCAGTGGGTGCTTCTAAAGCCTCAACAGGCTCAATAAAAAAACTGAAGAGCAATAAAGTTAGAGCAGGCAACATGAACGTTTCCTCCATAATAAATAAGAAAAATCCTCCCCGTTTATGGGAAATTCTCGCCCCGATTCTAAAAAAACACTGGTGCGACCGAGTGGGTGGCAACCCAAAGCTTTTTGGGTAGCGGGAACGGGAAAAGTCATTTGCAATTTATATTGGGATTTTTTAATAACAGGCATTAAGTAACGCTGGCAAAGCCCTTCTTCACCTGAAGTACCCCACAATAATAATGAGCGATGTAATTTGGCTATCATGCGCTCACTTAATAATAAACTCGCTTGTACTCCACCCGCGTGGGCATCAACAGTGCCGGTGAAGGGATACAGGCTTCCCTGACAACCGCCACACCAAAAAAGTGCGTCTAGGGGTAAGCCCACACTTGCCGCCGCACAATCGGCGGCACAAGAGGCCTGCGCCAAAGGATTCGCAAATAGCACTACCTCTGGATTTAAAATTAAGCTCATCTCATCATCATTCCATAACGGATCGAGTTCGGTTAAATAAGCCACATCAAACTGCGCTTTTTCCAAACAGAGGAAATCAACCAGGAGTTCTAACCAATAAATTAAGGGATAAATATACCAATGCACATGATAAAAACTATTTTCTTGACCCGCTTTAGCATCCGTGACCCCATGTGTGCCTTGGGTCATGGAATGCGCGATAGAAATCCCCCCTAAGCTGACCATGCAATAAGGCGTTCGGGTGATGTCAATTAAGCGCACAGGTTCCCAAAATCCAATCGGAATACCCGGAATAGGAACAGGCGAAGGAGGTTTAGGACACAAGCACAATGGCCCACGGGGATTTGAGGTATCGACTAAATCTCCACTGTTATTCACTTTGACAGGCCCAATCGTTAAAGGAAATAAGCAAGACCAACACACATCGGTTATTGGATTAATCATCTTTCCCACACATTTAGCGCCTGCATTAGGCATAAAAGTGCATAACAAAAGCATTAGAATGAATTTAGTCATGGTTGCTTATCCAAAAGGGGGATTTCTGTGATCATTAAGCGTTGCCCTTTTTTTTCTTGCACAACTTGTGCGGGAATGTACCTAATCCCGATTTTTTTAGTTAAAAAACCATTTTGATCAAAATAAATAGGCACCTGCCATTCTTTCATTAAATCAACGGCTGAACCTCGCACTAAAATTAATTTATCGCCGGTTTTATACTGTGCCTTCGCCCATGCGAGATGCTCTGCATTATCGCCATTAAAAAATAGCCATCGGTTATGCAATGTGACATAGCTAAAGGGATTAATCCGTGTGCCTTTGGCATAAATAAGGGTATTTTGATGGTTTCGAATATCCGTTTTTAGCGTAATACTCGGATCGTAAAAAAAGGTTCTGGCTTCAATAGCATTAGGAAGTCCCACAGCTGTTGGGTTTTTGACCTGTTCTAGAGCGCGCCTTAAGATTTTTTCCTGGTGCAACGCAAGTTCTCCCGTCTCATTTAAGCGTTGCAGCTTTAAAGCAATAATTTCTGCAATATCCTGTTCTTTGATTTCAAAAATATGGCCCACAACCCCTAAGTCTTTAGCAAAGGTATTGAACGCTAAAAGCAATAATACACAAAGATACGATAGCGTATTATGTTTATTTTCAAGTAATTTTTTTACCATAGCGGATAAACCTTCCCAACGATATTTTGCATACTCACCAACCCAAATTCTTGGTAGCGTGAATCCAAAGAATGCGCATGTGCCCCTGCCACAAAACCAAAGCCTTCGGGGATCTCAGATATTGATAAGGGCGTTAAAGGTTCACCATTGGAGCGTGCTTTTTTTAAAAGACCTTGCCACTCCTCATTTACCCAAAGTGTTTGCTCATGCACGCACAATTCGTCACCCGCTACACCAACCAGTTTTTTGGTCAATAGCTTATCCCCAATGCCAGGCGCAGGATGATTAATAATGGCAACATAATCCCCTTTGTGAATATGGGTTGTTTTATATAGCAAGAAATATCGATAGGGCATACTATTACTCTGTGCCACTAACAAAGCGGTGTTTAAAGTTAAGCAAACAAATATCCCCGTGCCTAACACAATTGTAAAAACTATTTTCAAAAGATTGGTGCGATGGCATAACATATTCAGTGCTCCTCTTTAATCAATGCTTCAATGGCCTCAACAAGGGTTAACCCTCGTGCTTCAGCCGCTTTAATGGCTGCATATTCGCTGGCTTTGGTGGTATAAAGAAGACTTGAGAAGCGATCTAACCATAAGCGTCCAATGGCATAGCCCTCCGGGCCTGTAATCATGATTTCTGCATATTTGCCTTGTTCGGTATGCACAGTTTTAAGTAAACTTTCCATGTGCGGATCGAGATTTAAGCGTGAGCTGGCTTTAAGTTGCGCAATCGATTCTTTTTTAAGGCTTAAGAGCGCCAACCAATCCGAATTATCAAATACAGCGCGTGATCCAGGCGTGGCATATAAATCATCCACGGTTTGCGTGCCTGTCACCAAACCCCCACGATATTTACGTAAACGACGTGCAGCAGTTTCCATAAACTCACCGGCTTGTTTGGCTCTTAACATGTCCCAGGCTTCATCTAAAATAATTTGGGTAGGGGTTTTTCTGTCACCTAAATACACTTGGTTGGTGATTTGCAGGATAATCATTTGAATAATGACGGATTGCAAATCTTTACGTTCTTTTAATTCTTCCAATTCTAAAATCACCAGAGAAGCTTTTAAATCAATATTGGCTTTACCGCAAAAAAAGCGACCAAAGGAACCCAGTTTGGTATAAGGATAAAGCATCTGGCCTAGACTGATGGATTTGGGATTATTTTCACCCAAAAGCTCTTCGGCAACATCATGAATGGTGGCTTCATTTTTATGATGATTCCAACTGTTACGAATGGCTTTTTCAATCAGCGCATTTTCTAAATCATTAGTTCCCATAAGAGGCGCTGCCATTAAAGCCACAATGGGTTTTAGCATGGCGAGCGCATCGGTAATGGCTTCATCATCATCCAAAGGAATGGTGCTGAAAGGATTAAGACAAATGGGTGAGTGCGTGCTAAATTCAATCAGCTCAGCCCCGAGTAATTTGCCAGTACGCTCAAAGCTTCTACCCACATCTAATACAAAGATACGACCTCCACGTCCCAAGGTAGAAGTCATTAATTCCTGCATAAAAACGGATTTTCCACTGCCGGATTTACCGACGACACAAAGATTATAATTACCCGTTTCATTATCAAACGGATCCCAAAAGAAGATTTGACCACGCCTACCCATTAATAACATGCCAGGGGATTTGGTGCCTTGCCATTCCCCTTGTAGTGGTAATAAATTGGTGGGTTCGTGTGAAAGGGTGGTTTTAGTTTGCCGCAATAAAGTTTGATCTTGATAAGCTCCCTCGCCCCAGCTCATGGGCAAACAACTGATAAAGCTCGGAAGCACGGTTAAGTTCTCTTGAACCAATTCCCAACAATTGGCTCTGAAAATATTGATCAATTGTTGTTCGGCATAATGGATGCCATTCTGAGCGCCAAATAACACAGCTTGAAACTGGGTTTTAACCAATCGTTGACCCGCTTCAAACTTTTGTCGTACATATTGCCAATCTTCTGCTTCTCGACGTAAAGAAGGGATCCATTTGGCCAAAGGAGAATTGGCTTGATTTTCAACTTGAGCGCATTTGCCTAAGAGTCGTAGCTTTAAGGTTTTGGCCTCACAAATATGCACCCCATAATGCAAAGCAAAGGGCATAGGGATTTGCAATAAACTATTGAGGGGATCCCCAATCAAACGCCCCATCTCAGATAAACACCAGTGTGTGGGCAGCGCACGCGTTTGATAGACGCGAATGCATTTCTCACCGTCTTCTTGTAACAATTGCTGTTTATCCACTAAAAAATGGGTTCTGGGACTTAAGAGTTGTTCATCAATAGCCTGATGAGGATTCCAAACTAAATTCGGATAATCCAAACGTTCGCTAATATTTAAAAGCTCATCCAAACCTCGGATTAAATCAGTGGCATTCCAGACTTTAGCCGGGAGTCCAAAACTTTTAAATGAAGTCATCAATTGCTGACGCAAACGCGCCAGTGTATCAAGTGCTAATTCCGACAATCGGATGTCATGGACTGAATAAGAAACAATTAATCTAAAATGCCGTACACAAAACCCATCATGCCCCGCCTGATTTTGCGTTTCAAAAAACTGAATACGTTTTTCTGCTAAGGTTTTATAAATAGCTAAGGGATGCTCAAAACGACCGGTTTTCCACTGTGTAAGCCAGGGTTCAATCCGTTGGCTTGCCAATAATAAAAACTGTAGGTTACTTCCTTCAGGCAGCGTGTGTTGAAAAATCCCGGTTAACTGCCGCTCAATTTGTTCGCTAGAGCCCATGAGAGGTAAGGTCTCAAATACAAAGCCCGTGCTCTGTTTATTGATAAATAAATCCCTTTCTTCATCAAAAGCCAGATACGGTAATAAATCACTAAAGGCATAGCGCTTTAAAAAGGCTTCACTTGCTTTAAGTGAAGGCGCTATTGAAAGTGGCATAGGGATTTTATCCATCAGTGTGCATCCTTTGTTTGCCATTGAGCCAAAGAGGGAGGCGTAGTGGATACGAGCACAAATTGCTCATCCCAATAATGTTCCCTTTCTTGATAGGGCGCTATCCAGATTTTAAGTGTGTTTTCAGGAGACGCCGTTAACGCAAAATCTTCTGTATGCTTGCCTTTCTTTTTTTTCAGTGGATTTGAATTTGGAAACCCTTGATTCACTAAATCATTAATCTCACTAATAGAGCGACATCCCAATCCGTCTTGCGCCTTGCATTTAAATTGATTGGAATAGCCGCTACAAGCGCTTAAGCTAAAGAACAGTAATAGGCCTAGTATTTTAGGGATTGTCATGATGTTCTCCTGTATAAAAGGGTTGATTGCTCGAAGCTTCTTCGCTGTGAACGGCATTTTTAATGATTTTTTCACGTGCCTTAACACGCGTTTCAGCGATGGCTTCTTTAATTCGGGTGTCACCGATGCTAGCGGCTTCGGTAAAGACGATATCTACCACCTGACCACCCGGCACTTGAACCACGGGTTGTAATTGCTCCGCACGATTAATGTAATATTGTGATAACTTATCCATTCCAGAACCCGTGCCTTCTAAAAAGCCGGATTGAAATAATTCTTTGGTGCCTAAAGGATTTTGAGCACCCAATCCAAAGGGATTCACTGTCCCTTGACGTTGTCTCGGAGATCCCAGCGTGGCAAGACCTGAAAATACACCACCAATGGCGCTACGGCCTAAAAATTGGCCTTCTTTGGAAACCAATGTGCCTCTAATGCCTTCGCGTCCATCAGGCCCCGCCACATAACCTGCCACTTCCGTTGAAATAATCTCACCCGTTGCCCATTCAATACAACTTAGCTTTTCTAAACGAATATGGATGCGTTCACTTGAAATATCGCCATAACCACTCGCAGTACAATGGCAATCTTTTAAATCACTCTCAAACTTTCTGGGCAAGGTACCGGGGTGAATTAAACGTAACAACAGCGGAATAGGATTGCTGGATGCATTCATGGCAGAAGAGGCATCCATGCCCGAGAGTGTCACCGCTCTCGCAAATGCGCCGGCTGGAATCGTATCTAAAATGGTTTTAACCGGGGTATTACGCTTTGAATCACTTAAATTAAGGGTGATTTTTTTTATCAACGGAGCGCGTTCTTTGGGATTCGCAGTGTTAACGGTACTTTCTCCTGTACCAAAATCAGGATCTCTGCTCTGTTGTAAATCCTGGTTTTGCAAAGCCAATAATTCGGCTTGTAAGGCTTTGATACTTTCTTCTTTTGCTGCATCTTTTGTGCTTTGTTCAGACAAGGTGCTTTGTAAACCCTCAACTTGCTTATTAAAGGCCAGTTGCGCATCCTCCATTTGATCCCGCCATAATGCTTCGGCATTGACACGCTCACCACCGCTTGTCATATGCACAGCAACCGATTCCGCTTCTTTTTTGATCTGCGGCTTATCCTCGAGCACATAGAGAACTAAAGCGGTTATCAAGCAGATCACCAAAAATAAAGCGCCCGCAATTTTCCATTGACGTTTTTTAACAAAGTTTGAACTATCCATTTTTTTTCACCATTAAGAGTTGAGTACTTTCATTAGGATTTAAGGTATGCTGCTTTAAAGCAATTGCAACAATATCGGGTTCGATGAGAAATTGTTTTTCGTTTAAAATAATGCTGTCCTTGGAGGTATTGTGAACTACCCAAAGGCTGCCCTCTAAGCCTTTAGCTTGATAAAGTTCTATCGCTTTTACAGACAAATGTTTGCAATCTATCTCAATCGTTTTTGCTGCTGAGGTACGCGTAAACCCTTTGAGATTGATCTGATGATGCATTGCTGTCATTAAATCTATTAATTTGTGTGCAAATGACGCCTCTGTATGCGAAGGTTTGGCATCAAGAACCAAACGCTGTAAAATAATCGTTTGGGGATCTGTAGCATCGGGTATGAGCTGTAAGTCAATGGTTTCTTCTTTCTCGGTGACCAAGCTAATCACCAAGGGTTTATCGTTATGCGGTTTGATAAATATCTGACCACTTTGTTCATCGGTCTCTAGCGAAAAAGCGTCTTCATTCCCAAAAATCTGCGCAATACGATCATCTACAACCTTAATGCGATTGAGGGCATCTAAAGCAATAGGCGCGATAACGCGTACATTGTCTTCAACGAAGTAGGTTTCTGCTCGAGATAGATCCATGCACATATTTGATAACAAAAATGCCAGAGATAAATTTCTACCGATGTTTTGGCTGATGGATTTTTTCATGTTAATCTTTTTGCACTCCTGTTAAAATAAAACTTTTAATCAACAACTGACCGTTTTTGTAGACAAAGCGTAGTTCGTATACTTCTTTGGTCTGTTGCACAAACTTATTGGAAACATATTGGTTCAATAACCCGGTTAATGAAACTTCCATTTTGGACACATTCACAATCGCAGAGAGCGGCTTGAAGCTGGTTGAAATATTATCTTTGTGGTATTTATCCGCTTCCTCAAGCAATTGTTTTTTAAGTGCATGATAAAAACTCGGTTCTACATGTCTTAACAAAATCTCCCGCTGATAATTTGCGGTTGCCGGCGTAATATCCAAGATTTGCTTTGCAAAAAAGATGGCCATTTCTTCTAAATAGGTTTGAGAGACAGTTCTCTTCTCCGTCCAAAGAGACGCTTTAAAGTCAGGCGGGACTACCACAACTCTGGCACTCGTACCAAATACAACCAAGGCGAGCAATAAATTTGCACCCAACATCCCGCAGCCAAAAAGCAAACTCAAATCGCATTGACGCACTAAAGCTTGCAGTTGTTGTTTCAAAAAAAGACTTTTCATACCCATTCCTGAATGTAAGACGGAATTGCAATTTTAAAGGCACGATCGCCATTTGGCAGATACCAATAAAAAATCTTGCGGAGATTCGTATGCGGAAACTGCTTTTTTAAGGCTCTGATCAAGCTATACAATATTAACCCTGATAAAAAACCTGTGGTTACCCATTGCAGCACCATACCGCCAAAAGTGGGTGCTGCAAGACAGAGAAACTCATCTATCGTAAAAAATAAAAACCGTGCGGGTTTATCCAAATGATTGAGTAAAATGTGATTCTGATCCATAAGTTCCTCCTAAATCAAAATGGGCCAAGTGGCTTTTACCCAGGTCATGAGTAAATTAATACCGATACCAATCGCAATTGATCCCCCCATCAGGAGAGGACTACTCGCCATATAGGCTTTAATCACGCCGAAAATAGAGCCTGCAATCACAATGAGTCGCATAAAGCTACCCGTTAAAATGCCTTCAGCTGTGGTAACGCCAGCACTTAAATCATCAGCGCCCACCGCGAGCGTTAAATCAGCGTGCAATAAAATTAATATGCTAACAATGATTTTTATAGGCGAAAATAATTTTTGAGTTGTCATAATTTTTTCTCCACAGTGGGTTGAACAAAGTTTTCTGTCAATGATTGAACCGTTTTAGCATCATGCACCAAAAGCGATATGCCGCCTCCCCCCCGCATCACGGCTTTTGCTTTTTCAACATCACCAATCAGCAAGGGGCCACTCATCAGATAATTGTTTTTAGTGTTCTCGATTTCGTTAATGCCAAATAGATACGGCGGATATCGTTTGGGTTTTTGGATAACAAAGCCCAGATAACGCTTTTGAAACTCAAGAGCACGAAAAGGCGCATCTTCCAAGGTCATCGAACAAAGATGCACCCAGCCTCCCATGTCTTCAATCACCGCATGGATCAGCGCATCATCAAAGGCAAGGCTTTGGTAAACCCCAACTCTGCATATCGCTTTTTGTACGATAGTCCAAGCCTTGAGCGCTTTGGTTTCACCAGAGCCTTCGATGAATCGCACGATATCCAGAGGCTTTGGGAAAAACTGTCTGGTATCAGGATTATGGATATGCGCTTGCAATGCGTTTTCTACATCCTCCCATTCAAAACACGCAAGTGCTTGCCAATAAATACCCGTCAATGGCTCTGAAATGCATTTACTGTACCGTTCGCCTATATCCACCATCAAAGCAATGAATTGCCGCCGATCAGATTGTTGCATGAATACTACCCTCCGCTATTTTTTTAGAAGCCCACACTTGCCTAGCTAATTTAGCCAGTTCTTCCTCTTTTCTTACAAGCGATGATTTGTCGCAATTGCGACAAAAATTAAGATCAAAATCGATCCTTTTTTTATCTTTTTTTGCATTTTTTTGTAAGTTATTACCTTGACCTCCATTGCCCTTGGGTAATTGATTTAAACGCTCTGCAAACACAATCCGTTTGCTTGATACAAAACGATCGCTTGTATTCCTAAAGCTTTGATATTTTAAACAGAGGGTATCCCAGGCAATAATTTCAACCTGAATATGCTTCACACCTATTGATTTATAGTATTCAATTCTTGACCGGCCTGAAATTAAATCATAATTTCTATCTAAAATAATAGGACAACCCTCATCAACATCTCGAAGAAAATACGGGGCGTCTAAAATAATATTTTCAAGTGGGGTTTTAAAAAGCGGCGTTTTAAATGCGGATATATCAACGGTTTTATTCGCGATATTTCCAGGCACAAAATGTTCAATGTTAATCTTTATTGCACATACTATTATAATGATGCAGTCGTATGGGATAGCACTTCTTCGGTTCAGCCAATTGTTGAAATCTGATCGTGTGATGACAAAAACCTCTGCACCGTTTAATTTTTCAACTTCGTTCAAGAATCGCACAGCTTTTGTAACTCCCCCCAAAAAATTCTTTATCTTTAACAACCACAGGTTAACAATATCGTCTTTATGTTCCTTCATACGATCCCCCGTTGCTCCCATAGCAATCAAGCCTAATGGCAAACAATGATCCTTTTGTTTAGGGCTTTAATGTTCACCAACCTTCTGAATCTTTAGGGATCGTATCTCAAAAAATTGACTCAATTGAGTCAATTTTTTGCAATAGAGTAGAGGGTATTGAAAATTGGATTTTGGAGGACGTTATGAAAGGTTATGAAAACGACAGAAAAGCTTTTAATCGCTTTAAATTAAAAAGAATATCGCCCATAAAACATAAGAAAAAGAAAAGTGCCAGAAATAGGCATGAATTAAAGGGTAATCAATCACGAGAAAGCCAGAATGGGTTTGATAAGCGAGAGTCCCTTGAAAATGAAACGATATAAGAATAGAGGTGCAATACCATGCTGACTTTAAGTCGCCGGCCAAAACAAAGTATTTGGCTAGGGGAAAATATCGAAATCAAATTTTAGAGCACTCGAGGGGTATAACCCGAATGGGGATCGCCGCACCCCGGAATGTGAAAATTTTGCGCGAAAAGTTACGAAATAGAAGAGGAAATAAATATGAATACTATTTTACCACGACTGATTAGGTTGAGGAATGCCCCGACCTACTTAGGAATGGATAGACACCGTTTTAATAACGAGGTGAGACCGCATCTCTCTGAAATTCCCATAGGAATTCAAGGGATCGCATTCGATAGGCTTGATTTAGATGCCTGGGTAGAGCAATATAAGTGCTGTAACGGGCGTCCGGCGCGTAGGAGGAGCGTATGGGACGTAAAAGAATGTCAGGACTCGTCAACAGAGATGGGAACTGGCACATTGATAAGAAAGTCGACGGAATTAGAATTTGCGAAAGCACTGGCACAAGTCGGCTCGAAGAAGCGGAAAAATACCTAACTCGGCGGCTAGAAAGTATTCGCCAAGCAAAGGTATATGGCATTAGGCCAAAGCGGTTATTTAGGCAAGCAGCAACTAAATTTTTGCTCGAAAATGGGCATAAACGCAGCATTAAATCAGATGTGGATGGATTAAAAATGCTTGATGGTTATATTGGCAATTTAGCTTTGGAATCTGTGCACATGGGTACATTACAAACATACATCACAACAAGGCAAAAAGAAGGCGTAAAAAACCGTACCGTTAATTACGGTTTACAGATAATACGCCATATCCTTAACCTTGCAGCGAGTGAATGGATGGATGAATATGGCCTTACCTGGTTAGGTTCTGCACCTAAAATAAAGTTGTTACCCCAAAATGATGCTAGAAAACCTTACCCGCTGGATTGGGAAGAGCAAGATCGGTTATTTGCTGCATTACCACCTCACTTGCAAGAAATGGCGATGTTCGCTGTTAACACAGGTTGCCGCGACGGTGAAATATGCAAATTGCGGTGGGACTGGGAAGTTCAAGTGCCTATAGCAGAAATCGGTTCAGTTTTTATCATTCCATCAGAACGGGTTAAAAATGGTGAAGAACGCTTAGTTGTGCTTAATCGCATAGCGCGTGCTGTTATAGAAAGGCAACGAGGGAAACATCCTGAGTATGTTTTTGTCTATAAAGAAAGGCCGATACATCATATGTTGAATAGTGGTTGGAAAAAAGCACGAAAGCTAACGGGAATACCTGCACGTGTTCATGATCTAAAACATACATTTGGTAGGCGTTTACGATCGGCTGGGGTTTCATTTGAGGATAGGCAGGATTTACTGGGTCATAAATCAAGTAGGATTACGACTCATTATTCTTCTGCTGAATTGGTGAATTTGTGGGAAGCATCTAACAAGGTTTGTACAGGCGAAAACAGGCCAGTACTAACTTTGTTAAAAACAGTTTCTCAGCAGAGTCACGCAAAAAGCACGCAAGGAGTTTTTGGAAAGGTTGCTGAAATCGGTCTAAGTAGTTGATTTTACTGGTGCCGGAGCGCGGAATCGAACCGCGGACCTACTGATTACGAATCAGTTGCTCTACCGGCTGAGCTATCCCGGCGAATTTTTTCGAACGGGAACTATAGCCCACTCAAATCCGACATACAAGGCGCGATCCGCCCAGACTCAGAGAAGTTTCAGGCACTTCCGGACGGCCGGTAAGTGACGACGGCTGACCTCCAGCCGATCGGGGATTTCTTGAAAAATCAGTTGTGTACCCTCATCGGTGGTTTTCTCCAATCCAGCGATTTGCGCCACCATCGCCAGTGCGTTGCGGTGCGTCCGTATCACCCGGTTTCCCAGTTCTCGTTCCAAGGTTTTCAGTGTCTCCTCGATCAGCGCTTCGCCATGGCGATGGCGGACCACGACGTATTTCTGATCGGCCTGAAAATAATATACGTCGGCCAGCGGGATCAGTTCCAGTCGCTGGCCGAGTCGGGCGCGAAGGTGGGTACGCCCGGTTTCCTCGCGTTCGGCCGTCAGGCTGGCCAGTTGCGCTCGGTTGAGCC
>JBPOIR010000116.1:0-5720 GCA_052034335.1 Pseudomonadota bacterium | reverse complement strand
TCTGCAATTAAATGCCGTATATAGTCGGTTATAAAAATGCCCTGACTTTTAGCTTGGCTTTGCAACCATTGGGCTTCTAGGGGGGTGGTACGAATGCTATATTTTTTCATGTTCTAACTCCTTGGATTGTTGAATAATAGGTTTCGAAGAACCTTTAGTGCGTTCTAAATCTCGTTTTAACTGTAATAAGCTTGCCGACGTTAAAGGCGATTGCAGGGAAATGGTATGTTTAAAATCACGTACCACACCTTTAATGCCGGCGTCTTTTAAGACATCATTAAAATCAGTCTTATCTAAATTAGGCATTCTGCTTGGATAAGCAATTTGAACCGCATAGCCCCGCTCAAAGTAACGATTAGCGGCCTTAATCAAGGCGCGTTCTGAATTTGCACTTGCACCATCCTCGTCGGCGCATAAGATGATTTTTTGGGTGTTCCTAGGAATAGGCATATTTTGTAAATGTGAGACTGAGAGCGATGCAAAAATGGTTTGATGAGCAATCGCCTCCGCCACACTCAAAGCGGTTTCAATCCCCTCTGCGATATAAACGACACCTGCCTTAGGGTCGCTTGCCTTGCTCACTATCACCCCGGCATCTTTCATCCCCCCGAAATTAAGTTTAGGGGTCGCCTTCTCTACTTCCCCCAAAATATTGACATAAGTGGTATTGAGTTGATTACCCGTCTGATCTAAAAAAATCCGTGCAATAGCACTAATCTCATTATCGATATTGCGTATAGGCACTATTAAAGCGGGCGTCAGTAATTGGGTATCACGATGCTTAACCTTAGCGAAAAACCTAAAGTCCCCGGGTAATTCGGCTTTAATACCTCTGTCCTCTCTTAAATATTTTTCAGCTAATGTTCCTTCACAAGGGACACATTTTTCGTAAAATGCGCGGACATCTTTTAATTTTTGCATTTCCACTTTTGCTTGTTGTAAGACTTCTTTTTGATGTTTAGCTTCTGCTGCCGCTATTCTTTTTTCAGAGGCCAACCTTTGTCTTGAGGTTTTAAAAACTGAACTCTTTTCAGGGCTGAGCCCCAAACTTTCGGCTAAGGTTTTTAATTCTTGGCCGTAGTCAGAGCCATAGTGATGTACATATAAGGAAATCAAATCCTTACCCCCTTGACCGGATTCAAAATCATACCAATAGCCCGCTTTGGTACCCGAGAGTGTTAGCACAAAAGAAGCCTTTTTACCCCATCGCGCTTCACGCGCATTACGGTGCAGCGGTGCACCTAAACAAAGACTGGCATTCCCTAAAATATCGAGATTGAGTTGACGAATAATCTCGGCTTTATCATAAAAGGGCTTTTTAGTTGAAGATTGGGTTTTGAGAGATATCCCTTTAATAATTTCAGATTTAAATTCTGTTTCATCTTTTGTTAAATCAGCTTTACCCGTAATATTCTCAACCATCTTTGCTAATTTTTCTGATACTTCAAGACGGTTCGGATCGATATATTCGTGTACACTTTTATAAATGCTGTTTAAATTGTCCAATAAAGCTTCCTGGTAGTTTAGGCAGTTATCAACGACTATGGTGACGTTATCGCCTCGGGTGACTGTCACCAGCAGCTCTTCAATTGAAGTTGATTTGGGAGTATATCGATGGCCATCGGCACCAACCGTACCCCCTAGCACATGACCGATGGTCTGGTGTTTGCTATCTCCCTGTGCAACAAACGCCGTTGAAGCATAGGCATAATCCCAATGTTTATTGGCGCACTCGCTTAAATTAAGGGTTTCTACACGCTCATCTTTCAACAACACTTCCATCTGGATCTGATTGTTGATTTCAGTGAGGGCGCGTATAACCGCCGTTTCTCCATTTCGGATCCCGCGTTTTTCATCATTCCTAAGCCACCGAATTTTTTCATTGATCATGAGTTGCCGGTCTTCTGAGCGATAAACCTCTATAGCCCCGCTTTCGTGTTTAACATCCCGATCGGGTGAAAAAATTACCCGACTCCCATCTGATTTTTCTAATAATAGGGTTTGATCTGAATAATCATGATCCCGAATCTTGTAATATTGATTTCCTTCAACATGGCGCCCACCCTGATTAAACCGAATCCAATCCCCTTTTTCAAAAGCATAAATCTTTTCTTTTTCAGGTTGAGTCAGATTGCGAGGCATTAAGTTTTGAGCCTTAAAGGCTTCGCCTGTCAGTTCTCCCCTTTCTTTTAAACCTACGTGTATCGCATCATTCACAAACGCTTTATCTTTATTGAGAGGAGTAATCACCAGGATTTTTTTTCTTGAATTCGCATCATTTTCTAAATAAAAATTAGCGATATATTGAAGACGTTCTTCTCTCTCAGGTATTTCTATTAAGGAAATGCCTAATTTTTCTAAAACATCGCCTATCTCACCTTTATAAATCGCTTGCATGATTTCGAGCGCTTTTGCACTGTTAAATCGGACATTTTCAGTCATCGCAACCGATTGCATTTTTGAGCCCAATAACACATAAAAAATGCGCCCTGCTTCAATCGAAGACAATTGCTTATAATCTCCCATCATTACCAATAGGATATTGAGCTTCGCAGCATAGCTCAGTAATAAAAACATATCCCGCGTGGACGCAAAAGAGGATTCATCTAAAATTAAAATCTTTGGCCCACCATATTCAGCCTTTGCAAGCGCCTCATTGTCTTTTAATAATTTACCACAATGGATTAAAAACTTACGTGTGGTCATGGTTTTAATTCCCAGTTGCAGAAAAGGGTTTTCAGAATCCGGATTTCGGCTACCCTCTTGTAAAATTTCTCGGGCTTTGGTGCCATTGCTTAAACCCAATAATTCATAACCCGCCTCCAAAGCATGCTGGTTTAAAGTTTTAAGTAAGGTGGTCTTACCAACGCCTGCTACCCCCTGTATCCCAACAACCCCATCACCTGTTGTTAAAATTAATTCGAGTGCAGATTTTTGACCTTTGGTTAAAAACTGAGATTGATCTATACTCAAAAGCGCCGGATCATCTTTAGCAAGAATTGACTGACGTACTTTTTGGGCATTCAAGGTCAGTCGAACACAGGCTTTTTCTAACAGTAACATCTCGCGTGTCGTGACTAACCTTTCTCTAAAATCAAAGCCTGGTTGTAAATCAATCATTTTGCCATCAACGGGTATTAAAAACCCCTGTTTGAGTGTAAAAATAAGTTCTTCTTCCAAGATTTTTTCGGGAATGCTTAAACCACAGCGCTTAAATAATTCATTTTTAATATTTTCTAATAAAAAAACGGCATCTCGCTCTCCATACTTCGAACAAATCCAATCAATCATATGACGCACTTCTCGTCTCTGTATATCTACCGTCTTATCATCACGATGTGTACTAGACGCTATCTCTGCGCTTGATGTGGCGAGCACTATACCTTCTGGCAGATCTGAAGCTGCTGTGAATGCAAAAGCTTCAATGGATTTAAAAAGAGAGGCTTTTTCTGCTTCATACTCCGCCATCACTGTCTGCAAAATGTCGGGTTCCTGTTTAAAGATCCTTAACAGTCGCTCCGATAAATCCGGAAAAAATTCTTGCATTAACTGTTCAGAAGTTTCAAGTTTTTGTGCTGAAAGCTGATAATGGATCACCGCTTGCTCTAAGGCCCCAATTTTCTCCCCGCTATAGGCTAAAAGATTTTCTTTTACTTGTCGCACATCATCACAAAAGATATGAAGCGATTCGTTTGTATGCGTCCTTAGGACCTTGGCAAAGGCTTCATAGTTTAAAATCTCAGTTTGGCTTTTTAACACCATCACGCTGGGCGTATTTTTGAGCTGTGTATTGGCTAAAAGCGAAGCATAGCCATAATCCCAATGGCTATCCGGTAGATGATGGCGTTTAAGATGGATCATTTCCTGATTGTTGAGCACTAGCGTTGCAGCTGTCTCGCTGACATCCATCACACGGGCTTTTTCACCCTTGAGGCGATCATGTGCCCTATTCTCCAAACAACGATAGGTTTGAGTCCAGTGTATTTCATCATTGATTTGCAAGGCTCTCTCTTGGGGCTTATATAATTGCAAGTTTTTGACATCCGCACGATTCAGTTTTAAAACATAGACTGTTCCCTGATCATCAACCAAGGTGATTTTTTTATTTTGAACTTGGATATCACTAACTCTGAGATAGGTGTTGGCGCTACATTTCAGTTTTTCATGTTCTTTAGTCAATTTTACGATATCGTTTAATTGCCAAAACTGCGGTTGAGCACGCTGTTCTAGACTTAAAGCAATCGGTTGTAAGGTTTGGAAAATAATAGATTCTCCCTTTAAATGCCCCTCAACAATTCGTGCTTCTCTAACTGCTTGGTTTAAAGCATTACGTTCATAATGGGTTAAGGCGACTAAATTGACATCCGCACCCAGGCTTAGATATTTTTGAGTAGCAGCCTTGAGGCGATCTTGAAGGATGGGAATGGCCGTAATTTGCCCTTTTTCCTCAAAATGCTTAAAAATTGAAATAACATCTTTTTCAACCCATAAATGCGCCATTCGGTTATTAGGGTGTGTACCCAGTTTATAGTGTTGCATTCCCCGGTTAATCAGGGATTTAATCTCAGATTGGCCGCTATGTGCCTCTAAACCCCAAATCACCCTTGCGCCAAAATGACGGGCATAGCGTTGGATCTCTAAAATCTGTTGTGGCATGATTGAAGCCTTTGGATCGATAACCCAAACTTCACGGGCGTTTTTAAGTTGTCTTTCAGCTTTAGGATAGGGTTGTTTTTCTAAACGCTTTTCACAGACAAAAAGGAATCCCGTAATCGTTTTAGTATATTTTAAACCCAGTTCCTCCCCGAAACTTTTAACCCTGTTGGCATTTTGGGTTAAGCCAGTAGGGTAAAAATAATGCGGCTCTATTAAGTGCAAATAAGGTTCCACCACCGCTTTAAAGTCTGTTTTAGCACTGCATACCAGCGCAACGTGCCTATCGGTCTGGGTTAATAAAAATGCTAAAGCCGCTGACTTTTGTAGATCTAATTTAAAGGTTTGTAGGCCTAATAATTTTGCGGCCTTAGAACTAAAAATAGGATTGATTTGTTTTTTGCCCAAACGCATCAAACTAATATTCTGGATTTCTAAATCGCGAGCGCTTTGAGTGGTACATAAATTTTTGCCTAAATACAATAAAGTACCGTGTTTGAATTGCTCATCGATGGCTTGTTGCAAGAATTGTTCTGAATGACTCGTGAGACTCAGCGCCATGGCTGATTTACGCAAAGCCGCTAGGGTAAATACCCCCTGCCATTCACTTAAATGGCGCACAGAACTCAAAACCGCATCATAGGCCAAAACTTCTGGATCGGGCGGTTTTACAGGGCCGCGATTTTTAGCTTGAATACAATAGCCTTTTAACCACTCTACACTATGACCAGAAGCTGCAAGCTCTACTGTATAAGCTAACTGTAAGTGTTCAAAATCGACACGACGCTTATGGCTGCGGGTATTCAGATTCGCTATTTTAGCGCCTTCAGCCCCAGATAACCCATGTTCTGCCATATAGGCTTCAATTTGTGCCCGACGTTTAGAAAATTTCTTGATTAATTCAGGTGGAAAATCCTTTAACTCAAAGGTGCCTTTGTCAGAGGTTTGTACAATCTCATACCCCAGCTTCATTAATTCTTGGGCTAAAATAGCCCGGTATCGCATTCCTAACATTATTTTATCGTGAAAGATTTCATAAGAATCAATCGTACGCCAACTACCATCTT
>JBPOIR010000047.1:0-2856 GCA_052034335.1 Pseudomonadota bacterium | reverse complement strand
GTTGTATATCTCTAGTTCGTTTTCCGCTTCGTCGTCTTACTCGGCAGACCAGGCGTATGTATGGATACGCCGGAAGGGTTCCCCGGGGACGGTACCAGTTCAGCTGGCAGCAAATAATTCGGGAAGTCGGGGTACTGTTTTGCAGACTGTCACAAAGACGGTTTCAGACATCACAGACTATATTTCTGTGTATCAGCTTTTCGATTGGACAAGCACAGAATCACTGACTAGCGGAACAACGTATTGGATTTACGTGTACGGAGATACCGCAGATAACAAAGACAATCATTGGGAGGTTGGTGTAAACCCAAGTGTATCCAGCGGCAAGACTTCATCTGATGGTTCAACATGGGCGGGCGCGTCTGTTGCCATGTATTACAGAATTACCACATCTGACGTAAATCGGAGGTGGTATCGTTTTTACCTATCAGGGGCAATGTATATCATTGATAGTAAGGACGATGGTTCTACTGCATCTGTTCTATATATCAACGGTGATAGAGGTAAAGCAACAAGCGCAACGTCCACAACAATTTCCGACTCTGGAAAGTCGTGGACAACTGATAGGTTTGTGAATGCGTGGATAAAAATCTGGAATGGAACTGGAAAAAACAATCAGCCCAAAAAGATTACCGCCAATACGTCAACGCAACTAACAATTGACGGGACTTGGGAAACGACACCTAGTACCGATTCTGAATATCTTATCTACGCTACGGAATGGTTCACTCAGGTATCCCCTTCTGGGTCAAGTTTATCTGTATGCACAGGTGAACCAGCAGTAATCAATGACGTTGCGTACATTCCGCAGGGAACTACACCAATTAATCACTTACGTTGGGATGCGTCAACTCCCGGTCATGGGCTTAGTGTAGAGTCTACGAACGTTGCCAATAAACTTATCGCATCGAATGACCCCGCTGACGGTCCAATTATCTGGCGTATCAACAATGTAGGCGGTACGGGTTCAGGTGGTGAAGCGACTGTATCAAGGGCTAATCTATTATCGTCCGGTGCGTTCATTGCATGGAATACAGCTTTGACGTTTGCAACGGCTATTTTCTCAGGGACGATTGCGTTCCCAATTACAAACCTTGCAAAGAAAGACCAGACTATTTATGTTTGGCGCGAGGACGGGATGGGCGGTATCTCCGCGAATCAAATGAACACCATTGAGACAGGTATTGAGAAAACGCCTGACCCTGCTAATGGTGCTTTTGTGATTTCGCACGGACAGTTTTTGTACTACTCGTGGTTATATTCCCTTGTGCGTGTCTATGGTTCTACACACGACGATATAGGTGATGATTTTAGGTCGGTAGGCTTACCGGATGGGCGCGAGGGCGTTTACACAGACGGAGATACTTATATCAAGTGGTTATTCACGGGAATTGATGCGGGTTCTTCCGGCTGGTCAAGTGTACTTTTGTGGGACGGTTTGGGCTGGCATGAGATCGTCCGCGCTCCCGCAAGTGGAATGCGGGTTCGGATGGTTAAAGTCCAGACGTGCCCCGGAACTCGCAACCGTCTTTGGACACAATGCGGGGATACTATAATCTTCCAAGAACTCCCGCTAAAGAAAGCAGCCCCAAGACTTGATTCCGGCTCTCGGTATCAACACGAAGCGGTATTGATTTCTCCAGCAATTGACATGGGGACTGCCTCCGCCATGCCGAAAGCAATAAAGGAACTTACTGCTACTGTCAAGAATCTAAACACACGCGGTAAGGAAATATTTATAGACATTCAAAAAGACGACGATTGCTTTACGAACAACTGGACACCTTACGGAATAATGAGCGAAAGTCCAGAGTCTAATATTTTCCTAGGATTTACCTGTAATCGTTTTGCGTATCGGTTGAGGATATGCACAAATGATAATTCAATCCCCGTTGACATCGAAGGGATTGTACCGAATGGGTATGCTAGGACGCCGTACAAGATGGTATTCTCAATGCAGGTGCAGGCTGGCGGTATCAATACCCGTAACGGGAAAACTGCATCGGCTGGCGAACTGGTACGTTGGCTTTTAGACGAATCCAGAATTGCCGGATACGTGAATATGAACTCTGTTTATGAAATGGCGCATGGCTGGAAAGTTATTATCCATCCCCCGCGAACAATGCCAATCAGTCCGAAGAAGGGTAATCAGCCTGAAAGTGCCGTGCTGACGTTATCTCTACAAGAGGCATGATGTTACCAAAGGTAAAAGTACCTAAAATACGAAAGCCAATAAGGACACCAGTTAAAGGAATTCCCCGTCCGCGATTGGATAACGGAGATGAAGCCGAATTACTTTCTGGAAGCGTCCGAGATATGAAAGCGTCTGCCATTGAGGAACGTTTCGCAAAGGCGTTGGATAAGGAAAGAATCCCGTTCGAGTTTCGTTACACTATCGGCGCACCAAGAGGCGTCCCCGGTTGGAAAGAGTTGGATTATCTTGTTGAAAAGAACGGGCAAATGTACGCAATAGAAATAGACAGTATCTTTACTCACAGACGAAAAGGCGAAGCGGACAGGTTGCATGACGCTATCGTACTAAGTGAGTTGGAACAACAGGGAATGAACGTATTTCCAAATGTGTTTCATGTGTTGGGAGATACTGAACTAACAGACCAAACACAGGCGAATGCAACAGTGAGGAAATTACTTGGATGAACCGCAGGGATTTCATGAAGTTTGCCGGAGTTTCTTGGTTTTCTTTTTTTCTACCGAAAGGATTGCAAATGGCTACATATACTGAAGTAATGATGAAGATAGCGGACAGAGAGACTCTAACAGAGTTGGATAAAGAGGTTCTTCGTCAAAATGCTAAAACTACCGAAGATGTTAATAACTCTGTCAAAAACTGGCAGA
>JBPOIR010000003.1:0-16623 GCA_052034335.1 Pseudomonadota bacterium | reverse complement strand
AATGCAGGTTTTGGGCATATTTTTGATCTGTAAACCAGGAAACCTATAACGAAAATAGTGATTGTGCATCATTTTATGGGGTCAACACGGTTTCGGAACCCAATAGATCCTGAATATTTTCTCGGGGGCGAACCACCTGGAAGCGATCGCCATCCACCATGATCTCTGCAGCGCGCGGTCGGGAATTATAATTGGAGCTCATGCTAAATCCATAGGCTCCCGCAGAACGAACCATGAGTAAATCTCCAGCTTCTAAAGATAACACTCTGTCTTTGCCTAAAAAATCGGCGGTTTCGCAAACGGGCCCTACAATATCGTAAGTACGCGCAGGAATGGCAGGATTGGTTTTTGTGTTTAGAGAAATAATTTCTTGCCAAGCGTTATACAGTGCAGGCCTTAATAAATCATTCATTGCCGCATCGACAATTGCAAAAGATTTTAAAGATCCTTGTGTTTTAATATATTCAACGCGTGTTAATAAAACACCCGCATCAGCAGCAATGGCGCGACCGGGTTCTATATGAATGATTAAATCGGAACCACTTATCTCCTCGTTTTTTTGCATCGTTTGAATAGCTTTGAGTATAGCAGCAACATATTCTTTGGGTTCGGGAGGTGTTTCATTTTGATAGCGCACACCTAAACCGCCACCTACATTGAGGTGCGTAACTGTAATCCCTAAGCTTTTGAGTTTTTCAACCAATGCCAATATCTTATCAAGTGCCTCTAAAAATGGCGATAAAGTGGTTATTTGAGATCCAATGTGGAATGCAATACCTTGAATATGAATACCTGGCAGTGTTAAAGCCTCTTGATAGAGCGCTAAAGCTTCTGTGATATTGATCCCGAATTTGTTTTCTTGAAGACCGGTTGAAATATACGGATGGCTTTTGGGATCCACATCGGGGTTGACGCGAATGGCAATTGTTGCCTTTTTCTGCAGCAGCATTGCCAAATCATTTAAGCGTTTTAGTTCCGCTTTAGATTCTACGTTAATACAGCCTACGCCAACTTCTAAGGCTGTTTTTAATTCTATTTTTGTTTTTCCAACGCCCGAGAAAATTATTTTTTCAGGGTGGCCACCCGCTTTTAAGACGCGTCTTAGCTCACCTTCAGAGACGATATCAAACCCAGAACCTAATTGTGCCAAAATATTTAAAATAGCTAAATTACTATTGGCTTTTACGGCGTAGTTAATTTGGTGAGCTTGATTTTGAAAGGGGTTATTAAAAGCATGCCACTGTTGTTCTAGCGCGGCTCTTGAATAGACGTAGCATGGGGTGCCTATTGCTTCTACAATGGCGTTTAGCGAAACCCCTTCAACATACCATTCATGATTGTGTTTTTGAAAATTTGTCATATCCAATACTAACATTATTCGAGATATTTAGATTGCCATTGTAGATAGAGATTTTCAACATGGCCGCAAAGTTCTTCTTTGTTTTTAAACTTTTTGGGATCAATGGCATCAAAGACATAGTAATTGGCATTTTTATTTGGACTTTTCCAGATTTCCCAGAGTTTATGGACTAAGGATTCATTTGTGCGCCATTCAAAGGCTTCTTGCGCTTCGTAGTGTAAAAAGACGGGAATAATGGGAACCCCGGTTTGTATAGCAATGTCGAAGCTGCCATATTGAAAGGGCAAATAGATGCGGCGACCTTTGCAGCCACCTTCAGGGTATAACGCAACATTTTCTTTTTGTGCAAGGCAATGGATGAGCGCTTCGCTGGCAGCTTTGCGTGATTCTCGGGAATCGCGTTTAACATACAGGGTTCGGGTAGCAACACTGAGTCGCCCTAATATCCACCAATGTTTTAATTCGGCTTTGGCCAGAAATCGCGCCTTAAATAAAGCGGGCATACCGAGATCTTCGAATACAGAAGGGTGATTGCCAATGAGGATAAATTGTTTTGGCAAAGGAAAAGTATTTTTTTGATGGAGTTTTAAATTCACGCCGAGCGCTCGAATAAAGATCCAACACCAGCATTGGAATAGGGTGGGGTACCAGGGTTTGGTAAAGTGTTTTGGTAGGAAAGATAAAAGGTAGAGTACAAGAGTGGCCAGTGCGAGATCAAGCCAGTGCAGCGCGGTCAGAAAGCATTTTCCAATTGTATAGAACATAAGATATAGAATAGCCCAGGATAGCATACAAGTACGAAGTAAGTTAAATATATTATTACAAACAATCGTCATGCTCTCAACTAGTCAATTAGCATGTTCAATGCCATACTATATCGCTATGAGATACATATTTTTTCCCCTAATCAGTGGTGCTCTATTGATACTGACGGCTTGTACTTTGCCTTTAGCGCCGCCCCCAACGCCACCCACAATAGCTAATGACGATATTTGCGAAAATGATAATATTAAATACAGTGAGCAACAAGATGCTTATTCTGATGGCAAAAGCCGAGAGCAATTAGCCTTCGATGCATTGGTGTATTGTGGAAATCAGGGAGATCCGGTTGCTGCTGGCCGTTTAGGCGAGATGTATTTAAATGGGGAAGGGGTTGTTTGTAGAAATGCAAAAGTCGCCTTTTATTGGTTTTCTAAAGCTGCTGAAGATGGTCTTCCCTATGCAGAAATTCAAATGGGCCACTTTTATAGAGATGGCACCGGTGTAGAAAAAGATATTCGTCGTGCCGTTTGTTGGTATGAGAAAGCTGCGCATCAATGTGATGTTACAGCCATGATTGCTTTGGGCGATCTGTATGCTAAGGGATGGCATGGCGTTAAAATTAATCGTGAAAAGGCTTATTATTGGTATAGTTACGCGGCATCTTTAGGATCTTACGAGGCAGAGTATCGAAAAGCATGGTTGTTGGTTCGAGGAAAAAGCCGCCATCGTGCTGAACAGGGTCTAGCAACGCTCAGCGCGGCTGCAAAACAAGGCAATGCAGAAGCCTTATCGGATCTCGGTGATTTGTATGCAGAAGGACGGCTTGTGCGTAAAGACCCAAAATTATCGCGAGCTTATTACCTTTCTGCAGTCGAACAGGGTTCCGGTGAGGCTGCATTTAAACTGGGGATGCTTTCTGAATCGGGGGAAAGTGTCCCCAAAAATCACGCAGAAGCTGCACGTTGGTTTGCGATTTCTGCCGAACGTGGTTATGCGCCAGCACAATTTTTACTGGGCAATTTATATCGCTATGGTTGGGGTGTTGAACAAAACTATAAACAAGCGGCCTTTTGGTATCACAAGGCAGCTGATCAAGCTGTCGCGGGTGCGGAAAGCGAATTAGGGGATTTGTATCATTCAGGGCGGGGTGTGGCGCGTAATTTGCAAGAAGCCGCTCGTCATTATCAGATTGCGGCGGAATCAGGATTACCCTATGCGCAGTTGATGTTAGGCATACTGTATCAAGATGGCCGGGGCGTTTCGGAAGATATGGTCAAAAGTATGCGATGGTACAAAGCAGCAAGCAAACAGAGTGGATTTTTTATGGCTGAGTTTCGGGTAGGGCGCAGTTATGCCACAGGATTTGGGTTACCTAAAGATTTAAAAGAAGCCAATCGTTGGTATACCTATGCGGCAAACCATGGTTTTGCTCTGGCAGAAATTGAATTAGCTGAAATGTATTATTTTGGTAGAGGGATGGATCAAGATTCTGAAGAAGCGTATCGCTGGTATCATAAAGCCGCGAAGCAAGGGCATGCTTATGCGCAATACATGGTCGGTTTAATGACCTTAGAAGGCAATGGCGTAGCAGAAAATCCCGCAAAAGCCTCTATATGGATTAGAAATGCGGCTTATCAAGGTGCGAGACAGGCGCAATATCAATTAGGATTATTATATTTGAATGGCGCGGGTATTGTGCGGAGTGATACTCAGGCCTATGCATGGTTAAAGACAGGTCTCATTGAGCAAATGGATCAAACCCCCGATGTTTTAAAAGGGTTAATCGATAGAATGACACCACAGTCTCGGATGCGTGCTGTCGCATTGGGTGAACAGTATACGCGTCAGTATCCCGCTGTTGTGCATTCACCGCAATTTTAATAGTTTGTTTTACGAAGAAGATAGCTTAGCGTCCGGTTGTCCTGCTAACCCATAAAAATACTGTATATAAAAACAACCTTTAGCTTTTTTTGAAATGTTTGCACTATACTTAGCAATAAAGATAACCTAGTAAAAGGAGAAAACGATGAGCACTCCCAATCCCCCGCAAAAAAAAGGACGCTTTTCATTTCCCGGATTTTCAAGTTTTAAACGAGCAAAAAAAGAAGAAAGCAGAGCGTTCCAAAAAGCAGATGAGGTATTGCAAAAAATTGAGAGCATGCCGCCTTTGATTAAGGATGCAAATAATAAGCAAACTATCGAATTGGATAAGGCAAAACGTAAATATAAAGAAATGTCTGAATCTTCAGTAAAGAATATATATGCAGCAAAGCTTTCTCGAAAGATTCAACAGACAAATGAAAACATGCAGTGGGAGATAGCTAAGTTTAATAAGATGAACACAGAGGGAAAAAGTTCTCAAGAGATATACAGGCAATGGCGAAAAATTGAACAGCAAGCAGAGACGCTTAAGTATTTGACACAGATAGCTAAGCTAAAGCTTCACTCTTCTGCTAACGTGATACAACAGTCTAACAGTATGGGCGTAAAAAGATTAGAAGAACTTCTTCCTAAAGTTTCAAAAAATTTTGATGGATTCGAGCTGGCGCGAACTAAGGTTTCCGAATACCTTAAGCTTAGCGACACGTCAAAACCACATCAACAATAAATCTCAAGAATATAGTATCATTGCAAAAACCAGACCAGTCAATAAAACCGGTAGCTTCACCATTTTTATGCCTTTCCATTTATGCAGAATATTACAAATGCACAAAACAATTAAAGCAGGATAGACGATATTCAAAATAGGCACTGTAAAACTCAGAATACCCTGAAAGCCAATGTTCGTCATCAAATACGTTAAGATCATCACCGTGCTAAGGCAGGCAATTTTAGAAACGCGTTTATGAAAAACTTCGTTATAAAGGTAGATAGTGCAGACGTCAGCCAGTGCAAGTGCTGTTGCAACACAGGCAAAAGAGACGGATACGCAAACAAATATCGCACCAAACTTTCCAAGCACCAGCATAGAAATAGCGCTAATCATTTTTTCTTCGGGGATCCCTTGTAAGCTTACGGCATGATTATGCGCAATCCACATAAATCCAATATAAACAGCACCGGTAATTCCCGCACCAATAATACTAGACTTTAAGGTTAGGGTGGTTGGATTGAGCGCCGGATTATGGTGTATCGCTTGTTTTATAGATTTAAAGGCAACGGCGCAATAAAAAAAGGCGCCTAGGAGATCCATCGTGTTATAGCCATTCATAATGGCTTTATTAAAAGCTTGAAATGTACTGGCTGGGCTAGTCATTGCCGGTTCTACAGAGATAAAACCCAAAATAATTAATGCGGTAAATGAAACAATTTTAACGGGACTTAAATATAAACCCAGAATTTCTACGACTTTGGCTTCTCGATAAGCCAGTAAAAAAACGAGACTACAATAAAAAAGACTAAAAATAGCATTATTGTCCAGAAAGTGTGGCAAATAAGGTTGCAAGGCATGAAAAGTCGTTACCTCCGTACGCGGTATTGCGCCTAGTGGGCCTATAATAATAATTAAAAAAGTAATTAACAAAAAGCCGGGCATTTTTCCTAAACGGGCAAAAAAGGCGTGATAACTTCCGTTAAATAAACTGGTTGCGATAAGCCCTAAAAAAGGTACGCCTACACCGGCAATTAAAAATCCGAGCGTGATGACGCCAATGTTTTGTCCCGCGTTAGCGCCTAAGTACAGGGGAAATAGGATATTGCCTGCACCAAAAAACATCGCAAATAAGGCAAGACCCGTGGTAATCACAATCTTGGTTTCGCTGGCGCTGCCAGCAACAGAAGGCTTCACGTTTTTTGTGTTTGTTTCGATTGACATATTGTAATTCCACTTGCTTAAAACTAAAAAAAGAATCCAGTATGACGACTTTTATGGTTTTTGCCAATATTGTTGGATAAATTGTTGAGATAAATAATGTAAAAAACAAAGTTAACAAACTAATTTTTGGTGCAAAGAGGTCTGACCCTTTTGCACGTTAGGCCTTGCAATAACAATACTCTAATATTTTTTGTGTTAACGTGGTTCTTAAATAGAATCCTTTAGGATTTATCAAGATCTCTTCTCCGTGTTCATTAATACCCGGACTTAAAATGCGGCTATGAGCGGCTTTGGGTCGAATTTGTAAATACGTCCCTATTTTAGCGGATAGATTATCGGTTTGACCCAGGTGTAACATGTGAGTGAGTTCGATCCAGTCTTGGCGTAAGGTGGCTTCGGTGTAAAGATCAGGGCTCCAAAGCTGTGCGTTGCCAATACAGCGATCGGCGAGAGGAATCCGGGGATCTGCCTCAACAGGCACCCATAAAACGCGTGAGAGCTTTTTTCGAACTCGGGAATGTTCCCAAGATTCGATTTCTGCTTTTAAGTTGATAGGTGCAGTACAGACATAAGTCGTTTCGCGTGGATGACCATGCGTATCAATAGGAATTGTTTTAAGTTCAATGCCTAGATTAGGGAAGTCGGGTTCAGGCTGGTTGCCTGCACTTGCGCCAAGTGCGACTTCAAGGAGCTGTCCAATCAGGCCTTTTGCCTGTGTGAGAGAGGACGGTAAGGTTTGGTGGTAACGCGCCGCTAAGGCAGAAAACGTTATACCGCTGAGCTGATAGCAACGGGATAGGAGTTCTGCTTCTGTTTTTGGAGGAGTTAACTTAAGCATGATTGTGATAATATACGAATGAGTAAGGATTATATAGAGCGTTCTATGTTAGAGGAAAGTTGGCAACACGTTTTGGGCACAGAGTTTGACAAGCCTTACATGCAGCAGTTGCGTTTATTTTTGCGCCAGGAAAAAGATCAAAAAAAGATTATTTATCCTAAAAGTGCTGATGTTTTTCAGGCTTTTACGTTGGCCCCTTTACCGCAAGTCAAAGTGGTTATTTTGGGACAAGATCCCTACCATGGGCAGGGTCAAGCACATGGTCTTTGTTTCTCGGTACAACCGGGTGTACGTCCCCCGCCTTCTTTAGTGAATATTTATAAAGAATTGCAAGCAGATTTGGGAATTCCACCGGCACAACATGGTTGTTTGGTCAACTGGGCGAAGCAAGGCGTATTATTATTAAACAGTGTATTAACTGTTGAACAAGGTCGCGCTGCTTCGCATCAAGGTCACGGATGGGAGCAATTTACCGATCGGGTTATAGAAATTCTAAACGAAACAATGGAAGGGGTTGTCTTTTTGTTGTGGGGTGCTTATGCACAAAGAAAGGGACAATTTATTCATGCAAATCGGCATTGTGTTTTAAAAACCACGCATCCTTCACCTTTTTCAGCACATCAAGGTTTTTTAGGGTGCAAGCATTTTTCTAAAACAAATCAGTATTTACAAAGCCTGCAAAAAACGTCAATTGATTGGCGGTTATCATGATGTTATTAAAATATCTGATTGTCATGTTTAGCATTCTGTTTGCTCATACTGTATTGGCAGGTGTTTACCGTTGTGTTATTGAAAATGGCGTTGTTGAATTTCGTGATCGGGGCTGTGAACTCGCTTCAGAGAGCGATGATTTTTTGCCTTATGTATACAAGCCAACCGATCCGAATATTGTGCTGGAAAAAGAAGGGGAACTGCATAACACACAAAAAGCAACGCAAAAACAGCTGCTTCTGCAAGGAAAAAAGATGCGATTAGAGGCGCGTCAAAAAAAAACAGCCGAAAAAGCTGCGGCTTTAGCCGAACGTCGTTTGATGCGCTGTGAAAAAACCAGTGAAAAAATAAAACAGATAGAGGCTGAGTTACGTGCAGGCTGTAAAATTAGACGATCTAACACGCTTAAAAAACAACTCATCCATGCTCAAAAAATGCAAAAACACTACTGTACGCCGCCTAAGGGAAAATAATGTCAGAAGCACCTGTAGAACATTTAAGTGGTTCGGTAGAGCGAGTAACGTTTCATAGCGAAGACTCAGGTTTTTGCGTTTTAAAAGTAAAGGCTAAAGGCCAACGAGATTTAGTGACGGTTATCGGTAGTTCTGGCACGGTGGGTCCAGGTGAATATATTGACTGTAGTGGAACTTGGGTGACCAATCGTGAGTATGGTTTGCAATTTAAGGCGGATCATTTACGCATTGTTTTGCCTTCGACACTAGAGGGCATGGAAAAATATTTAGGCTCGGGTTTAGTGAAGGGTATTGGTCCACACTTCGCGAAACAGTTAATCCAAGCATTTGCAATGCAGGTTTTTGATATCATTGAAAATACCCCCGATCGCTTAATGGAATTGTCTGGTATAGGCATTTCTCGTCGAGATAGTGTTGTAAAATCCTGGCAAGATCAAAAAATGATCCGCGAGATCGTTGTTTTTTTACAATCACATGGGATCGGTACTGCTCGGGCCGTTAGAATTTACAAAACCTATGGGCAACAATCGATTGCCAAAGTACAAGAAAATCCCTATCGATTAGCGTTAGATATACGGGGGATCGGTTTTAAAACGGCAGATGTTTTGGCAGAACGTTTGGGTATTCCGAGACAATCGTTAGTGCGTGCTGAAGCCGGTGTTCGTCATGTTTTGCAAGAGGGCAGCAATGATGGACATTGTGCGTTGATCTTAAATAAACTGGTAGATAGTGCGGTTGCTTTATTAGAAATTCCAGAAGAAATTATTCGAGATGCTATACAGACAGAATGTAAAGCAGGTCATTTGGTTTCAGAAAGTGTAGAAGATGATATTCTTATATTTTTAGCGGCTTTTTACAGGGCTGAAGTTAATGTCGTTCAACATTTAAAGCGATTATCACTTTATAAAACTGCCTGGATGAAAGGAATCGATATTGAAAAAGCCATTCCGTGGGTTGAAAGTAAAACAGGTTTAGAACTTTCAACGACACAAAAAGAGGCTATTCGTATGGCATTGCAAAATAAAATTGTGATTATTACGGGAGGACCGGGGGTGGGTAAAACCACTTTAGTAAACAGCATTTTAAAAATTATTTGCGCAAAAACGAATAAAGTATTATTAGGTGCGCCGACGGGCAGAGCTGCAAAACGGTTGGGCGATTCTACAGGACTAGAAGCCAAAACATTGCATAGAATGTTAGAATTTGATCCACAAGGGCATGGATTTAGACGAGATCAACATAATCCATTAGAAGCAGATCTGGTTGTGATAGATGAAATGTCGATGGTCGATATTACAATGATGAACCATCTTTTAAAGGCAATCCCTGATCATGCAGGCCTTTTGTTGGTCGGCGATGTGGATCAATTACCTTCTGTTGGCCCTGGCGCCGTATTAGCGAATTTAATTGATTCAGAGAAAATTCCAACGGTTCGATTAACTGAAATATTTAGACAAGCGAAGACTTCACAAATTGTGGTGAATGCCCATCGTGTGAATCAAGGGCATATGCCTAAAATCCCTGATGTTTCTACGGAATTAACAGATTTTTATTTGATCCCCGCAGACACACCAGAGCTGATTCATGAAAAACTAATGCAAGTGGTAACCGAGCGTATTCCCTTGCGTTTTGGTTTTGACCCGATCCGTCATATTCAAGTATTGGTTCCGATGAATCGCGGTGGTTTGGGTGCAAGAGCATTGAATATTGATTTACAAAAGCGTCTTAATCCAAACGGAAAAAATGCCATTACACGCTTTGGATATTCCTATGCTGAAGGCGACAAGGTTATCCAAACGATTAATAATTACAATAAAGAAGTATTTAATGGCGATATTGGATTTATTACCACGATCAATCTAGAAACCAGTTTAATCACGGTTTTATTTGAAGGACGTTTGGTTGATTATGAATTTGATGAACTCGATGAGCTTTCGCTGGCTTATGCGACAACCATTCATAAAGCACAGGGATCAGAATACCCTGCTGTTGTAATCCCCATTGCGACACAACACTATATGTTATTGCAAAGAAATTTATTGTATACGGGTTTAACGAGAGGGAAGTCATTGGTTGTTATTATAGGTCAATTAAAAGCAGTAGGGATGGCGGTTCGAACCATACGGTCGACCAAACGCCTTACAAATCTTACAAATCGGCTTGTGGGTCGTAGCGCAGTCGCTTAAGTTTAAAGTTATAAAGTTATAAAGTTGAATAAATATTTTTTTTGAGCTACGTTTAACTGTGTATGTTTGTAAGTTTTTTTAATATAGACAAGGGGAGTAACCATGAAAAATTTGTTGATCAGTGGGTTAGTGATAGGTTCTTTGGTGGCCTGTCCTGTTGCTTTTGGAGCAGCGGAACAAAAAACCGAACCAAAAGTCGAACAAACACAGCAAGCAACAGAGCCTGCACATGCGCCTGCAAAGCATAAGGCTAAACATCACAAAAAACACCATGGTAAGAAACATCATGGTAAACATAAACATAAAAGAAACATTTAAAAGAAATTTATTGTATACGGGGTTTAACGAGAGGGAAGTCTTTGCGGAGTTGAAGAAATATTTTTTTTGAGCTACGTTTAACCGTATATGTTTGTAAGTTTTTTTTAATGTAGACAAGGGGAGTTGACCATGAAAAATTTGTTGATCAGTGGGTTGGTGATAGGTTCTTTGGTGGCCTGTCCTGTTGCTTTTGGGGCAGCGGAACAAAAAACCGAACCAACAGCCGAGCAAACACAGCAAGCAACGGAGCCTGCACAGGCGCCTGCAAAGCATAAGGGCAAACATCATAAAAAACATGGTGCTAAGAAGCATCATGGCAAACATCGTGTTGAAAAACACTCTGTTAAAAAACACCATGGTAAAAAACATCACGGTAAACATCATGGAAAACGCATGTCTGAAACAGAAACGCCTGCTGAGAAAAAGATAGATCAAGAAACAGAACTGACCAATCGTTAAGCTTTTGGTTTGGAATAAACCAATCGTGGTCGTGTGATGGGGGAGAGGAAGACCAGTTTTCTCTCCTTGTTGAGATAGAACCGGACGTTATCTCTGATCTCCCCCATCGGCTTAAAGCAAATTGCCATTGAAGTTTTGTGGGGTTGGTTACAGACAGTCACCCCGATATCTGTCAGTGCATCCGTCAACTTAGCAATCATACGTGTGTTGTCGAGTAACGGATTTACCCGCACATGACTGAGCTCAAATAACATCCCTTCCAATGTCATTTTACCGCTGTCTATGGGATAAAAGACCTGGGGGCGATCACGCTTTAATTTTACCCATTTTAGGACATTTAGCTGATTATCTAAAATAAATTCATATTCATTGCCCACCTCACCCTGTGTGAGCTGAGTAGAACGGATCAATAGATTCGTAGAAATAGCTTCCATACCTTTTTAATCGGCATAACTCTCTTAAAAGTTGATATAATAGGGAATGCAAAAATCAAAAGTGTCTTATACCTGTACGGAATGTGGTGCGCTTAGTCCCAAGTGGAGCGGTCAGTGTGGTGATTGCGAGGCTTGGAATAGCTTAACGGAAATCGCTATGACGGCTAAATCGCCTGCTACCAATCAAAACCCTCGTTTTAAAGGCTATGCGGGGCTAGAAGAAACACAGGTGATTGAACTAGCGGCAGTGCCAACGCAACACGAGAACCGCATTTCTTCAGGGCTATCTGAATTAGATCGCGTTTTAGGGGGTGGTTTAGTTTCAGGCTCTGCAATCTTAATTGGCGGAGATCCGGGCATTGGCAAGTCGACTGTTTTATTACAAATGTTGGCGCATTTGGGTAAACAGCATAGAGCATTATACGTAACAGGTGAGGAATCCTTACAACAGATCAAATTGCGTGCAGAAAGATTGGGTGTCGGTGATTTTGGTTTACAGCTGCTAGCGGAAACACAAGTCGAACGTATTTTAGAAATTGCGGTACGCGAAAAACCGCAGATGTTAGTCATTGATTCTGTGCAAACACTCTATACCGAGTTATTACAATCTGCACCGGGTTCGGTAGGCCAAGTACGCGAGAGTGCTGCACAATTGGTACGATATGCCAAACAAACTGGAACCGCTTTGTTTCTTGTTGGACATGTTACCAAAGAAGGTACATTAGCGGGGCCTCGCGTATTAGAACATATGGTCGATACGGTGTTGTATTTTGAAGGCGATAGCGACAGTCGTTTTCGCGTGATCCGTGCGGTTAAAAATCGTTTTGGCGCTGTTAATGAACTCGGTATTTTTGCCATGACCGATCGCGGTTTAAAAGAAGTGAATAATCCATCGGCTATTTTTTTGTCGCGATATAATGAATCGGTTGCGGGTAGTGTTGTAATGGTAACCCAAGAAGGCACGCGTCCATTGTTAGTTGAAGTGCAAGCGTTAGTAGATGAGACGCATTTAGCGAATCCCCGGCGTGTAACCGTTGGTTTAGAACAAAATCGTTTAGCATTGGCATTAGCGGTATTGCACAGGCACTGTGGCATCGTGACGTATAATCAAGATGTCTTTGTTAATATTGTGGGTGGTGTGCGTGTTACCGAAACAGCCTCTGATCTTGCGATGTTATTAGCTGTTGTTTCCAGCCTTAAAAATAGACCTTTGCCAAATGATTTGATCGTATTTGGCGAAGTGGGTTTATCGGGTGAAATCCGACCGGTACAAAGCGGGCAAGAGCGATTAAAAGAAGCCTTTAAGCATGGATTTAAACGCGCTATTATTCCGTATGGCAATGCGCCCAAAACACCCATTGAAGGCATGGAAATTATGGCGGTTAAACGGCTTTCGGAAGCCTTGTAATCCCTTCTCCCTTTGGGAGAAGGTGGCCTCGAACGGCGGATGAGGGCGGGTTACGCAACCGTTTTCAATTTCTTATACTTAATGCGATGCGGTGTCAGTGCTTCTGAACCTAATCGCAATTGTCGGTCTTGTTCGTAATCTGTATAGTTACCCTCAAACCAAGAAATACGTCCTTCATCTTCAAAGGCTAAAATATGCGTGGCAATTCTATCTAGAAACCAGCGATCATGTGAAATAACCAGCACACATCCGGGAAATGCTAATAAGGCTTCTTCAAGCGCACGCAGTGTTTCAACATCTAAATCATTTGTAGGTTCATCCAATAATAAAACATTTCCGCCACTTTTTAGCAATTTGGAGAGATGAACGCGATTACGCTCACCACCGGAGAGATCACCCACCCGCTTTTGTTGATCAGATCCTTTGAAATTAAAGCGGCCTACATAAGCACGCGAAGGCATCTCAGTTTGGCCAACCATCATAATATCTTGGCCATCGGAAATTTCTTCCCAAACCGTTTTTTCTGCATTTAAAGCATCGCGGGATTGATCAACATAGGCTAGTTGAACTGTCTCACCAAATCGGATTGAGCCAGCATCCGGTTTTTCTTGACCTGTTAGGAGTTTAAAGAAAGTTGATTTTCCGGCACCGTTAGGTCCGATGATCCCAACAATAGCGCCTTTTGGAATGCGTATATTTAAATTTTCAAATAAGATTTTGTCATTAAAGCCTTTAGAAACATCATTGACTTCGATGACCAAATCACCAAGACGTGGTCCGGGTGGAATATAAAGCTCGGTCGTTTCTGCCCGTTTTTGGAATTCTTTAGAATTTAATTCTTCAAATCGTGCAAGGCGTGCCTTGCTTTTGGCATGGCGTCCTTTAGGGTTCGATCGCACCCATTCTAATTCTGCTTTAATGGTTCGTTGGAAGGCAGATTCTTGTCGCTCTTCCATTTTTAGACGCTTGTCTTTTTGATCAAGCCAAGATGAATAATTTCCTTCGAAGGGGATGCCTTGTCCGCGATCGAGTTCGAGGATCCAGCCTGCAACATTGTCTAAGAAATACCGATCGTGGGTAACCGCAACCACAGTGCCTGTAAAATCATGTAAATACCGTTCTAGCCAAGCAACGCTTTCTGCATCTAAATGGTTTGTGGGTTCATCTAGTAGCAGTAAATCAGGTGTCGATAACAGTAATTGGCAGAGCGCGACGCGTCTACGTTCACCGCCCGATAATTGTGCAACATTGGCATTCCAAGGTGGCAAGCGTAAAGCTTCTGCTGCAATTTCGAGTGTCCTATCGAGTTCCCAACCATGTGCTGCGTCAATTTTATTTTGTAACTCACCTTGTTCATGCAGCAGCGTATTCATTTCGTCATCGCTCATGGGTTCTGCAAATTTCAAGCTAATTTCATTGAAACGATCGAGCAGGGCTTTGACTTCTTTGACGCCTTCTTCAACATTACCTCGAACATCTTTGGTATTGTCTAAAGGCGGTTCTTGATGTAAATAACCAATTTTGATGCCTTTTTGCGGTGTTGCTTCTCCCAAAATCTCTTTTTCAATACCCGCCATAATGCGAAGAAGGGTTGATTTACCCGAACCGTTTAAACCCAGGATACCAATTTTGGCGCCATGAAAAAAAGACAGTGAAATATTTTCTAAAATTTTGCGATTAGGGGCTACAACCTTACCCACACGGTGCATCGAAAAAATATATTGTGCCATTGACGTACTCACTTAAGTTAGGTATTTAAAAAGTATCTGAAGATTAATAATCTGTGTTAAGATTGTACCACATTCAATAAGGAAACAGGGCTGGTTTATGCGCGTTGTTGCATATTGCACTTCAACAGGATTTAGTACAAATAAGTTGGCTGTTTACCTTAAGACGACTTACGGTGCCACTCGGATCCGAGAAGTCTTGCACACGCATATCCCCTTTAAACACCAGACGCTAGATAAAGCGGAAAGCGAAGATAAGGGCGGTGATATTTTTTTCTTTCCATTTGGCGCGTTAGTCTGCTGGGGATTATCGGAAGATCAAGAACAACAGATTTTGAAAGAGATTAGACCCTTTGAGCAACAACGTATCGATTTGCTTGAAGAAGATGTTTTTTATTATATCTATGGGGAAGAGGCTAAAATTGAAGATGATGAAATTGTTTTACCCAATCACGACAGTTTAACTAAACTCGCATTTTCGCATGGATTAGCACAGTCGGTAAAATTGGGTGTGTTTGAACAAACGATTCAAAAGACCATTCATTTAACCAAAGAATTACCAGAACTGCTTGCAACACAAGGCAGTATTAAGTTATCGCGTCAGGATATTCGTCGAATGATGGGACGATTGTTTATCGATAGAAGTTCTATTAATTTACATCAAGAACTCTTAGATACACCGGAGTTTTTTTGGGAGCATTCTGATCTCGAATCGTATTATGCGCTCGTTGCACATTATTTAGATCGCGAGCGTCGTGTAAATGTTTTAAATCAGCGCCTGCGCATTGTGCAGGAGTTGTTTGACATGTTGGCAGCAGAACTGAATCACCAGCATTCTTCTCGTCTGGAATGGACGATTATATGGTTGATTGTGATTGAGGTATTATTGCACGTTGTAACGGACATTCTGAAAGTGAGGATATTATAAACCATGCGTTATTTAATTTTAGGACTACTTTGTGTTGCTATCAGTGGATGCAGCAAATATGCTGAGCCTTCTACACCCGCGGAAGAAGAAGCGCAGGAAAGCAGAATGCGCACTGTTTTAGAGGAAACTTCTCCGCGTAATTCAAGTGGCCTTCCGAGAGTGACACCCGAATTTAGAAAATCCTTTAATCTTAAGACAAAATCCAGCAGTAGCGAAAGCGAAGATGTACCTATGACCAAGCAGTCTGCGGACGATGCAAGAATCGAGTAGGCTTAACCCCTTAGTTTCGGCAGTTTGTAGGAACATATTTTTGGGTTGCGGCTGCCGTTGTGCATCCCCAATTAATCAAACCTTGCGGTGTTGTTGTAGGCGTTAGCTCAATCGTAAAAGCTTGTTCGGCGGCTAGACCTAAAGCTTCGGCATTACCTGTAATGGTAATAATGGCGTTTGCAACCGTAATGTTCTGGACGTTTCCTGTGGGTTCGTGTTCGCCTAAGCCCAGAGTCTCAGTCGTAATAGTGGCAGGTGTTTTACCAGACATTAACGCTTCGGTGACTGCTAATTTTATGGGTTGTGCGACTGTAAAAAACTCCGTCACTTTTGCGCGGATCACATATTCTTTGTAGCTTGGAATGGCAACACTGCCTAAAATACCGATAATAACAATTACGACCATCAGTTCTATTAAAGAAAAACCTTTTTGTTGCGCGCGTGTTGTGTGCTTTGCGTTTTTTAAGTTCGCTGATTTCATGTTTGCTCCTTAATCCAAAAAATAAAAATGTTGGAACATTTTTCATGAAACAAAACATGCTGACAATCCGATAAAGCACGGATAAGGAACGCGCACGAAATAACTTCCTCTTTTTTTGCAATAGATTTTTAAGCTTGGGTGCTTTATAATCGCCCTCTGCCTGTTCTTATTGCCGGGGTAGCTCAGTTGGTAGAGCAACTGATTCGTAATCAGTAGGTCCGCGGTTCGAGTCCGCGCACCAGCACCATCGTTCCCGGGGAAGACAGTGTCCGCCAGCATCCTCGTTGTCGATGACGATCAGAGCCTGCGGGAGCTGCTGAGGCTGCACCTGTCCAACGCCGGCTACGACGTGCGCATGGCCGAGGACGGGATTTCGGCGGGCTACATGGTGTTGCGCCAGCCGCCGGACCTGATCATCAGCGACGTCCACATGCCGAACATGGACGGCTTCCAG
>JBPOIR010000013.1:0-16395 GCA_052034335.1 Pseudomonadota bacterium | reverse complement strand
GGCCACAAACTTAAGTCTTTCATCCATCTGCTTACACTCCTTCCACGGCATCTTCAGTCCCCTGTAAATGCCAACAGTGTAACCTATGTCTCCGGTATAAAGTGTTACCTATGTCTCAAGACGTACAAATTCACAACATCTTAAATATGAAAAATATTTTTGCGTTAGCTTTCAATCTTTGAGTATTTGTCGTTAACGCTCTCCGATGGTAATTGACTGATGCGCTTTATGCGCTCATCGCCTTATGACTCCACATTAAGTTACGCTAATCGTAACCTTTTCAGGATCAACGCTAGCCCCAAATGTCATGATATTATCCATCTATGGCAAGAACATTGTTTCTCGAAAAGTTAAACGACTTGTATGAATAAAGACGCTCCATGAAAAAATTAGAGCAAAATATCACAAATTTATATGGCTCCACCTTCGCTAAAAAGTGGCTGGCTGGGTTACCAGAACTGATCGCGCAAATAAAAGCGACTCATGAATTATCTGATTTAACGCCAGTGAAAAACTTAAGCTATAACTATGTGCTATCTGGATTTAAAGGCAACCAGCCCGTTATCTTAAAATTGGGCTCAGATATTGAGGGGTTTAAACGAGAAGCCGTTGCACTTAGAGCCTTTGCAGGATTCGGTGTGGTTAAAATGCTCGCAGAAGGTGATGGAATGCTTCTACTTGAGCGTGCTGTTTCAGGCGTTTCTTTAAAACCCTATTTTCCTAAAAAAGATAATGATAGCATTCGCATTTGCGCTGAATGTTTAAAACGCTTGCAAAAAGCACCAATCCCTCATGTTCACACATTCCCGCATATTAAAGATTGGCTTGCAGTATTAGACACGGACTGGAAAATACCGACACATTACCTACAAAAAGCAAGACAGTTGCGTGATGGATTACTGCAAACATCCGCTAAAGACGTAATGCTTCATGGAGATTTACACCACGATAATATTCTGCAACAAGATGATGGCGAAGCGCGCCGAAGCCTTGGCGAAGGTGGGTGGGTGGTTATTGATCCCAAAGGTGTGATTGGTGAACCTGCCTATGAAGTGGCAGCCTTTATTCGCAATCCCATACCAAAACTGCTTGAGCACGATACTGCACGGGATATTATTCACAACCGCGTTACCCGTTTTTCTGAAATTCTCGCGTTACCAGCACAGCGAATTCTCGATTGGTGTTTTGTTCAAGCTGTGCTGAGTTGGGCATGGGCTTTGGAAGATAAATGTGATGAAGCCTACTTTAAACAATTAACAAAATTTTTTCATGAGGGAGGGGTAAATATTTTATGAAAAAAAAATAGCACAAGGAGCCGACACAAAGGTAAAGTTGTTGATACAGTTATCGATTTACCCAATATTAAGCAATCTTGCGTAAGAGATAACAGCGAGCAATATCCTGTCTAAATTTGAGGATAATGATGAACCATTCACATCAACGCATTAAAACATATCTCAAGGTTTCGGAACATCTTGAGTGCCTCAGCAATGAAAAACTAAAGCAGATTTCAAATGATGCAAAACCGATTCATAAAAGTGTCTGGGGGAAATCCGCCTTAATTGATATCGATGATACACCTGTCTTTATTAAAAGAGTGCCGCTGACTGATCTTGAATTACAATCAAAAAATTTCATATCCACCGCCAATATTTTTATTGAACTCGTCCTTTTCTAACGATTGACAAAAGATGACGCATAATGATACTGTGCCTTGTTTATTATATAATACGAGCCACATATATGAGTAGCACACCAGAATCTTTAGTTTTAAAAACAGAAGAAGAATTTAAAACCTCCGTGGAATCATCTCGTTTGCCCCGTGTCCTGTTGAATTCTTCTATTTTTAATCTCATTAAAATCCTAAAAGAAGAGTCCAATTCTCTTGTAGCCTCAGATCAGATTACATCCATTCGCGACAATACTGCCTTTCTACTTCATATAGATCTCACTTCCGTGTATAATCCTTTATTTTCACCAAGCGAATACAGACGAACTAGAATACATTTTCGAGTTGATCAATACTGTAAAACCAGTGAAGCAATGCGTCATGGTCTTTCCCCTATGCACTTCACAGAAATTTACGAAGCCATCCATCCAGAAAGCTCAGATAAGCCTTATATCGTAGTACATGGACAGTTGAGTACTCTTGGAAACTATATGTATGCTGAAGTAAGAGCCTATCAAGATGCTACTCGCACAGTGCTCTCAGAAACTCAGCTAAGCTCCAAAGCGATTCAAGATTTAGAGCAAAACCTAATAGCCAATATTAATGCCTCCAGGGATATACTAGATAATTTACTTCTAGAGAAAGAGAAGCGAACTATAGACTTAAAAACACAAGTAGATAAGCTTGATCAGGAATTGATCAATGTAAGCCGTACACTCGGCACTGTACACTCCCTCGAGCAATACATTAGCACTGCAGATTTGTTTATTCAAGCGATTACTCATTTAAATCAATATAGCGATATCCCTGATAAAAGAGCCACATTCATCTACAATAGACTGCCTGCTTTTAAAGCAAGAGCTCAACTGTTAAAAACAATAAGTACACTCAAAACTACCGAAAAACAAGAAGAAGACAATCTGCTTGAAATAAGTCACACTCATGATCAGGTGGAAAACATTCAAGACCCAACTGAATCCACCCTAGAAATCTTGGCTACAGAAACCATTCAAACCCTAGAAACGCAACAAAAAACCCTGGATGAATTCTTAAAAAACAATTCTGACCTGTATTATGTTTTATCAGCAGATTTCAACAGAGTACTGGAAACTCATGAGACCATCTTAGCAATAGAAACAAATCTCATGCTTGCAATATGTTTACCCAACACTCTACCCCAAAAACATAAAAAAATATTAGACCGTTTATTTCAAAGCATGCAAACAAAAGTAGACGCGCACTATAAAGAATGTCTAACGATTTTAGATTTTGGACGACGCACTGCGAATTTGTCGATCATTCAAACACTTTTCCCCTTATTAGAAACAAAACTTCAAAAAGATTTTTTTGAAAAATTAATTGATACTTTAATCCATTGTAATGAAGAAAAAATGGAAGAAAAAACACAAAAATTAATAACAATATGCGACTATTTACATAACCATTCTACTCTTTACAACGAAACCATTCTAGAAATGAGCAATCAAAAAACTTATACAATCCTAAAGGAAAAAATACAAATTTGCGTGGAATTCAAACACATTTTTGACTCTGCCCCTGGAAAAACATTCGATGCATCACTTCTTTTCATGCTATATTTAAAGCACCATTTAAAAACATTTGTGATGCTCTTGCGACATGGCGCCAATGCCAACAGCTTTGGGATGTGCGATGTAACACACAAAAAAATGCCAATATATACAACACTCCATTGCATCATCTCTTATCATTCAGAAAATTATTTGGACTACATACAACCTTTGCTACAATACCATGCCAATCCAAATATATGCAAAAGCACAGAACAAATGAATAGTTTTTATAAACAAAAACTAAAACTTGGCCTTGCTACTCGAAAACTAGCAAAACATTTTAAAACAGGAGAAATAAAAGATTTTGAAGTTCTTAGACTTATGTGCGGCAGGAAGGATTTTATAGGCATCGACTTACTCTTACCTTATTCTGACATAAACAATTTGGCAGTCTTGTTAGGCTTCATAGCTAACGACAAACTTTTTTCGACGAGACAAAGACCAAGCTTAGAACCTACCCTTAACGTGTTGCAAAACAAAGAAGCAGTAGATAACATTTGTCCTCTATCAAAACTCGAATCTCATCCATTTTTCATTTATTGTCTATACCCCATCGCAACTACTGATCCTGAAAAAACTAAAGCAATAGATAGTTATTCCCGTTGCTTTCAAAAGACACATCGCCTGTTAATTCAAAACATGCAATCACATTGCATGACTTCAAAGTTTTTTGAAGTAAGCTATGAAAAATTTTTTAGAGAAACAGAATTTCAACTATTATTTAAAGAAGACGATATTGATATTCTATGTTGTTTCACAGCATGTGATTTTTTATTAATGGAAAGATATAATTCACTCACGAATGAAGAAGAAAAATATCAATTAGCACAAAAATATGTTCCACAGCTATGTGCTCAACTATTCGCTATCCAGCAAAAGCTATACTCTGATTCTTCTTATATCTCTTTAAGAAAAGACATCCAACTCCGCTTCAGCATGCGGTTACAAGCTATACAAAATTCGCATACACCCACTCAGAAACCCGCATTGATACTCTCTTCCACAGGTAAGAAGATACCTCAAACATTACAAGATAGCACAGAAGAAAATAAAGTTACCCCCCCGCCAAAGGCAAAATCAAAAAATAAGAAGAAATAAATATTTTAAGCTGATACCACAAAAAAGCCTCCTTATTGTTGCAAATCTTTAATATGCTGGGCATAGGACTTATTATCAGGCTTGTTCAGTGTACCTGTAGATGAGACAGATGTTTCGTATGCCCTTGAAAATACCACCTTCTAAATTAAGAAGTGTTTAATACCGCTTTAGCAAGCACGATTTGTTCTTCAGCAAATGCTTTTGATTTACAAAACAAGCTTGATTTTTACCAAAATTATTTTAATAACGAGAGATCACATCCTGCTATTGATGCAATGACTCCCGAAGAAAAAAGTAACCCGAGAAATAAAAAAGTGATCAACATTAATCGTTATCAATGGAAAAAGCACCTTCATGGATTGGTTCAGTTACCCATAGCATGAAATTTAGGAAATGGCATACTACAAGTCAGTCCTCCATAAATTTAAGAGATCGCGTATTACACGCATGTTTTGTATTGCTTTTTTTTAGAAATCAGACCATACTCCGAAAATGGCGGACAAAATCGGAGTATGCTCTACTAATGTTATTTGTACCAAGATTGTTGCAGTTAACCTTATCTCAAAGCTTTTTCCTATTTGGGGCAAGAAATACTGGAAAAAGCACCCTTTTGAAACATGTTTTTGGAAACAAGAAAGCTTTCTGGATTGATTTACTAATCCCCGATGAAGAGGAACGCTATGCCAGAGAACCTATGAGCCTTAAACAAGAGGTATTGGCATTAGATAGCCATACGAAATACGTTATCATAGACGAAGTACAAAAACTGCCTAAGCTTTTAGATATCGTACACCACTTAATAGAAAATACAGATAAAACATTTATTATGACCGGTTCTAGCGCGCGTAAGCTGCGTCATGGCGGTGCAAATTTGCTAGCAGGAAGAGCATTTGTCTATAATTTATTTCCATTAAGCGCTTTAGAAATTAAAGAGCAATTTAGTTTAGATGCCGCATTGCAATGGGGAACAATACCAGCTGTTGTTTATAAAATGCAAACTCCCGAAGAAAAAACCAGCTTTTTGCACGCCTATACACAGACATATTTAAAAGAGGAAGTATGGCTAGAACAGTTCATACGAAAAATTGATCCTTTTAGAAGATTCTTGGAAGTTTCTGCTCAAAGTAACGGCCAGATCATTAATTTTTCAAATATAGCAAGAGATGTTGGCGTAGACGATAAGACTATTGTGCAATATTTTTCTATTTTAGAAGATACATTAATGGGATTTTTTTTAGAGCCGTACCATACTTCTTTTAGAAAAAGATTGCGCGCCAATCCGAAATTTTATTTTTTTGATACTGGGGTTCGTAGATCGTTAGCCAGGCTGTTATCAGTCCCCATCGAAAAATCTACCAGCGATTATGGAAATGCATTTGAACATTTCATTATTTTAGAATGTATGCGCCTTGCAAATTACTATTATCCTGAATATAAGTTTTCTTATCTGCGCACCAGAGATGACGTGGAAATAGATCTTATTGTGGAACGTCCAGGTAAAAAAATTCTTTGCATAGAAATAAAAAGCTCAGACAATATACGCGAAGATAAATTGACTTCTTTTATTAATATTGTGAAAGAATTTGAGGACGGTGAAGCAATTTGTATTTCTCAAGAAAATCGAGCGAAAAAAATTGGTGAGATTTCGGTTTTACCTTGGATGGATGCATTACTCAAGTATTTTACGAAATGAGTTGAACAAATAAACCACTAAAAGTCTTTTATGATCGCTTAATTTTAAGAGGGAAGTCTGCTAAAACCAGCCTGGTGGCTGTTATGAATAAGTCGGTAATTTAGGAACCCCACCTTATCCAACAGAAGCGCATCAACCATTTCTTCGGTATAATCTGTAACCCATGTATCCGGTATGGACATGATTTTGTTGGTGGGCCATGACGGGTTTGAACCATCGACCAACGGATTAAAAGTCCGAACAGCAAGCTTAACTTATTGATTTTTAAATAAATTCTCTATCGCAAAGCCTGCTGCAATGGCTAGCAAGGGAGAGCAAAGCACTACTGATGCCCACAAAATCCCCAGATCCGTATAAGCTCTTACATTGGCCAGCTCGATTTTGCGGTGAATGGCGACCTTAATCACCGCACAACATACGGCAATTAAACTTGTTATTGCGGCGAATAAAAGCTATAATCACCGCAAGTATTGCGAGAATTAATATGTGGATATATCAACACTTGGATTGGCCAAACTTTGTCTGGGATGCCCAACGTTTGGCTTCCAAACTAGCTGACCTCCGGTATCATCAAGGTCGTTTACTTGGCAGAATGGAAAGTTTAGGCTTTGAGTTTAAACGTGAAGCCAATCTTATCACTTTAACGAGCGATGTAGTGAAGTCCTCTGTCATCGAGGGAGAAAACCTTAATCCTGAAGAGGTGCGCTCATCCATCGCACGTCGTTTAGGGATGAATATTGCTGGGCTGATATCTGCTAGTCGCGACGTGGACGGCATTGTGGAAATGATGCTTGATGCTACGCAGTCATTTCCCAAGCCATTAACAAAGAAGCGCTTATTTGATTGGCATGCTGCTTTATTTCCTACGGGACGTAGTGGGATGCATTCAATTATCGTGGGAAACTGGCGTAACGATGATAATGGTCCTATGCAGGTTGTCTCTGGACCAATTGGACATGAGAAAGTTCATTTTGAAGCGCCAAGCGCAGACAAACTTGAAAAAGAAATGAGAGCATTTTTTTCTTGGTTTGAAAAACAGAATAATATGGATCCTGTTTTAAAAGCAGGGGTTGCGCATCTTTGGTTCGTTACTATTCATCCCTTCGAAGATGGAAATGGCCGTATCGCAAGAGCCATTGCCGATATGACGTTGGCTCGAGCAGACAACATACCAGATCGTTTTTATAGTCTTTCCACGCAATTTGCATTTGAGCGAAAAGACTATTACAACCAACTAGAAAAGCAACAACGCAGTACGTTGGAAATTACTGATTGGCTAGAATGGTTTTTGGATTGTTTTGGTCGCGCAATTTCTAGCGCAGAAGAGACATTGAGCAAAGTATTATTTAAAGCTCAGCTTTGGGAAAAGATTAATCAAAATTCTGTTAATGCGCGGCAGCGTCTTATTATCAATCGCATGTTGGATGATCGGTTTAAGGGGCATATGAACACATCAAAATACGCTAAATTAGCAAAATGTTCGACAGACACCGCTCTCAGAGATATTCAAGATTTGAAGAGCAGAAAAATTTTCATACAAAACCCTGGCGGTGGACGGAGTACTAGCTACCATTTACCAGATCAGATTTCACAAATCGGTAGTATTCATCAAACTGTGTCAATTAAGTAATAAGTGTTCCCTTTAATAAGCTAATTCCTATTAAAGGTACACCTTTGAATGAGACACCCACTATTGATTCCTTTGAATTTGTCCGAGTCATTGCTGTCGCACGCGTTTTAATACCTAAAAGCGTCATTAGACTTTCCGCAGACAGAGAGAGCATGAACGACGAATTTTAGGCACTTTGCTTTTTAGCCGGTGTAAATTCCATAAAAAATCCCGCATTAGAACAAGCTCGGAATTTACTCAAAATATTAGGCATTCAAGCATTAACTTAAAAATATGACAAAATTAATACAATCTTTGATTGACAAACTATTTCAACGAAAGCAATTGGGTTTATACTGTTCTCGCCACCCCATTGCCAAACGCCAAGGTACAAAATGGAAATATAACGATCAAAAATTTTTACCCTTGTTGACTACATTGATTAATAATCAGGATTGTGTGTCTGAAGATCGCCTAAATCATGCTTCGCTTATCGATGAGGTTCGTTATAATAACGCTCAGCTTCAACGCTATAGACGCAATAATTTATTCGATTTAGAGCAAAGCCTTACTCAAACTCAATCAAAAAATAAATGGATTATTACTGAAGGCGTTTTTGGTATGGACGGTGATATTGCACCCTTACCCCAGCTTTATCTTTTGGCTAAATCCCACAAAAGTCCCGCAATAATTTTCACGGGAGTGAAAAGACAAATTATAACGAGTGTAACTATTTGTTTTTATTAGCTTTGTTGGTGGGCCGTGATGGATTTGAACCATCGACCAACGGATTAAAAGTCCCACCAAGGAATTATACTGCTTTGATTTTATTAACATTTTGTCGCGGGAAACTACTACAATTTGTCGCGTTGTGTCTTAAAACGTCTTGTTCAAATACGCAGATCTCCCGCACGCTTTATACAGTACTTTATCGCGCTCGCGCCATCACATCTGAAAAGAACCGTTTCCACCACTAGAACTGGATTGGACGAGCGTGGTGACAAAGGTCGATGATATAGTGGTGTCTTGTACCCACTATATGGATATATTTCCTAAATTGGCAATGCCGAAAAAATCTCCAATCACTATATGTAGTAGCAGTCAACTGCATAGGCACGTTATCTTATTTAAGAAGCGAATTGTCGCCGCGTAGCCCTCGCCACTTTAATCCCGCTGGGGTATAGCTTAAAATGAGATTCTAACAGTTTAACAACTTCTATATGGCCTGGTTTTTTGCCTTCCCTGGCTTTCTCCAGCGCTGTACCCCGCTTGGTCTTTATGCCCGCATCCGCTCAGCTGCAACTGCCCCCGCATGCCCTTCTTGGGCAGCAATAAAAACCGGCGTTGCGCCTCTCTCGTCCGGTGTACTCGCATCTGCGCCTGCCCTTATCAATGCGCTTACCATCCCCGCGTGCCCATTTTGAGCAGCAATATAAATCGGGGTTGCGCCTCTTGCATCCGGTGTATTCAGATCTACGCCTGCGGCCTTCAGTACATCTACAGCTTCCACATCCCCATTTTGAGCAGCGATAAAAACAAGTGCTGCGCCATTCGACGGTGTATTTACATTTACGCCTGTGACATTATTTGGCAATGTTTGAATATCCTTTGGATTTACTTCCAGCCCAACTGTTCTCCCAGAGATCGATGCTGGGTGCGATGACGCTCGCGTTGAGAACACTAACGGATCAAGGCTGCTTGGAATAGGCCCTAGTACAGCTGATTGTAATTCCGTTAGTGCTCCTTGCATTGCCGCTAACTTACCAGAAAATGGTCCTTTAAAATCTTGACCACTGGTACTAACATTAGCAGTTAAATTACAAGTTGGTACAAAAGTAGCTGTTTTTTTAACGTTATCACCACCTTTTTTAGAAAGTGCTACTCTTTGATTTACTGACGAAAAAGGGGTCTGGAAGCAGGCCTCAACAGAAGGATTGATCCCAGACTCAGGGGTTTCATTTTTTTCGCAGCTATTTGAGTTTGTTAAAATACAGTCGTTTCTCCCGGTTGCGCGTTCCGTAACCCCCCGTCTTAACTCAGTTATAAGTTTCTCGCGTTGTGCTGTACGCATGCTAGACAGATCGCGAATAGCGTAGTATTCATGAAAGTCCATTCCAAGACATTTATCCACCATTACTCCCATAGGGTGGTCCCCTCTGTGAACTGCAAATTTTTCTCCTAATTTACCATCACCAGCAGTAAACCACTCTCCACCAGACATAATGCGACTGCGAGGAAAAGGAAGCTCGTTGAAATCAGGCACAAAATTAAACTTATGCGTAGGGTGACAATATTCATTTACTACATGAGCAGGAAGTAATCGCTGTGCTCCGCCTACTTGTTGTATCCAGGCATTATCAGCTTCAGAGCCGTTGTTTAACTCAATAGTAGTCTGATAAGCTTTCTCGAGGTTATCCAATAACCTCTTAGCGTGCACACCATGGTTTTTCACCCAAGAACCTGTTTCAAAACATTCAGCTTGCTTTCGGGCAGCTTCATCAGGCAGATATTTTCTAATCATCGTCCACATATGCCAATCTAATGCCCATACCGCGTACTGAAATGCTGTGATACCTATAAATGTGCGCCCAGATAAATCAGTTACATTTCCTGATAGTAAAGCCAAGGCTGGATTTCTTTTTATTCCCTTTGTTTCATTTCCATTTAGCATTTCTTCCGCTTTATCTTGTTCTCCTTCTGCTACTAGTCTTAAGAACTCTTTTATTTGAGCTTCTGGTATCTGCGGGGTATTATTTGTCGTTTGAGTTTCATCATGGCTCCATAACTCCGCTTGTAATTTTAGTGCAAATTCTTCATCTTGCTTAATTTGCTCTGCTAAGGTTTGTTGTAAATCAGTAATTTGACTTGGCTCAAGATGACGTTGGGTAATTGCGAGGATTTCTTCGTAACCAACTCTAAACTTAAGCTTATCTAACGAAATTCCTGGCTGCCAGCAGGCCTCAAACAATAATTCCATTAATTCTGCCAACGTTTTTGATTCACCCTTTGCAATTTCTGCTTGTAAAGCCATACGAATTGCCTTTAAATGCAAACTGTGCTCATCATTATCAGCAGGATTGGGCTTGAATGCTTCTAATAAAACAGTCCGGGGTTTCTCCGCCAAGTTAGAAAAACACTTTTTAATCGCTAATATCCGGTTAAGCTCTTGTTTGGAAAACCAAATGTTTTTTAATCTATCGAGATACATGAGTTGTTCATGAAGGCTAGCCGTGCTTGGGCGATTATTTTTCTGCCGTTCATTAAAGACACGATAAAAATCTGGGTTATATTGTCTCAAAGCCTCTAAGTGCTGACTGCGAATAGTTTCTCCTTCTTCGGATGATTTAATGTCTAGAGCTGCTATCAATAAATTTTCAATAGTGTATGCCCCACAACTAGTATCATCTTTTTGTTGCAACAACGCGCGGGGTTGCATCAAAGGCGCATTTGAATAAACGTTTTGCAATTGTTCTTGAAAGGTGTTTGGAATAATAGGGTTAGGGTTATTCGAATCAATATATTCAGCGCGTGAGACTTGTCCGTCTGCATTAAATTCTAGCAATATGCCCACCCAATGTGCATTTCCTAAGTTACAAGGAATGAGAACAATACGTGCACCTTGGTGCTTTATTGTTTCTTGTCTTAGTCGCTTCTCCAATTGAGTACTCATAATATTATCAATCGCCGCCAGCATTTCTATAGGTTTAGTAAAAAATTCTGCATTTTGCACCCTCAACTGCTGTAAACGAGCAGCTAAAATAGCTTGAATATCATTGTCTTCATATTGATAGGCAATATTAACACCAGAGCTTCTGACATTTATGCTTTGTCGCTTCTCTATTTTTTTGCTCATAAAAAAATCAATTAGGTTTTTTTGATCAACATCTTTTTTTAGCAAACTTTCAATTAATTCATCTTTTTCTTGATGCTTTAACATACAACAAATTAAATCAAGTCTTTCTTTTGTCAAAGCCACATCTTTTGGTGTTTGATTTTCATTATTTAAAATACCAGAATCAGCATCATATCGTACTAATAATTGAATAATTTCTTTATTATTATGATTCACTGCTAAATGTAAGGGAGTATTACCATCAACGTCTCGAATGTTACAAAGAGCTCCTTTCCCCAACAAATACTTAACCATCCCAATAGCATTTGCAATAACTGCTTCATGCAACATTGTCGTAAGTCCTTTTCCTCCATCAGGAGTAAATGTTTGATGAATATAAAAATCTGGAAAACATAATGCTTCAACTTTACGAACATTTCCTCCTAGAACTTTTTTACGAAAAACATCAAAATCAACATATTGGAAATGTTTGAAAGGGGGATCATAATCCTTTTTAGGAGGACGAGTTATTCCTTTTTTAACAAGTGCAATTTCATCGCTAGCTAAAGATTCTCGATATTCCCTAGAAGATTTGGTGATTGTTCGCTGTCCAGCAACAACTTTTTTGTTATTACGCATAACTGTATCTGGTGGAAGTTCCAGACCAAAAAAACCATGTGCATCACGATAAATGAGAATTCCATCCAACCCATCTTCTTTTTTTGAACTTTCAACTTTTTTTCGTGCTATTTCAATCAGCTTAACTTCATAGTAAGCACATAAATGATCCCCCAGCGCCTCCTTAAAACTCTTCATTTCAGGGGTATGTGGCCTGGCTGCATAAAATTCTCTTTGAAAATTTTCATATTTTTCACGAGTCAAACCATACTTATCTAAAAAAATATCTTTATACGGCTTATGAAAAGAAGGGTATTTAGCAATATGTTGAAAAAATACGCGATTTTCAGGCAAAAAAGCAGGAAAAGTACTTTCCCTCTCTGGTATTGTTAGGTTATCGATATTAACTTTTCCTTTTGTATTTAATGATACTAAGTGTAGAGGGCCACTTTCATTAAAGTCTTCAAGAGGATGCAAAGAAATGTAAACTTTCCCAGAGTATGGTCGCTCTGCTTTACCATTTCTTTGCCAACGTGGTCTTAATCGTTCTTCTTTATAGTTTTTATCCTCCTTGCTCCTATTATAATATTTAGTACCATAAGCATACTTTAAAGCATGATAGGGCACATCTCCTGTGGAAACAAAAGGCATATGTTCATTAAGTAAATAATGTTTTGTAAATGCACTTTCTTTAAGTAATTTTTCGAATCTTGTATAACTCTTAGTATAAACATCTTGTAATAACTCTGCTAAATTGTCATAAGTATATTCATTGTAGATGTATTTTTCTGTATTTCTTAAGCTTAAAACTTTTTCCTTTAGTATATTGCCCCATTTAATAATATCATTTTCCAATTTTACCACTTGTTGTTCAGTCAAATTACTTTTTGACTTATAGAATTCTGAGAACGAATGTGTATTAGAGGCACCAAATAAAACAGATGCGCTATATTGTGGTTTGTTGATTTCATTACTGCGCCGATGAGATCTTCGTGCCACTTGGTTCCACTTATTTGTAAAGTAGCCGATTCCTCTATATTGAGCAACATAAAATTTAGTATCAATTTGTTTTAGAACCTCTGAAACTGGCACTCCTTTTTTTACTAATTTATTTAAAATTTCTAAATCTTTTAAAACTTTTTTATCTAACACATTTTCATGATGTATTTGCTGGCGATCACCCAACAGTTTAACCTTACTATATTTTAAATTTTTCAATGCGCTCGACTCAATGCTTACTCTTGTTTGGCGACCCTCTTTTTTATACCCGCTTTCTTCATCTGAATCAGATTTATCTCCATCTGAAAAATAAGAACCAAAAAATGTTTTTTTCCTAGTCTCTTGATCTTCTATATAATCTCTGAAATCCTTTTCTGTACACCGTTCATTTTCAGGACTAAACAATATCAGACAATGTCTAATATTGTCACACACTTTACTATTCCATTCATGACGTTTTAATTTATATAAAAGTGAAGTAACTAATTTATTGAAAATTATATCGTCATCAATTTCAGACGACTCAATATAAACAAATTTTGTGCTATTTAATACAAGAACAAATAAAGCACGATCCTTAAACACCATGTTCATAACGGTATGGCCAAGAGCATTTTTTACAAAAGGGCAAGCACCATACTTCAGTAAATCCTGAATTAATAAAATCTTTGGTGAAACAGCAGAAACAAGCGAATGTAAAACTGTCGGGTGATTTTTAGAATCAGACCTCTTTCTATTTGGATCTGCTCCATGTTCCAATAAAAATAAAATAAATTTATTAAACTTAGGGTCATTTTTATCAACGGCAATATGTAAAAGCGTAATATCGTTTGGCATTGCTGAATTAACATTTGCGCCGTTCATAATTAAGGTCTTTGCTAACTCTAAGTATTCTTTCTCAAGAGCAATGTGTAACGCAGTTTTTCCTTCTTTATTCCTTAATTCTTTATCAAGCGCAGGTATTAAAGCTAAAGACTGAACAATTAAATCTTTTCCTTCTCTTACTGCTAGATGAAGAGGTGTCGCACCTTCATTGTCTTGTTGGTTTAACAACTTAATAGATTGCTTGACTAAAAAATCAACAACCTCATTTGAACCATATCTACAGGCCTGGTGAAGACAATTTCTATTTTGATCACTTAAAGCAAATAAATCAACTTTAAAGCCAATCAACAACTTAATTATTTCAAATTGTTCATGAATACAAGCCCAATGTAAAAGATTACAACCGTACTCGAGATCTTTCCCATTAATCAAAGTTTCATCTTTTTTTAACAATTCTTCTAATTTTTTTATCTCTCCCTTTTGAATATATTTAATTAATTCAGAAAACGTAACCCTAACATCTTGAATGATTTCTGTAGCTTCAACACCGTGACGAATCATTTTTGCTCTCCCTTGCTTTAATTAGTTAAAAATTTTTTCTTTCTCTCTCTTGTTAATCTTGAGGTAAGAAATATTAGGATATAAATTCCCTCTAAATTAACTCTGGGCAGACTAACATTGTTTTACATAAGGTTGCAAGGATTTTTTCAGAGGTTTTAGAAAGATAGGCGGTTTATCGAATACAGGTTGTTGGCCGACTAATAAAGGTATTTTCAGTAAAAATGATTAAATTGATGATAGCGGGTGATCAGACTGTAGTACGTAACGTCCTAAAAATATGAGTGACAGCTTATCCAATATAAAACATTGCTGTTACGTAAGCGGTAATTTTCACCCACCCTTGTATTTTTAGTTGCTATAAGAAGGCGTTATTAATCTGCGAGGCAGTCAATAGCTGCTCTGGCTTTATATTAAATGGCATCAGTTGTTCAAGTTCTTTGACCGTCTTCGCATAAGGGATTTTTGTTAACACAAACCTCAGATACGCATAGGGTTCAATTTTGTGTAGTTCACAGGTCTCGATAATAGAAAACAAGACTTCTGCTGCTTTGGCGCCAGCAATAGAATTGCAAAATATCCAATTTTTCCGGCCTATAACAAAAGGTTTTATTTTTCTCTCCGAGAGTCCATTATCTATTTCAAGTCGACCGTCTTCAATATAACGAATTAGCTTCGGCCACTGGTTAACAGCGTAGGTAAATGCCTCTCCCAGTGGCGATTTGGATAAAACCTTTGTACGGTTTTCATCTAGGAAAGTTTTAAATTGTTCGAGCAATGGTTTGCTATACTGTTGTCGGTAATCATAGCGCTGCTGAACAGACAATCCTTGATCTCGCATTTCTGTTTCAATATCGTATAGCGCTTTAATTATTTGAACGGCCGCATGTGCTAATCCTTTGGATTTTGTGCTGCGTGCCACTTCAAAAAACTTTCGGCGGCAGTGCATCCAACAGCCTATCAATTTTACATCATGATCAGAAGCATAGGCATCATATCCACCAAAGCCATCACAATGTAAATAACCAGAAAACCCTTCCAATATTTCTTCAATGACGGTATGTGCTCTGCTAATATTGTAATGATATATTACACAACGTTTTTCTGGGGATCCTCCGATAAAGCACCACATGTAAGCTTTATCCTCTGCTTTTCTATTGGGTTCCTTTAACACTTGGACTCGCGTTTCGTCGGAATAAGCCACATCATCGCTTATAATAATATCCTGAGCCAATTTATAAAGACCTGTTAATAGTTGAGCGGTCTTAATCATCCATAGCGATAAAGTATTACGGGCAATATCAACACCCATTCGTCGAAAAATATTCTCTTGTCGATATAGGGGTAAATGGTCTTTAAACTTGGAAACACTGACGTGTGCTAAAAGCCCAGCAGTTGCAATACTTTTTGGGATAGGCAATTTCTGACCTTTGGCAGTTTTAATGGTGTCTTCACATGCTTGACAGGCATATTTATATTTTACATGCTGGATAACTTGTACGGTTGCAGGAATGATATCCAATTGCTCGCTGATTTCTTCCCCAATCTTGCTCAATTGGCAACCACAAGAGCAAATTTTTTCCGATGCTTCCAGATCGTAAATCTGTCGCACTCGGGGTAAATGTGCAGGTAATGGTTTACGCCCAGGCTTCCCCTGTTTGCGTTGATGGGCTGCAACGAAGATCTCTTGTTCAGTTATTTCGATATCCGGAGTATTATCGGGTTCTGTAGCTTCGTCGAAAGTCTCGTTAGGAAGATTTTTACTTTTCTCAGATTTGGTGCCAAATTTATCCTGCAACAATTGATTTAATTGATGCCGTAATCGTTCGGTTTCTTCAAGAAGCTTATTTTTCTCTGCCAGGGCTTCAACAAGCAGTTTATCTTTTTCAAAATTCTCTAAAA
>JBPOIR010000110.1:0-43444 GCA_052034335.1 Pseudomonadota bacterium | reverse complement strand
TGCATTGCATCAAGGTATTTTTCAGCATCCAAAGCAGCCATGCAGCCGGAGCCAGCGGAGGTAATCGCTTGTCGATAGACATGATCGGCGACATCTCCGGCAGCAAATACGCCTGAAACATTTGTTGCAGTGGCGTTACCTGAGGAACCACCCTGTACGGTGATATAGCCACCGATCATATTGAGCTGACTTTCAAATATGGAGGTATTGGGCAGGTGGCCAATGGCAATAAAAACGCCCTGAAGTGCAATATCTTGTTGGCTCTTGCTCGTGACTTCTGTTACACGGATGCCCGTCACACCGGTTTCATCACCCAAAATCTCATCAAGTATCGTGTTCCATAAAATAGTGATATTCCCAGTCTCAACTTTTTTCATTAATTGTGTGATTAAGATTTTTTCTGCTTTAAATTTGTCACGACGGTGTATTAGAGTCACATGACTCGCAATATTCGACAGGTAGAGTGCTTCTTCAACAGCGGTATTCCCACCGCCAATAACAGCAACACGTTGGTTTTTATAGAAAAATCCATCACAGGTGGCGCAAGCCGAGACGCCTTTACCCATAAAAGCTTGTTCTGAGGGAATGCCGAGGTATTTGGCGCTGGCACCTGTTGCAATAATAAGCGCATCTGCGGTGTATTTCTTTTTGGAATCCCCGATGAGTTCAAAGGGTTTGCTGCTTAAATTGACTTCAGCGATGTGATCAAAAATGATTTCGGTATTAAAACGCTTGGCGTGTTGTTCCATGCGATCCATTAAAGCAGGGCCTGTGAGGCCTTCGACATCGCCTGGCCAGTTATCAACGTCGGTGGTGGTGGTTAATTGCCCACCTTTTTCCATACCCGTGATAAGCACCGGGTTTAAATTCGCACGGGAAGCATACACAGCCGCGGTATAACCCGCTGGACCCGAGCCTAAAATGAGTAATCGACAGTGTTTGGTATTTTGCATAAACTTCTCGAGTTAAAATCAAGATAATATACGCTAAGCTGCAAAAAAGCGGTATAGTGTTTATGATTAAATAGACGATAAATCGGATTATAGAGGTGGATGACAGCATTATCATGAAAAAAAAGCGAAAAACCCTTTCAAAACCAGAATCTAAAGCCAAAGCTAAACCCGGATTGACCGCTGGTACTCGTCTGGTGTTATGGCATCGGTTACAAGAGGGTGGTTTTATATTGCTTTCGACATTGGCTATTTTTTTATGCGTTGCCTTAATCACTTATCATGAGGCGGATCCCGGTTGGTCTCATACGACACCTCAGCAGGGGATCCAAAATGCAGCAGGGGAGGCAGGTGCATGGTTTGCCGACTTATGTCTTTATTTATTTGGTTATGTAGCCTACCTGATCCCTCTACTGATTGGCTACGGAAGTATTCGACTTTTCCAAAATCGTTTTGAGTCTAACGATTCGCATCGTTTTTTGTGGGGTTTGCGTATTATTGGTTTTGGTTTGACGGTAGTTTCTGGCTGTGGTCTTGCCAGCTTGCATTTCGACATATGGAGCAAAGGGATGCCCGTGAGTGCGGGTGGGATCTGCGGACAAATTATCAGTGCCGAGCTTAACCCTTTCTTAGGTTATTTGGGCAGTACGCTCGTGTTATTGGCAGTATTTTTGACGGGCATCACCTTAACCACGGGGCTTTCGTGGTTTGGCTTAATCGATAAAATGGGCAAGGGATTATTGCTGGGATTTGGGAATTTTTGTGCAATATTGCCCCGCGCATTAACCTACTTAAAAGATTGGCAGCAACGGTATAAAGATCGAAAAACGGTTATTAAAACGCTTAAAGCCGAGCGTGTTGATCCAACACTGGGTACACGAAAACTGAAAAGAGAAGTTGTTATCGATGCTGTGCCTTTAAAACCCAAATTTTTAGAAATGAAAGAAGTCAAACCCGCGATTCCGAGCGCACGTATTTTACCCGTAGATCCTCAATTGCCTTTAAATACAGAATTGCCGTCTGTGACGTTACTAGAAGAAGCGGAACCAAAAAATCAGACCGAGTGTTATTCTCCGAGCAAGTTAGAGGCCTTGTCGCGAGAAGTCGAAACACGATTATTAGAGTTTGGTGTTCAGGTGAGCGTTGTTGCGGTGGAGCCAGGTCCCGTCATTACTCGTTTTGAGCTGGAATTAGCTGCGGGCCTAAAGGTCAGTAAAATTACGGGATTAGCTAAAGATTTGGCACGCGCATTGACGGTAACGCGTGTACGTGTTGTAGAAGTTATTCCGGGTAAATCCGTGGTGGGTCTAGAGATTCCGAATGAATATCGTGAATTGGTGCGGCTGCGAGAGATCTTGGAATCATCCCAATATATAGAATCTGCTTCGCACCTCAGTTTAGCCTTGGGTAAGGATATTGCAGGTATTCCCGTCGTTGTTAATTTGGCGAAAATGCCCCATTTGTTAGTTGCAGGAACAACGGGTTCGGGTAAGTCTGTTGGCATTAATGTGATGTTATTAAGCCTATTATATAAGGCGATGCCGAGAGATGTACGTTTAATTTTAATTGATCCGAAAATGTTAGAACTCTCCATTTATGATGGGATACCGCATTTATTAACGCCTGTTGTAACTGATATGAAAGATGCTGCGAATGCCTTGCGCTGGTGTGTGGCAGAAATGGAACGTCGTTATAAACTGATGGCGGCTTTAGGCGTTAGAAATTTAGTCGGGTATAACCGTAAGGTTTGTGATGCAGAACGGGCAAATCAGCCTATTTTAGATCCTTTTTGGTTACCCGCTTCAAAGGGAGGTGGGACGAATGTGGGCGATGAAAGACCTGCTTTGACTAGCCTGCCGCATATTGTTGTTATTATCGATGAATTTGCTGACATGATTATGGTCGTCGGAAAAAAAGTTGAAGAGTTGATTGCGCGTATTGCTCAAAAAGCGCGTGCTGCCGGAATCCATTTAATTTTAGCAACACAACGACCGTCTGTGGATGTGATCACCGGTTTAATTAAAGCCAATGTGCCGACACGCATTGCTTTTCAAGTGTCTTCTCGCATTGATTCGCGGACTATTTTAGATCAGCAAGGCGCAGAACAATTGTTAGGGCATGGAGATATGCTCTATTTGCCACCGGGCACAGGTGTACCCATTCGTATTCATGGTGCTTTTGTGTCGGATGAAGAAGTGCATGCGGTTGTTAAGTCTCTTAAACAATTGGGTGAACCGGATTATGCGATTGATGTTTTAGGTGGGAGTGGTGATCGTTCTTTCTCCTCTGGTTTAGGTGGATTCGAAGACGAGGAAAGTGGCGAGCAGGATGATTTATATGATTCTGCCGTGCAGATTGTTGCCGAAACACGGCGCGCATCGATTTCGCATTTACAGAGACGCCTAAAAATTGGTTACAATCGTGCTGCGCGATTAATAGAAACGATGGAAGCGGCGGGCATTGTGAGCAATATGCAAAGCAATGGGGGCAGAGAAGTACTGGTTCAAGAACCGGAAATGGATTAAGCAAAAATCCTGGTAAATATTCCAAGATCATGTTAGTATTCCAAGTAAATTCAAGAGTGTTTAATCTCTATTATGAAACGGCACAAAGATTTATTCGAAATTGTACTGTTATCCATGCTCTGGGGGCCGTCGTTTCTATTTATTAAAATCGCAGTCGGTGATATTGCACCTTTAACGATAACGGCATTACGTACATTGATCGGCGTGTTATTACTATACATTGTATTGAAATTTAGAAAAGTTCAGCTTTGGAAACATCGTAAATTATGGTTCCATTGTTTTGTGATTGGCATTTTTGCAAATGGGATACCTTGGATTTGTTTTAATTTTGCGGTTCAAACCATTCCCACGAGTCTTTCTGCACTCATTAATGGTACTACGCCTGTTTTAACGATTATTTTAGCGAATATTTTTTTAAAAGACGAACAATTAACCTGGGGTAGAGGGATTGGTGCTACCGTTGGATTAGTGGGATTTTGTGTTTTATTTTTGCCGACAGTTTTCAGTTCGCTGCAAGGGACAGATCTCGCAGTCGATATGCAGGGAATACTGTTAAGCTTTATCGGTGCTTCAAGCTACGCGGTTGGAATAGTGTATGTACGAAAAAATTTCCCATCTGTTCCACCTTTAGTTGCGCCTGTCATGCAGTTATTTTCTTCGCTGCTTTACTTAATACCCTTGGCATTTATTTTTGAATCACCATTATTAATGATTCAAACAGCATCTCTGTCATCGTGGTTTGGTGTGTTGGGGCTTGCCGTTTTTGGTACCGCCTTTGCTTTTATTATGTACTATAGGATTATCGAACGACAAGGCGCGACAGCTGTATCGACGGTGACTTATCTATTACCGGTTTTTGGGACTATTTTAGGGGTCACTTTTTTGAAAGAAACGCTAGATGTACAATTTTTTATTGCTGCTATACTCATATTTAGTGGAGTTTTGATTGTTAATGGTTTGGTTTCTTTCTCGTTCATGAAATCAGCTAAAGTAGAAACCGAACAAATTTAGTTTTCTAGATATTATTCTTACCCCCTTTAATGTGCTAAGATTTACGCTACGATATATCGGCGAGCGAGACGGAGTACTGTTATGAAAACCAAGCTATTATTAGGGCTATTTAATGTTGCTTTATTATTATGTTTATCGCAGGGTGTTTTTGCTACAAGTACCGCAACCAGAACAGATACTGCTGAATTAAAAGCTTTATTAGTGCCCGTATCGAGTCTGCAAGGGAATTTTCAACAAGTCATTAAAAGCGAAGCGGGCAGACAATTGCAAACCTCTTCTGGCAAAATGTGGCTTAAAAAGCCCGGCCAATTCCGATGGGAAGTTTTGGGTCATGAGCCAAGACTCATTGTTGCCGATGGCAAAAAAGTTTGGGACTACGATAAAGATTTAGATCAAGTCACCATTCAAAAATTAAACAAAGCCCAAACGGCTGCGCCTATTTTTTTCTTAACCGGTGATGTCAATTCTCTGGATAGCGATTTTAAGATAAAAAAGTTACCACTTGTGGATGGGCATTGTTTAAAAAATAGCGATAGTTGTTTTGAATTGCATCCTAAGAACAGCGAAGGATCTTTTCAGTGGATCAAAATAGGTTTTAAGGCAAAAAATTTAAACGAGATGGAATTGTTAGATCAATTGGGTCAAGTTTCGGTATTTAGCTTTAAACAGGTGCGGTTAAACCCGAATATTCCAGATTCGCAATTTCGCTTTACGCCGCCTAAAGGTGTTGATGTGTTAACGAATGATTAAACTGAGGCAAAAGCGATGTTAGATCCAAAAATATTACGAGAAAATCCAGAAGCTGTTGCAGAGCAATTGGCTACGCGTGGATTTGTTTTAGATGTTGATGCGTTAAAAGCGCTAGAAGCTAAACGTAAAGTTCTTCAAGTAGAAACCGAAAAGTTGCAAAACGAACGGAATCAACAATCAAAAAAAATTGGACAACTTAAAGCGACTGGACAATCGGTTGATGACCTAATGGCACTTGTTGCGGGCTTAGGTGATAAATTAAAGGTGGCAGAAGAAGCTTTGGCGCTTATTCAACACGATCTGAAAGCACTTGTAGAAATCATTCCAAATATTCCCGATGCCAGTACGCCCATCGGCAAAAATGAAACAGACAATGTTGAGGTGCGGAGTTGGGGTCAGACCCCATTATTTAATTTCGAGGTTAAAGATCATGTTTCGTTAGGTGGGGCAGCATTAGATTTCGATGCAGCAACGCGACTAGCGGGTGCTCGGTTTGTTGTTTTGCATGGAAAACTTGCGCGATTACACCGTGCTTTAGCGCAATTTATGCTGGATTTGCACACCAAAGCACACGGTTACGAAGAGATCTATGTGCCTTATTTAGTGACAAGCGATTCGTTATATGGTGTAGGGCAATTGCCAAAATTTGCAGACGATATGTTTGCCATTAAAGACACAGATTTTTGGTTAATCTCTACTTCTGAAGTTTCTGTTACCAATATTGTTCGAGAGCAGATTATTGATGCAGAACAGCTGCCTTTAAAGTATGTGTGTCATAGCCCGTGTTTTAGAAAAGAAGCAGGTACTTATGGCAAAGACATGCGAGGCATGTTGCGTCAGCATCAATTCGATAAAGTCGAAATGCTACAATTTGTTCGACCGGAAGACTCTTACGCGGCATTAGAGCAAATGGTCACGCATGCAGAAGCGGTGTTACAAAAACTTAAACTACCGTATCGGGTACTTTCGCTTTGTACGGCGGATATCGGTTTTGCATCGGCTAAAACCTACGATTTAGAAGTGTGGTTACCTGGTCAAAACCAGTATCGCGAAATTTCATCTTGTAGCAATACAGAAGCTTTTCAGGCCAGACGTATGCAGGCGCGATTTCGTAATCCCGAAACGAATAAGCCTGAATTGTTGCATACCTTAAATGGTTCTGGGTTAGCTGTGGGCAGAACATTAATTGCAGTGATGGAAAATTATCAGGATGCAGAAGGGCGAATACATGTACCGGAAGTGTTAGTGCCGTATATGGGCGGGGTAACAATTATTTAGAAATGGTATTTCTTATTTTTTAGACAGGGAGCTTTTGTTTGTTGCTTGAAGAAAGCGAAGTATCGGATGGCGGAACCAGATCGCTTAGTTTTCGCTTCAGCGGATTGCTGAATAATAGAGGTGGTGCTTGAAAAGGAATAAACTTTTCCATGGGCAAGTTTACAGCTTCCATGGCAGCTCGCGCGGAATTCAGGATGTCTTCAATATCTTGCTTGGACTTATTACTCATTCTGTATGGTATCCACCCGATTGGTTCGTAATTTTTGTGATTTCGCCTTTCCAAAAATGAATGTCTCCGGCAGCTTTTACAGTATTTGCTCGACCAGAAGTAAAGTAATGATTCCCTAATCCTAAACGTAATTCTAAAGAACCTTGTTCATTTTCTAGAACGACAAAAGAATAAACATGTGCCGTCTTATGATAAGGCACGACCTGATTTTCTGGATTAATAATTTCGTACTTGCCTGTTGCATCATTTTTTCGCAGACGATGGTATGCGGGCTTTCCACTTTGGAGTTGTTGTAGATAGAGGGTTTCTTGAAAAGTGCCTTTAAGTGTTTTGGGCACAGCCGGATCCAATGGAATATCTAAAAAGGGGTCACCTTTTTTCCAGCGTGGTTTGCAATCGAACTTTTTCGTATTAACTTGTGTTACGACAGTATCTACAAACATGCGTTATTGAAGCCCTCTGCCTTAAAAAACTCTGTTTGTAAGTGTCTCTAATTTTACTGTGTAAGTCAATAACGGGGGTTAATGTACGTCAAACACTTGCCAAAAAAGAAAGCCAACTTAATTGAATTGTAAATTTTGAAGAAAAAGATCCCTCCGTAAAAGAGGGATGAAGTTCTTTTGAAGGGGAGTTACCCAGGAGGATTAGTTATTCCGACGGCCAGCTAAGAGCATAAATAGCTGCAAAAGGCTAATAAACAGGTTGTAAATTGACACATATAACGCGATAGTCGCCATAATGTAATTGCGCTCGCCACCATTAATGAGTTGGCTAGTTTGGAATAAAATCATGCCGGAAGCAATTAATACAAAGGCAGAGGAAACGCCGAGATAGAGCAAAGGTACAGGAAAGAACAGCCCAACAATGCTGGCCATCATTCCTATCGTTGCTGCCACAAACAAAAATCCGCCTAAATAGCTAAAGTCTTTTCGGGTAGTGAGTGCATATCCGGATAAAGCGAAGAAGATAAGGCCGGTTAACCCTAAAGAGGCCATAATCATTTGCGTACCATTACTGAATCCCTGAATTACAAAATTCAAGATTGGCCCTAAGGTGTAGCCCATAAATCCGGTGAAGGCAAAGATGGAAGCGATACCCCACACGCTATTTCGGAGGCTTTGGGTGAGGAACAACAGTCCGATATAGATAGGCAATACCATCAAACCCATCGGTGTGGCATTGGTTAGCATAGCAAGCCAGGCCGTAAATGCGCTAAAAAGTAACGTCATAGAAAGCAACATGTAAGTATTTCGAATAACGGAATTTGTTTGTATAACGATGTCGGACTGAGCGTGCCGAACGGTATTAATATTGGGTTGCATATCCTTTAACTCCTAAATCTCTCTCTGTTTCGAATTGTACCACAAATTCGCCTTTTTCGCAGGATGCCTTGAAATAAATCTTTCAGGGATAGCCTGAAAGATACGTAAATATAATTTAGAAAATTAACAAAATTAATAAGTCTCTCGTCTTTTAGGGGAGGGTTCATTATAATGCTTGTTCAGGAGAGGTGGCTGAGCGGTTTAAAGCGGCGGTCTTGAAAACCGTTGAGGGTTTCCCCCTCCCAGGGTTCGAATCCCTGCCTCTCCGCCAGCCTTAACGCAAACAAAGGAGAGCCTATAGCGTGATCAATGTACTGGTAGTAGATGACCATGATTTGGTACGGTCGGGTGTTGTTCGATTGCTATCGGATATTTCTGGAATAACAGTTGTTGGTGAGGCGAGTAACGGAGAAGACGCGGTTAAAATTGCTCGAGAAAAGCGTCCGCACGTCGTATTAATGGATATTAGAATGCCGGGTATTGGGGGACTTGAAGCCACACGGAAAATAGTCCATCACAATCCAGAAATTAAAGTGATTGCATTGACAATCTATGAGAACGAACCGTTTCCCACGAAATTGCTGCAAGCAGGCGCGAGTGGTTATTTAACAAAGGGTGCTTTGATAGATGAGATGGTTTTGGCGATTCGGACTGTCTATGCGGGCAACCGTTATTTAGGCCCGGAAATTGCGCAACAGATGGCGCTTAAATCGGTTGCGGAAAACGAGCTATCTCCCTTTGAGCAACTTTCTGAACGTGAATTACAAGTGATGATTATGATAACCGCTGGGCAAAGTGTTCAGATGATTGCCGAAAAATTGTGTGTGACACCTAAAACCATTAACAGTTATCGATATCGTATATTTGAAAAATTAGATGTGCAAAGCGATGTAGAGTTAACTTTATTCGCCATGCGGCATGGTATTTTAGAGACGGAGACGACCGCATAACTTTTCAAATACTTGTTTTGGTGAGCGGATGCATGTTTGAGTGAAGCGAGTTTTGTCGCGAATCAAAACAAGTATTTGAAAAGCTATGAGTACACTAGAATCTTTTTTAGCCAATCTAACAACCCTTCCGGGTGTTTATACTATGCTAGATGGCAAAGGTGTTGTGCTTTACGTCGGAAAAGCGAAAAACCTTAAAAAAAGAGTTACTACGTATTTTCGGCGCGCCTTAGATACTAAAACACAGCAACTGGTTAAACAGATTAAATCCATCGAAGTGACCGTTACGCGTAATGAACGCGAGGCATTATTATTAGAAAATAATCTTATTAAAGAATTGCAGCCGCGCTATAATATTATTTTTCGCGACGATAAGTCGTACCCTTATCTTAAATTAACCGTAGACGCAGTATTTCCGAGACTTTCGTTTCACCGGGGGGCGAAAGGAGAGGGTAAAGTTTATGGTCCTTATCCGAGTGTGCGTGAGGCGCGAGTCGCCTTAAATTTATTGCAAAGTATTTTTCGTTTGCGTCAATGCGATGAGGTTTTTTTTAGAAACCGAACGCGACCTTGCTTGCAATATCAAATAAAACGATGCTCTGCGCCTTGTGTGGGTTATATTGCCGCAGAAAATTATAAAAAAGAGGTGGAGCTTGCTCGATTATTTTTAGAAGGAAAAAATAAAAACGTTATTGAAAAATTAATTGATCAGATGACGGCTGCGAGTAAAGAAAAGGCCTTTGAACAAGCTGCTCGGATTCGCGATCAAATTGCATTGCTGAGAACCATTCAAGAACACCAAATTATTATGGGCAATATAAAGGACGTCGATGTTTTGGGTATTTATGCCGAAGGCAATGCTGCGTGTGTACATGTGCTCGTAATACGAGAAGGGCGAATGCTGGGCAGTCGACAATATTTTCCGAATAAAACCGCATTGATATTGCCAGAAGAAGATATGCTGCAAACCCTGTTAGAAGCTTTTGTTTTACAACATTATAAAACAGATGTTCCCAAAACAATTTTGTTACCGTTTGCATTAAAAAATAGAGAAGGTGTGTCGGTACTTTTGCGTGAACGGCGATTGGGTCCTGTTAATATCGCAACAGCGGTTAAGGGCGATCGTTTGCGTTGGGTTAAAATGGCGGTTACCAGTGCGAGATTGGCATTAATCAGTCGCGTAAAACAAACCCGAGATCTGACCTCTCGATTTTTGGCGTTGCAGGAATCTTTGCAATTAGAATTTATTCCAGAAAAATTAGCGTGTTTTGACGCTAGCCATAGCTTAGGGGAAGCCACAGTGGTATCTTGCGTGGTATTTGATATCCAGGGACCCAGTAAATCGGAGTATCGGCGGTTTAATATCAGGGCAAAAACGGGGGGCGATGACTACGCGGCTTTAAAAGAGGGGTTGACTCGGCATTTCACCCGGTTAAAATCAGAAGCTAAAGGTTTGCCTGATGTATTGTTAGTGGATGGGGGTAAGGGTCAGCTCAATATTGCAAAAGCGGTTTTAGAAGAATGTCAGGTTTTCGGGGTTGTTTTGTTGGCGGTTGCCAAAGGTCCCGAAAGAAAAGCGGGGCTTGAGACGGTTTATCTGTCTTTAAATAACAAAGTGATTCAGTTGCAGCCCAATGCCTCTGCGTTACTTTTAATTCAGCAGATACGCGATGAGGCGCATCGTTTTGCGATTACTGCACATCGTAAGCGCATTGCGCATAGCAGGAGCACGTCTACACTAGAGAAGGTGTCGGGCATTGGTAGCAAGCGTTGCCAAAGCCTTTTACAGTATTTTGGGGGGTTGCCCGAAATTTTGCAGGCGAGTATTGAAGAGTTAGCTAAAGTACCAGGGATTAGTCAAGGATTAGCAGAGCGTCTTTATGAAGTTTTACATGGACAATAATTTATTTAATTAGCGAGAACCCCCTATGTGGCGAAGTATACCGAACTTATTAACGTTATTAAGGATTTCTTTAATTCCTATTTTTGTTTTGATGTTTTACTTGCCCTTTGAATGGCACTATATTGCTTCAGCCATTATTTTTGCAATCGCAGCTGTCACAGATTGGCTAGATGGTTATTTAGCCAGAAAACTTCAGCAAACGTCACCGCTAGGGGAATTTTTAGATCCCGTGGCAGACAAATTAATTGTCGCCGTTGCATTGGTGTTATTGGTGCAGTCCCATGCTTCCGCATGGTTAGCAATTCCTGCCGCCGTTATTGTTGGACGTGAAATTGTTATTTCTGCACTGCGCGAGTGGATGGCAGAATTAGGTAAGCGTCAGCGCGTAGGCGTGAAGGGGGTTGGCAAATTTAAGACGGCAGGCCAAATGATAGCGATTCTTTTGTTGCTTTCTGAGAACCCGAAATCAGCAGGTTGGATTACTTCGCTTGGATATCTCTTAATCTACGGAGCTGCGTTTTTGACACTGTCCTCGATGGTGATGTATCTACGTCTCGCCTGGGATGATCTTATCGCTGAAAGTTAATCAGAGCTTGAATGCGTCCGCATGTTTCGATAGAATGCATCCTTAGTGCGGGAATAGCTCAGTGGTAGAGCACAACCTTGCCAAGGTTGGGGTCGCGAGTTCGAGCCTCGTTTCCCGCTCCATAACTTTGAAAGCACCTTTAGAAACGGCTGGATGGCAGAGTGGTTATGCAGCGGCCTGCAAAGCCGTGTACGACGGTTCGATTCCGTCTTCAGCCTCCATAGACGCCTTTTCGTCGTCCTGAAAATACCTAATCGGATAAGTTCGGCATACACATCTGTCTTAGAAAGTTCAGGCTTTTCGGCATCAGTTTGATGCCTACGGAGCATTGATAAAGGGTAGTGGCCTTTATTCCAAGAGCTTCAGCAGTTTCGCTAAAAGGTTTAGAAGAGCTTAAAGCTAATTGAACCGCTTTATCTCTAAAAGCTTGATCATAAATTTTTTTTGCTCGTTTCATTTAGACACACCTTAAGTTGCATTAAGTATATCAACTCAGGTGTCCGGGAAACCAGGAGCAGTTCAATTTTTTGCGGCAGCTTGCGGCGGTCAGATCATTGATTCGGGTGTTGTAATTATAAATAAGGTAACTCATAATGATGTTTGCAGGCAATTTGTTAAATGTTTACAGAAATAGTTGACTGTAACTGCATGATATTAAATGATATTTTTTAATATATGTTAAATATTCAAAGGAGGTATGTTAAATGTCAGGATCTGAATTTAGGCATTATCCATTAAGTTTGGTGGAGCCATCCTTTAAATCGCCGCTAACAGATCTAATTATTGAGCTGGATCACTTGCGAAAAAAGAAATTATCGGGATCTACTCATCCGTTAGTTTTTTTTCAGCTAAAACACATTTTCCATACACTGGAAAGTGTTGGTTCTGCAAGAATAGAAGGTAATAACACTACAATTGCTGAGTATATTGAAACTAAACTAGAACACAAGACAATTGTACCGCCCAGTATAAAAGAAATTCAAAATATTGAAGAGACGATGGTTTTTATTGAAGACCACATTAGAGATTACCCAATTAATAGGTTATTTGTGAGTGAAATCCACAAAAAAGTAGTTGACGGATTATTGCCACCTCCAGGAGGTGAAGGAGATCACACGCCAGGGGAGTATAGGAAAAAGAATGTAATCATTGCAAAATCGGCACATAGACCTCCTGAGTCTGTTAAAATTGATGAATATATGAATGAGCTATTTGAATTTATTAATAATCAGGATAGCCACAAATACAGTTTATTAAAAATAGCGATTGCACATCATAGATTTGTATGGATACATCCGTTTACCAACGGAAATGGTAGGACGGTGCGTCTTTTTACGTACGCAATGCTTGTTAAATTAGGATTTAATGTTGATGCTGGAAGGATATTAAATCCAACCGCCATTTTTTGTAGTAATAGAGAAAATTATTATACCTACTTAGCCCAAGCCGACGGTGCAACAGAAGACGGAATTTTGCATTGGTGTGAATACATGCTAAGAGGATTAAGAGATGAAATAGAAAAAATTGATAAATTGCTAGATTATGATTTTTTAAAAACAGAAATTTTATTGCCAACTATTGATTATTCGGTCGAACGTCAATTTATAACTGATCTTGAATCAAAAGTATTAAAACAAGTTGTCCAAAAACAGGTTGTTCAGGCTGGAGATTTGAAGGATATCTTCAAGGGAAAAATGGATGCTGAAGTATCACGTCAAATCAAGAAGCTGATAGATAAAAAAATGCTGCAACCAGAAAAGGAAAAATCAAGAAAATATGTTATTCGGTTTGATAATAACTATTTGTTGAGAGGGGTTATAAAAATGCTAGGGGAGAAAGGATTTTTGCCTATAAGGGAAAATGTATCATGATTCTTTTTTTTAAAGGTGTAGGCTTTTTAGTAATCGAAGGCGGTCGGAAAAGCGTTGGGTCAGATCAAATTTAATTTTTTACATTTAGTATAAAATCAAGATCCGATCACGGGGGGTTGAAATCGTGGTTCGGCTGACAGCTCTTGGTCTCAAAAAATTTAGCCAGATGCAAATTAGGTTTTTTTCTAAAAAACTGTCGGTTAGAATATTGAGCTGCCATGTTTTAACTTCCCTTTTTTACAGTGGTTATATGAGTCTTTCACTGTAACTTGTCCATTCATTAGCATGGGTAGGAGCCAGTCTCTTAATTCAATTAACTCTCTATTTTGCTCAGAAGTAAGAGCTATTTTGTCAAACAAGGGGCTGGCTATATTTTCGAATAGCTTTATTATTTCTACCGGAATAGATATTACATTTACACCCAAAGCAGACTCGCGATTTAATCCCGGCACAGCACTATCGCTATTCATTTTTGAAAGGTTTAATGTATCTAATAAATGCTTTAAAAATAAATATTTAATATCTAACTTTGTCTTGACGAAATAAGTTGTATCAATGGGATAAAAATTCCCATGTAAATAGGTTACGGCACCAACCGTGCCTTTACGACCAACAACTATTCCAGGACCCTGAACTAAAAATTCAGCATGCAAGTCTATTACTCCGCTTGAACCAACTACAGGATAGCCTGATCCTGACCTCAACTGTTTTGTTAATGGCTTACCATATTCTAAAGATATATAATCCTTTAGCTTAGAATTTCCCCACCCCTTAGGTATTTCACGCTTTAGCTCTTCGTTGTAGACTATTTTGCCGCCTGTGGATTTATAGGGCTTGCCGTTGGCATCAGGGAAGTCGAATTGTACAAACCAATAGTCATAAATGAGCTTTGCCATGACTTCTAGCTCGGCACTGATTTTGTTGTTGAGTTCGATTTTTTCATCCAAATCCTGTAAAACTTTTGAAATTTTCTTCTGTTCAGTTAATGATGGGTAAGAAAACTCTATAGACCTTAAGTCATTGTTGTATATTCGGTTAATAGTGCTGCCCTTAGTGGTTAACCAAGGTTCTGTTTGATAAAAATAGTAAAGGTAGCTATTCAAAACTTTCGTTTCAAGATTTTCAATCCAGACAATATTTGAATCTTGAAAATATGCAGGTTTCCCATCATAAATTACTGTCTTTCCGACAGTTCCAGCCGCTGATATTAGCACATCACCCTTTTTGGGGTGGGAGTATTTACGTTTGTATTCAGCATATAAATCTTGAGAAATAAATGTATCAGCATCTCCTCCAAATGTAGAAATTTTGAAAAATGGTATTTCACCAGTGCTTGCTGTTTGGCACTTCAAAACTCTTTTACACATCAATACCTTCCCGATATCCCCAAGTTTGGTGAGAGTTTTATGTTTACTCATAATTCAAGCCTTTGAGATTTTCTTGGATATAGGCTTCCAAAGTTCTAGATTTACTAAAAAGATCAGCTAACTTGTTTTCATGTTTTCTAATTCTTGCATCAAATTCATTTTGATTCATATCAAAATACTCAACTTTTACTTTAAAATACTGACCCGCACCAAAAGAATAATTTTTCTTGGTAATATCGTCATAACTAACCACCGCCGATAAATCATCAACTGCTTCCTTATCATTAAACGTTTTAATAATCTGACCTTCTTCATCATGTGATAAAACAGTTTTTTGATTTTTGCCATCTTTAATCGTGGCGCCTAAGTTTGAGGCATCAATCAATACCACATCTGCTTTATTGGTTTTATCAATAAATATAATAGAAACATTAGTACCAGTATTGGCAAAGATATTTGAAGGCATGCTAACCACCCCCGCAAGCATTTTCTCATCCACCAGTTTTTTGCGAATAGCTTTTTCTATGCCACTTTGAGCAGTAATAAAGCCCGTAGGAACAACAACGGCGGCTTTTCCCTTAGCCTTGAGTGAATAGATAATGTGCTGTAGGAACATTAAATAAATCGCCATGGACTCCTTTTTCTTGGCGGGCACTTTGGGTACACCGGCAAAAAAACGGTCGTGGTTTTCTTTGCTTTCTAGGTCTTTACTGTAATCAGAAAAATCTAGCTTGAATGGTGGATTAGAGACGATGTAGTCAAACTGTTCTAGCTCGCCATTGTCTTTTTTATGGTATGGCTCCAGTATGGTGTTACCCTTAATGATGTTATGTATAGAGTGTACTAAATCATTAAGTATCAGGTTTAAGCGCAGTAAATTCGATGATTTTTGTGAGATATCTTGCGAGTAGATGGTACATTTGTCTTCGCCTATCTCATGGGCAAGATTCATTAACAAGGTGCCGGAGCCTGCCGAGGGATCATAACAGGTCACATTTTGGACTTTTAGCACTTTCTTTTTTGGTACTAAACATCGCGCCATGATTTTAGCTACCGCGTGCGGGGTGAAGTACTCGGCATATTTACCACCACTGTTGGTGTTGTAGTCTTTAATAAGGTATTCAAAGATAGTGGCGTAAAAATCGAACTTCTCGTTAAAGATATGTTCAAAGCTAAAGCCTGTGAGCTTATTCACAATGGCTTTACAAAAATCATCGCGTTTGTCAGTGACGTATTTACTTAGGTTTTCGAATAGAACGATTTTTTCGCCGCCGTCAGTGAGCACCGAGAAGATATCGCTGTTATCACGGGCAATATCAACTAAGGTAGTATCGAAAATATCGGCAAAGTTAGGTTCGTTTTGCTTGGCAAATAGCGTCGAGATAAAATGATCTGAACTGATGAGAGCAGTGCTTTCGCTTAGCTGCATCATTAGCATGTCGTATTCATCCTTGTTTAGGGCTTTAAGAGCATCTTCCCAACTTTCTGCATTGCCGATGCTTTCGTCTAATTGTTTAATTTCATAGACGAATTTATCGTTCAGGAATTTATACAAAAACACCTGCGTGATGATTTTAAATTCGTTGCCGTCGTTACCTAAGCCATAGTTGGCACAGACACTTTTTAGATCATCTATAAGCTTTTTGGTTTGCTGTGCAAATTGTTGTGTTGTCATAATTACATACTCTAAATAAATGGCCTGAAAGCAGGCGTTAAGGTTAGGTTATAGGCGAGCCGCTGCCGCTCTGCCGTAGTATTCGTTCATGTACTCTTTCACAATTAGGCCATTGATGCGTTTGGCTGAGACGGTGGTTAAGGGAATATCCTGTTTGTTTTTGAATTGGTCGATAACGATACGCATAACCATTTTTTCAACAAAGTTTTCGTTTTCTAACATTTTTGAATTTTGTTGTATTTGGTTGTCTACTTCGGTTTTTAAGCCTTTAAGGGCATCAAAGAGTTTGCTTTCGCTATCGGTTAGCGGGTCTTTTTCCATTAGGCGTTTGTGCAAACGGGCGTATTTTTCGTCATTGTCGTATTTAGCTCTTAATAGCTGGTTTCTACGTTCAAGCTCTTTGGATCGATTATATATCTCGTTGAAAGCTTTAATGTTGCTTTCCATCGGCTCTTTGGTGACGTCGCTTAGGTTCTTCTTTTTAAATAAGCGTTCAAGCTCTTCCTTTAGGGAGATAAACTCGGGGTCTTGCGGGTCGAAATTATCACCTAGGCCTTCGCGTGTTCTTTGAAGGGTGCCTTTTAACTCATCGGCTAGAACCATCTCTTCTTCGTTGAGTTTGGTAAAAGCGAAGATAACGTCTTCTAAGGCGACATTAAGTAGGTTTGAAGTATCAACATTGTTTTCTAGCGCTTCTTTGGCGTTGATAAGGGCTAGGCGTCTATCGGCCTCTCTTGATAATACATTGAGAGTTTTAAAATCAAGCCTTTCAAGCATCTCAAAATCGCCGGACAAACGGATAAGGTGATACAGGCTCTTGGCGTTGTTTAAGACGTGTGTGATTTTTAACATTTCACCACGGGAATTAATTTGTGTAATTTGATCCGAGAATACTTCGGCATTAGTGGTGTCAAAATGTAACAAGACCTCTTTGATTTCTTGTATTTCTTTTAGAATTTCTTCTTGTGGCTTAAACAGGTTGCTATAGTGCTCTATTTCATCGCCTAGTTCAGACTGCAACTCTTTAAAGTAGTCTCTGTTGGTTTTTTCAAATTCACTTTCTATGTCGGCAAAGTCCACCACATAGCCGTAGTTAAAATCATGGTAGGTGCGGTTTACACGGGTGAGAGCTTGCAATAGGTTGTGGGCTTTAATCACGCGCCCCATGTAGAGCTTTTTAAGACGTGGTGCATCGAAGCCGGTGAGTAGCATGTTAAATACGAACAGGAAGTCGATGTTGCCTTCTTTGAAGTTTTCGACTAACTGTTTACGCTCTTTTTTGCTGCCGACATCGTGCAAAATAACGGCGGCACTAGTAACTTGGCTGTTTTGTTTTTTCTTGGCGCTATATGTGGTTTTTGGCTCTGAGGCCATAAAGTCAGGTGTTGGCAGCTCTTCTACTACCCCTGGTTTGGCGTATTGCACTTGAAAGATGTCGTACATCATTTTAGCTTGCTCGGAAGAATCACAGACCACCATGCCGCCTATGGTGTTGTCGTTCATGGATATACGTGCTTGATGAAAGTCTTTGACGATGTAGTTAAGCATTGACTCGACAAATTTTCTGTGTGAGTAAACTAGTTTTTTATTGCCGCTGCCTTTTAGAATCTCGGTATCTTCATAGATAGCTGCGAGTGTTTTTCGTACGTCTATCTTATAGCTTGTTTCAATATCTTCACGAATTAAACGCAGGGTATAACCATCTTTAATAGATGCGTTATAGTAGTACTTGTGTATGTAACCGCCAAACAGCAATTTTGAGGTGTATTCCTCACCCAATAGCGGTGTACCGGTTAAACCGATCTTGATTGCATTGCGGTCGGCTTGCTCCAAATTGGCTAAAAAGCTGCCTTTTGGATTATAGCTGCGGTGTACTTCGTCTAAAAAGAATACCCGCTGAATATTAAGGTTGTAGTCACCGCTTTTAATGACATTTGGATCATCTTTAAACTTGTGAATATTGACGACGGTGATTTCGGCTTTGCCGCTGTTATTGTGTATGGCTGCGGTTTGTTTGATGTCTCTGGCAAAAGCTTCTTTCGAATCGATATTGTGTACGACTAATCCACGAGCCTTAAACTCTCGTCCTGCTTGAGTAAGCAAATCGAGTCTATCAACAATAAAGTAAAATTTGGCGATGACGTTCTTATTTTGAAAGTAGTTTGAGAGATATTTAACGTTGTAGTAAGCCAATGCAGTTTTACCGCTGCCTTGGGTGTGCCAGATAATTCCTTTTTTAACACCCTCTTCGAGCTTTTGCCCTATGGCTTTAGTAGCGAACATTTGCGGGTAGCGCATTATGTGCTTTTGTACCCCTGTCCGCTCTTTGACATATGCCAAGCCAAATTCAAGCAAAAAAGCGATACGTTCTCGTTGGAATAGCGAAGTGCAAATACGGTTTGTAGGAGTGTCTGGGAGTTTGTTTTTAGCAAACTCTGGCGACTGCTTTATGATCAGCAGATTATTATCTTTGAGCAAGGCGGTTTCTTCTCTATCATCCACCAGAGACAGTAATTTTTCTAAGTCAAATTTCTGCTCTTCTCGGAAATAATTGAATGTGGGCTTTTGATAGGACGCGGTAGCATAAAACGCGCCCTCAATAGGCATGGGCGAGCTATCGTCATACTCCATGTTGTTGGAGAACACCATTAATTGAGTAAGATTAACGAATTTTCTCAACTTCTTGTTCTGAAAGCGAGTTTGTGTGCGCTTGTGCTCGGCTAATATACCGTCGCGGTTGTTTGGCCGCTTAACTTCTATAAACGCCAGCGGCAAGCCATTAATCAGTAGAGTAATATCTGGTCGAAATTCATCATCGTCTTTTTTATAGGTTAGCTCGGTGACAACATTGAAGGTGTTGTTATTAAAGTCTTCTAAATCGATGAGGCGTACACCAGACTTATCTATGAGCCTTTCATAGAAGGCCTTGCCTAGGTCTTCATTTTCAAGAGTAAGGGACACATCAGAGAAATATTGCTTGGCTTCCAGATCGTTTAACGAGGGATTGATGCGCTTGAGGCTTTGGAAAAAAATGTCTGTAAAGATGTTTGTTGATTCGTCCCACCTGACCTTTGGATCTTTTAGAGACAGATAATCATAGCCCAAACGCATCAAATGCAGGATTGTGGGTATTTTCACCCTTGAATCTTCGTTGAACTTCACCTTTTACAGCACTCCCTGGGTATATTTAGTATCAGGTAGAACAACTCTACTAAAGAGTGGTATATTACAGGAACTGACTTAAAAAGTACAGATTAACGCTGCGATCTTGTAGGATCAGGGTTATTTTCAACCAACGAGAAGACCACCCAAAAAACGGGACTTTTCCTTTTAGTAGTACCGAATTTTAAGCATCATAGAAGGATACGTTACATATGAAACCGCTGCGAGTCTTTATCAGCAGTGTACAAAAAGAGTTTGCCGAAGAACGGCTAGTGCTTCGTGACTGGCTGCAAAACGATCCCTTAATGCGGCGATTTTTCGAAACTTTTTTATTTGAAGATGTGCCAGCGATTGATCGTCGAGCGGATGAAGTTTACTTAGAAGAAGTGGCAGCTTCAGATGTGTATATCGGATTATTTGGCAATGATTATGGTTATGAGGATTTGGATGGTATTTCTCCCACCGAACGTGAATTTGAAGAGGCGACACTTAAGCAAAAAACACGCATAATTTTTGTGAAGGGTGCTGATGATAAAAAACGTCACCTCAAAATGCAGACCTTGATTTTACGAGTTGGTAAAGAGCTTATTCGCCGTCGCTATGCTTCGATTGCAGAACTTATTGCAGGCGTGTATGCAGCACTGGTTCAATATCTGGAAATGCATGATCTTATCCGTAATGGCCCATTCGATGCCGCCACCTGTAGCAAAGCAACGATGGCCGATTTGGATCAAGAACGCATGACAATTTTTTTACGTCGGGCGCGTGCTGCAAGAGGTTTTCCACTACCCGAAAGTGCAACATTACAGGAGTTATTAACCCATCTTAATTTGTTAAATGATGAGCACTTGACTCATGCAGCTGTACTATTGTTTGCGAAAAAACCGCAGCGTTTTTTGATTTCTTCCGAAGTGAAATGTGCTCATTTTCATGGTATTGAAGTGGCAAAGCCAATTCCCTCCTATCAAGTTTATAAAGGTAACGTGTTCGATTTGGTTGATCAGGCAGTGGATTTCGTGATGTCAAAAATCAATCTGTGGGTGGGAACGCGCGAGGCTGGGCCGCAGGTTCCTATTAAATATGAAATACCGCGTGACGTGGTGGCTGAGGCTATTGTTAATGCTGTTGCACATCGTGATTACACCAGTAATGGCAGTGTGCAGGTAATGCTGTTTGCCGATCGGTTAGAAGTGTGGAACCCTGGACGTTTGCCACCATCATTGACACTAGAAAAACTACGCCATCCGCATGCCTCTGTGCCACATAACCCGCTGTTGGCCGAGCCTCTTTATCTCAGCAAATATATCGAACGCATGGGTACTGGCACGGGAGATATGATTCGCGATTGTCGGGAAGTTGGGCTATCTGAACCGCAGTTCTCTATCTCAGGTGGCTTTTTTGTGGCGACGATTTGGCGCAAAGTGAGTGTATCTGCAAATAACGTCACCGGGCAAGTACCGGGCAAGTACCGGGCAAGTACCGGGCAAGTCGCTATAGAGATTGAGCGCCTAGTAGCGGTCATGCATGGGGAAATGAAGCGTGCAGCAATTCAAGATGCTTTGGAATTAAGACATAGGGATTATTTTAATGAGGCATACTTAATTCCTGCGCTAAACGCTGGATATGTGGAAATGACTATTCCAGATAAGCCCAAAAGTAGTCGGCAAAAATATCGTTTGACCGCAAAAGGCCGTTTATTACAGGAAAATCTCATAAAAAAAAATTATTGAAAGCTTGATTCATGTCTGCGGTATAAATATTGCATATATTAACCCCATATTTTCTGCATTCAAGGCAACGCTAAGGCAACGTGAAGGTAGTCGAAGACAGTATGATTTTTGATTATGGTGCAGGTTATCTGATTAGGGCGTTTCTAGGAACGTGCTGGAAGGGAAGGGCGAAAAGGCTTGATCGGAAACTGTACTCAAATAACCGATCGTAATTGGGGGTACTTTTGGGGGTATGTTACAATCCAGAAATTAGTAAAATACAGTAAAAACATAGCATAAAAGCTTGAGTTCGAAGGCGTCTTCAGCCTCCATTGAACTCCTTTAAATATTGAACTGTGATTTTAGGTGACACCGTTAGATGAACCTTCTCTTTCCCATGGCTGGGTGCTTGTTCTGTGATAGCCGCCGCCACCAGTTCACTTTTTGATTAATTTTACAAACTGATTAGACGCCCATAAAACATTCATTGGTATTGCCCACATTGCCTCTCCAAATGAAGCAATTTGTTCGCCAGTATACAAAACAACCCCTATAAATCGTTTTTTCTTTGCTATATTATCTCTAAACCACTTCAAATGCTTAAAACTATCTCTAGATACCGAAGAACCAGCTTTGACTTCTACTCCTAAAATATCGCTATCTTTATTTTCTATAATAAAATCAATTTCATGTTTTTCTCGATCACGGTAATGATAGATATTATATTTTTCATTTTGAAATCCTAGCGCTTCAATATGAGAAACTAATTGTGTAAAAACAAAAGTTTCTAATAGCTTGCCATTTTGATCTCCATCTAGCCTTACCTTTTCAAAACGCCAATTTAATATGGCTGCCATAAGGCCTGTGTCGGTCATAAATATCTTATCTTGTTTATTAACACGATCGTAATCTGTCTTTGCCCATGCTGGTAACTTTTCAATTAAATACAACGATTCAAGCGCATTAATATATGTAGTGATCGTTTGTCTAGTCAAAGATAATCCTGATGCGATGGCAGATACGTCCATAGATTTACTAGACCATGCCGCCAGGACAGATAAAAGTTCCTTCATCCCATCTTGCCGCTTTATATTAATTATATCTTTTAAATCTCTTTCAATTATCGAGTTAATATAATCCATATACCATTGATGAGCTTCTCTCATTTGTTTAATTCTTAGAGGCTCTGGATAACCTCCCCCTAACGCTAAAGTAATATATGAGTCCTTAGTATCGTTATTATATGTTGTTGGAAACTTTTGCTCAAAAGCCCACTGCAAGAAATTTGGTAAGGTAGCGTGAATCTCTCCTTGAGCAAGTGGTCGTAATCTAATTTTTCTTACTCGACCAGCCAAAGATTCATTAACTCCAGGTAATGATTGGATGTTTGCTGAACCAGTAAGCAAAAATCTACCTAAATTTTGATTCTCATCGACGTCCTTTTTAATCGCTTGCAACAAAATAGAGGCTTTTTGTATTTCGTCAATAATCATTAACTCATTGTCATGCTTCACAAATCCATGCGGATCACTAAGAGCTGATTCTAATAATGTAACATCATCCAAAGTACGATAGATTGCTCCGGGTAATTTTAGATTTTTAGCTAGGGTGGTCTTACCGCATTGACGAGCACCGGCAAGGATTATTACTCTCCTAGATAGCAATGCCTGTTGAACGATATCGCTTTGCCATCTCGTATAATTTTTATCCATATATCCTCAACAATAGTTTACATACACTTATTTTCGTCAATTTGTCAATCATTGACTCGACAATGTGTTAAGTATATATTGCGCAGGTTGTTAAATACAAGAGAGATATAGACTTTCGACGTAGTCAATCAACTTAAATTCGAGTCAGTGTATTATAAAAAAACAGAATTTTTCCTTGTGGTTCGTTTTATGTTGTTTTTTTTCGATACTTTTAACCTATAATCTCGGATAAGATTCCGGATTTGCGACGTATATAAAGCAATTAAAAGCATCGGGTGTTAACTTGTTGGCAGGGCGTGCTTTTACTTATAATCTATTTCCTTTTAGCTGCTTAGAGTTGGGGAAAGTATTTGATTTAAATCAGGCACTTTGTTTTGGTATGCTGCCTAAAATTTTTGCATTTCACACTGACTCGCATAAAGTAAAATTTTTACAATCATATGCGATTACTTATTTGAAAGAAGAGATTTGGTCAGGCCGTCTGGTAAAAGATTTAGAACATTTTCGTTGTTTTCTAGAAGTTGCGGCCCGATCAAACGGAAAAATTGTTAATTATTCAAATATTGCCAGAGATGTTGGGGTAGATGATAAAACAGTTAAAAATTATTTTACGCTTTTAGAAGATACACTGATTGGAAATTTCTTAGAGCCATTCGATCATTCTTTTAGAAAAAGATTGAGAGTTGCGCCAAAATTTTATTATTTTGACCTGGGGGTTTCTCGAGCATTATCTGCAACGTTAAGCTTAAAACCAGTACTCAGCACGAGTTATTATGGCGAGCTATTCGAACAATTTATTATTGTGGAATGTATTAAATTAAAGCATTACTATCAAGCAGAGTATAGATTGTCATACTTAATGACTGCTTCTGATTTAGAAATTGATCTTGTTATTGAAAGACCGGGGCTTTCACCCGTTTTCGTGGAAATTAAGAGTAAAGACGCGGTCAATAAAGAGGATATAAGTTCCTTATTAAAATTAAGCGTTGATTTTGGGGAGTGCGAGGCAATATGTCCTTCTCAAGATCCGCGCAAGAGAAAAATAGAGAATGTTACCGTTTACCCCTGGCGGGAGGGATTGCAATATATTTTTGGAATAACCTAAGTGCCAGGTTGAGAGACGTTCATAATTGAGGGTATGTAACAACCCTAACAGTAAAAAAATGGCGTAAAATCTTAAGTTCGAAGGTGTCTAATGAGAAGCTTTTTATGCCCATATTTCAAATCTATTTAAGAATGACAAAAAATAATCAAACCATTCGTATCATTGATAAATTCTCTTTGCAGGGTATTCGACTAGAACCGCAGCTTTATCAGCGTGTAGCTGATTATTGCTGGGATCACTACAGCTATTTTGCAAATCAGAGCTCACCCATTTTGGACAAATTGAAAGATGCACTGGCAATGAATGTATGAACACAAACATTTGAGCATTGGAGGCGGCAGTCGACTAACTATTGGCAAAATAACCCTGGGTGTCGCAGAATTAATGGTTACAAGGCGACAGCAATCAGCTAAAATACTAAATGTTCTTAACATAGTTAAAAAATCTAACTTAATTTTTTGGAGGTGGGTAATGTTGCTGGGTTCTGGTGCAGTCATCGGTCTATTAGTTTTTTTAGCGATAGTTGTCATTTTTATGGGAGTGAAGCAGGTTCCGCAAGGGTATGAATGGACCGTTGAACGCTTTGGGAAATACACTCATACCCTAAGACCCGGACTTGCTATTATTATTCCTTTTATTGACCAGATCGGTGCCAAGTTGGTCATGATGGAGCAGGTATTAGATATTCCCTCTCAAGAAGTAATTACTAAAGACAACGCCATGGTACGAGTGGACGCTGTTATCTTTTTCCAAGTGGTTGATAGTGCAAGAGCAGCCTACGAAGTACGGGATTTAGAACGTGCTTTAAATAATTTAACCTTGACAAATATTCGAACAGTTTTAGGTTCTTTAGATCTAGATGGTGCATTGTCCCAGCGTGATCATATTAACTCACGGCTATTAGAAGTGATCGATGAAGCTACGGCACCTTGAGGTATTAAAGTTACTCGCATTGAAATAAAAGACATTGCGCCGCAACGAGATTTGGTGGAATCTATGGCAGCTCAAATGAAAGCGGAACGAGAAAAACGAGCTGCAATTTTATCCGCAGAAGGGATAAAACAAGCCGCTGTTTTAAAAGCAGAAGGTGAAAAAATCGCGAGAATCCTAGATGCAGAAGGCCGAAGGCAGTCTACATTTTTAGATTCTGAAGCACGAGAAAGACAAGCAGCTGCAGAAGCAAAAGCAACCAATTTAGTTTCAACTGCTATTAGTGAGGGCAGTATTCAAGCTATTAATTATTTTGTAGCACAGAAATATATTGATGTTTTAGGTAAGGTGGCTGCTGCCAATAACCAGAAAGTAATTTTAATGCCTTTAGAAGCCGCTAGCGTGATTGGCAGTATTGCTGGTATCACAGAAATAGCCAAAGAAGCTTTTGGTGGAAAAGGTAAATAAGAGGTATTTAAATGATGGAGTTTTTTAATGCCATTTGGTTAAACAATTTTTGGGTGTGGTATAGCTTAGCATTATCATTAGTTATTTTTGAAGTAATGTTAGGTACTAGTTTTTTCTTGTTGTGGTTAGGTGCGGTTGCTGCTGTAGTAGGAACCATTGTTTTTTTAATACCGGGGCTCCCTTGGCAAGTTACAGGAGCGGTTTTCGCCGTGGGTTCATTGCTTAGCATTGTCGCATGGAAGTATTATCTCAAAAGGCATCCCACTAAATCCGAGATGCCTACTTTAAATAGGCGGGCTGAGCAATATATCGAACGTACTTTTATTTTATCAGAAGCGATTGTAAATAACCGAGGTAAAATAATCGTTGATGATTCAACGTGGCGCGTAGAAGGTCCTGATTTACCGCAGGGTACTAATGTAGTGGTTATTGGCGTAAATGGTGTTATTTTAAAAGTAAAACCACGGAGTTAAAAGTTGGACAGATAATAATTAAGTGTAGAGATAACGCATTTGTGTTCACTCTAACCAAATGCTCTATATTTCCAATTAAACTTCGAATTGGGTATGAGGCTGAAATCTAAAAAAGGTAGCAATGTGTTTTTATATTTTTTAATATTACTAATAGCTGTACTCGCGCTTTGTTGTTTTGCTTTAGCATATAAGAAGTATTACCACGGTAAGCCCAGCGGACATTTCGATGGCGCCAGATTTTTTGATTCTGAATTGAATTTTAATAAAAGTTTTTTTGATCTTCTAAAGTGGCGATGTACAAGCAAGTCTTGTCCTTGGCCGGCCAAAGTTCTCAATAATCAATTTGATGTGCCGCCAATTCGAGTGATGGGATCTGATCTTCGAGTGTCTTGTGTAGGCCATGTTACCTTTCTTATCCAAACGAATGGGTTGAACATTTTAACGGATCCTGTATGGTCTGATAGGGCAAGTGTGTTAAATTTTCCGCCTTTTTTAGGTCCAAAAAGAGTTCAGGATCCAGGCATTAAATTTGAGGATTTGCCTCCTATTGACGTTGTGTGGATTAGCCATAATCACTATGATCACTTAGATTTGGCAACTATTGATTTATTATGGGAAAAACATAAACCACGTATTATTGTGCCATTGGGCAATGATTCCATCATAAAAAATCACAATTACACAATAAAAATAGAAGCGTATGATTGGGGGGATCAAGTTATCATTAATGATGACATAAAATTCCATATAGAACCCATGCAGCATTGGTCAGCAAGAGGATTGTTTGACAGAAATAAAGCGTTATGGGCAGCGCTTAACATAGAAACTCGGTTTGGTAATATCTATTTTATAGGTGATTCTGGATACGGTGAAGGGCGATATTTTAAGAGAGCTAAAGAAAAATTTGGACAATTTCGTTTGGCTTTGCTTCCTATGGGTGCCTACGAGCCAAGGTGGTTTATGAAATATGCTCATATGAACCCTGAAGATATGGTTATGGCTCATATTGATTTAGGTCGGCCATTTACCGTGCCTTCTCATTATGATGTGTTTAAACTTACTGATGAACCAAGAGGTGAAGCTTTAATAAATTTAGAAAAAGCAAAGGAGCTTTTATCAGTAGGAAAAAAGATCAAGACACTTGAGCCAGGACAGTTTTGGTTAGTCCCTGGGCAAAGTGAATGACGAATTTTTTCGAGCAGGAAAGTGGTAGATCCAATGTGGTTAGATGTTTACTTCGCGTGGTTTCTAAGCAACCAATTTAGTTTCAAAAATATATTGATGCCTTAGGCAAGGCGGCGGCTGCTGTCGATAACCAGATTGGATGGACCGCAGAAGAAATCCAAAGAGCGAGCATTTAATTATTCTCTTTGATTGAAGAACAGGCGTTCCAAGAACGCGCGAGCATTACGCGTTTTGGAGGTTCTTAAATCTAGGTGTAATAGAAAAAAACAAGTTGAGTTTCCAAGTTTTGATTTTTTGTGATCCTTCCTTAAGGTGATCGGGAGCCGTGAGTTAGAACAGGGGGATTGATATACCTTGGTAAAGTTCCTATAATGTCCGCTCGCTCTTTTATTGCAGCGGTAGTATGTCAAGTGGGGGTAAGACGCCCTCATAGGACGTTCTTTTTTATTGCCCGGGTGGCGAAATTGGTAGACGCAAGGGACTTAAAATCCCTCGGGGCTTAAACCCCGTGCCGGTTCAAGTCCGGCCCCGGGCACCAGTAAAATCTTTGTCCATTCTTGAGAGATAGCTTACAGATTATAGCGAGGCTTTCTGAATATAAGATATTTCAAATAAAAAAAGTCTAAATTCCAGAACTGACTTCATTTACTACAACCTGATGTGTTTGCGTATCATCTACTAACAAAATGATATTGTCAGCAAGAGCAACGCCATCGAGCAAGATGCCGCCTTTGTCTGAGGTTCGTTTGACCGTAATTTTATACAGGGTGCTGCGGTACTGATAATCGACACTAAAACCCTCCCATGTATCGGGTAGCATAGGTGTTAGACGTAATTGATTGCCTTCTTCAAGATGTATACCCAGCAAGGTTTCAGTAATCAATCGATATAACCAACCTGCTGATCCCGTATACCAACTCCATCCACCTTTTCCGATATGGGGTTCTACGCTATAAATATCCGCTGAGACAACATAAGGTTCTATTTTGTAACGTTTAATTTCTTCTGGGGTACGCCCATGGTTAATTGGGTTAAGCATATCAAAGAGTTGCCAAGCAATTTGTTTTTCGCCTAATTTCGCAAATGCCATTGTCGCCCAAATCGCGGCGTGCGTGTATTGACCGCCATTTTCGCGAATTCCCGGTACATAGCCTTCGATATAGCCAGGATTAGGGGTTGATGTATCGAATGGCGGATCGAGCAGTTTAATTAATCCTTCTGTGGGTTTGACTAAATAATAATGAAGTGCCGCTAAAGCTTTTTTAGATCGCTCAGGATCTGCAGCACCGGATAATACTGACCAACTTTGTGCGATTGAATCGATCCGACATTCGCTATTGCTTGCTGATCCTAAAGGCGTGCCATTGTCAAAATAAGCGCGACGGTACCATTCTCCATCCCAGCCGTGGCTTTCTAGTTGTTTTTGTAACTGAGTGCTTTCTGCCTCGCAACGCGCAGCAAATGCATGATCACCATAACGAGCGGCGAGTGGTGCAAAGTCTTTGAGCACTTTATACAAGAAAAATCCTAGCCAAACGCTCTCACCTCGGCCCTCTTTGCCAACCAAATTCATTCCATCATTCCAATCCCCGGAGCCAATCAGTGGCAAACCATGTGTGCCAAATTTAAGACCATTGATAATGGCTCGCACAGCATGTTGATAAAGACTAACCGCTTCGCTACCCGATGTTGATAAATCGTAATAGGATTCTTCTTCGGTTTTTAAGGGGCGTCCTTGTAGAAAAGGAACGGCTTCATCGAGAACAGCCCTATCGCCGGTTGCTTCAATATAATGGCAAATCGCAAATGGGAGCCATAAGAAATCATCTGAACAACGTGTGCGTATTCCCCGATTTTGCGGAGGGTGCCACCAATGTTGTACATCGCCTGTCTCAAATTGACGTGAGGCACATAATAAGAGATGTTCACGGAATAAATCAGGTGCAACGTGTGTTAATGTCATCACATCTTGTAATTGATCGCGAAAACCAAAGGCGCCACCGGATTGATAATAGCCGCTACGGCCCCATAATCTGCTTGATAATACTTGATATAACAACCAACCATTGGCCAAGAGATTAAGCCCAGAATCAGGGGTTTCCACGCGTATCATGCTGCATGTTTTTTGCCAATATCCACGTACAGATGCTAAAACCGCTTCGAATGCAACGGTGTTATAATAACGCTCTGCTAAAACGATGGCCTCTTTTTTATCCCGTCCTGAGCCTAAGGTAAATACAATGTTCCGAGATTGTCCGCTTGTCAAATTAAAGGCAAATTGGATAGCAGCACAGGGATCTAATCCCGCACCAACGCGTCCTGACAAATGCTTGCGTTCCAGTGCCTCAGGTTGGCGCTCTGTTCGATTACGACCGATAAATTCGGTGCGATCTCCAGTGACAGTGCGTGCATTTAAATCTAAAGCATTCGTTGCGGCATCAAAAAAAGCGGTGCGTCCATTAAACTCGGTGTTATAATGATTTTGCGCTAATAATGCTCCATTTTTTGTGAGTTCTGTTACCACATGCATAGCGTTCTTATGTCGCAAATCCCCCAGTACCCAGGCAACATAACCCGTTGCGGATAATCGACGATGACGTCCGGAATCATTGCGTATTTTTAACGTGATAAATTTAAGGTGATCATCCAATGCCACAGTCATCCACAATTCAGAGTAGATGCCGTCCTCAACATGCTCGAATACGCTATAACCAAAACCGTGTCGAGTTTGATAGTCACCGTGCCCACGGCATGGCAATGCAGTCGGTGACCACACGTGCCCAGTTTCGTCATCACGTAGATAAAATGCTTCTCCAGCAGAATCTTGGATGGGATCATTTTCCCAAGGCGTTAACCGAAATTCGTGGGCATTTTCTGCCCAGGTGTAGCTTTGACCACTTTCAGAGACCAATGTGCCAAAATTTGGATTAGCAAGCACATTGGCCCAAGGTGCAGGGGTAGGCGCTTCGGCTAAGCGAATAATGTATTCGTCGCCTATGGCTGTGAATCCCCCTAAGCCATTAAAGAATTGTAAATCGTGTGGGAGTGGTGCAAGTTTTTGATTTACGAAGTTGTGCAGAGACCTGTTTACATGCAGAGGAGGTATAATGTGCGGATGCACGCGACGATGATTCAGTTGTTCTTGCAGTGAGCCATGTTTATCTGTGAGAATTACCCGTGCAACAGATTGCAATAGAGTGGCATCTTCTAACGACACCTGCTCAGCAATGCGCACCACAATATTGCTTGCATGCTCGGTTGTCGTAGTCGTGCTGATCAAACTCATAATCTGATCTTGTAATGTTTGTCGGTAACCGGCATGCTCTTCATTCAGAATAACCAAATCAACGACTAAACCTTTACGACGCCAATAAGCTTGTGCTTGAAGTATTTGCCGGACAAGTTCGATATTAGCAGCATCTTCGATATATAATAACACAATCGGTAAATCGCCCGAAATGGAATAGCTCCATAAGCTGGATTGCCCTCGTCGATTATTTGCCAGAATGTTTGGATCTGCACGACGAGTATTACTGGTATAAATAATAGCGCTGGCAAGCCTAGCATAAAGTTGTGCATTGGTTTCGGAGATGTTGAGTTGATGTAGCAGTACTTGACCATGTGTCCAAGACAATGCAAAAATACGATTTGCGAGACGGCGATCTTGGTATTTTTCGATTAAAGTTTCAGATTGTTCACGTGTTTCAGACACACCTGTGATCAGATCGAAAATAACATGCGTATTTGGTTCAAGTGTTAGTCGACAGCGAATGGCAACAATGGGATCCAGTACGGCGCCTTCTGTATTGGAAAGATCACCCGCCACTTTCATTGCAAGTGGTTCGGCTAAGGAAAGACCTCGACCCACAAAACGTGCACGATCTGTTTCAAAAGATATCGTATAAGGATCCTCGGTGTAGACATTCAGTAAATGGCATAGCCAAGGCGAATTTTGTTGTTCACTCTGTGGTCGTCGTGTGACCAATATAGCCTGTTTTTTTGTCAGAATTTCCGTTTCCACAAATAAATTGCTAAAAGCAGGTTGTGCAAGATCGACTGCTTGTGGTGCCAGAACAATTTCACCGTAACTGGTGAATTCAATCGTACGTCGATTCTTGGTTAAGTTATGAAGCCGTAAGCGACGTAATTCAATATCATCTTCTGGTGAAACAACTACTTCAGTCAACATGTCTAGCCATTTATCAGTACGATTAAATTCGGCGTGTGCTTCGGAAAATACGCATTTAAAATTTTCCTCAACGCCTTTTGTGGGTTGATAAGTCGTCGACCAAAATTCGCCACTCTCCACATCACGAACAAAGCTGAACATTCCCCAATTGTCGCAAGTACTGTCTTCGTGCCAGCGTGTGACTGCTATATCCTTCCATCGACTGTAGTTGCCGCCAGCTTGTGTCATCACTAAATGATAGTGTCCATTGGAAAGCAGTTGAACTTGTGGTGTATGCGTGTTTGGATTATTAAATATGCGCATTGTTGTTTCAGGACGACTAGAAACCCCGCTGGGATTTTGTGATTGCGGTATTTGTAGGTAGGAAGCGGTTGGCTTGGGAATGCGTTCTTGTAGGAGAAGTAGGGTTGCCTGAAATAGGGGATCGGCTTCAAAACGCTTTTGCATAGGTTGATTATGTAAGAGATAAGAAAATGCTAAAAGGCTCATGCCTTGATGGTGTGCCATAAATGAGCGCACGATTTCTCTTTTACTATCAGGAGGTAATCGGGAAAGCGTAAAATCAATAGCTTCATAAAAGCCAAACTTGCCTGTCGCTAGCTCTGCGTGCAGGCGTTGTAAATTTAAGCAAGCAGCCTCAGGTGCAATCATGAGTGCCATGGCGCTTGCATAAGGGGCGATAACTAAATCTTCTTCCAGACCCCGTTTTAGACCTAATCCAGGTACGCCAAAAGCACGATATAGATAATTAAAATTTGTATCGACAGCGTTAAAACACGATTCTGACACGCCCCATGGCACACCGCGCTGTTTACCATAGGCAATTTGTTGCTTAACTGCTGCGCGATAAGTTTGATCAAGCAATGTTCCCGGATAAGTCGGCATCACCAGTAATGGCATTAAAAACTCGAACATGGACCCACTCCATGAAACCAATATACGTTCTCTACCACTGGATACCAACAGTCGACCTAAGGCAAACCAACTTTCTTGTTCTGCTTGTCCTTGTGCAATTGCAACAAAACTTCCCAAACGTGCTTCAGAGGACAGTAAATCGTAACTGCCGGAATCACGTTTCTGTTTGTCAACATTAAAGCCGATTGTCATGAGATGACTGGTCTCATCAAGCAAAAAATGCATGTCCATCTGCGCCAATGAAAATGCTTGCGTAGCCAATTTGTCAATCAGTGTTATTGTTGCTTTCGCCTGAGCACTTGCTTTACTTTGCGCTGGGTTAACGGCATCTGTTGATGGCAAGTTTGCGATGTCACGCAAGGTAACGTTGGTCGCTAATCCCGGTAAACTAGCCAAGCATTTTATTTCATCTCGTAGTGTATGACACTGCAATAGTAGTTTGTTTGACCATTCAGATATTTCATTCACTTTCGCATCATCCGCTGTTATCAGAATGATTTTTTCTGCGGCCGCACATAACTCGTTACAGCAGTTCAACGCTTTAGACCAATCTGTAAACGATGATCGTGCATCAGTCAATACTTGTTGAAAGTGATTTAACGGTAACAGTTGCGGTATAATGACGGCCGTCGTCAAAACGTCCCAAGTATCTTCTAATCCATCAAGATAGCGTGTATTTAGCAAGATATTATCCGGCAGCGCCAGTAGACCTTGACGCAGCGTCAATAAATGACCGGCTAGATTCCCACTGTCCACTGTCGAAACATAACGGGGCAATAGAGGGGCGAGTGTTTCAGTGTTGTACCAGTTATACAAATGTCCGTGATATCTTTCAAGTGTCATCATCGTTTGCAAAGTATTATTGATACGTTCGAGCAACTGATCAATGTTGATATACCCAAAATCATAAGCCGTTAAATTAGCGAGTAGTGATAAACCGATGTTTGTTGGCGAAGTACGTCGTGCTAATGCTTCTACAGGTGTTTCTTGGTAATTGTCCGGTGGTAGCCAGTGATCTTCTGCTGTCATAAATGTTTCAAAAAATCCCCAGGTTCGACGTGCCATCTTGTGCAAAAAGCGTATTTGTGCCGAGTCGAGTTTTGGCGTAACAATTTGAATGGGTTGACTTAACCAACGTGCGATTAAAGGTGATGTGAGCCAAAGTATCAATAAAGGACTAGCTAATAGCAAGGATCCAAATCTACCATTTGTCACTAAAATCCCAACGGCAGCGAACGCGGCTGCTGGTCCCATCCACATACTGGTGAACCATTTTAGCGATGTATGACACAGACGTTGATCAATTTGTTCAAAGGGTATCCATTCTAATAAATGGCGTTTCGAAACCAAAATGCGCCAACTGGTACGCAGTATCGCAACGAGACTATACTCAGCTTCGTGCGGTAAACAGGCGAGATATAAAATAAATTGTCCAGCGCGTTTGCGTGTCATTTGGATCATATTTGCGATATGCTGACTTGGAAGCATATCACTAGGCTTGTGCAAAAACTCCAGCAAAGTGTTTACGACGGCGGGTAATACCATAATAGCGAGTATCATGCTAAGCCAAAAAGTGTTTGCAGGTAATATTGTCCAATTCAGCGCTAAGAACAGCATGATGGCGACAGGTACCAGGCTGCGTCGCAAGTTATCAAACAGTTTTAGTTTCGACAAAAGAGACAAGGGATTAGCAACGCGATTGCCGTTACCGTTTAATACCATTGGTAATAACCATCCTGCGAGTTGCCAATCTCCACGGATCCATCGGGTGCGGCGTTTAGCATCTGCTAAATAGCAGTGGGTAGATTTTTCGTACAATGGCAGATCGCTCAGAAAACCAGAACGTAAATAGCAACCTTCCAGTAAATCATGGCTGAGAATATGATTGTCCGGAAAACGTTCTTTCAGTACTTGTTGGAATAAATCAACATCGTAGATACCTTTTCCAATGAATGAGCCTTCATGAAACACATCTTGGTAGACATCTGATACGGTGCGTGTATAAGGATCAAGACCAAATTCATTGCCACAGAGCTGCACATAACGGCTGAACTCAGTGGTGGATAAAACTTCGGCTACGCGGGGCTGCAAAATACCATAGCCCTCTACCACAAGCCGTCTGACAGCGTCAAAACGTGGCCGATTGAGCGGATGCGCCATTGTACCCACAAACTGTCGTGCGGACTCGCGAGGCAATTGTGTATCGGTATCTAAGGTAATCACATATTTGATGTTGTTGAGCTTGGCGAGATCTCCCACAATTAACGAAAAATTTTGAGTTTCAGCACCTCGTAGCAGATTATTTAAATCACTGAGTTTGCCACGTTTGCGTTCTCTCCCCATCCAAACCTGCTCACTCGCATTCCACTGACGTGGACGATGGAATAAAAAGAAAATATTGCCATATTTTTGTGAATACCGTTTATTCAAGGCTGCAATTTGTTCTTGTGCCAATGTGAGCAATGTAGAATCTTTTGGCATATGTTCTTTAGGGGCATCATTGAAATCCGTTAGTAAAGCAAAATGCAGATTCTTCTCACGATTACCCAGAAAACGAACTTCTAATGCTTCAACCAATGATTCAACACCTGCAGGGCTACCCAGCATGGCAGGCACTACCACGAGTGTGGAAAATGAAGGGGGAATGCCTTTAGAAAAATCCATTTTTGGCAGCGGCAGTGGCTTTACCCGTAATGTCGCTGCCAAATTAACCAATGCCATGGCGAGTTGACTGCTAGACAGGGCAATTGCGATACCCAGCAATAAAAACCCTACATAGCTGAGTCCACTTAACCAGGCTTTGTACAGCAAGGCAATCGTTAATCCCGTTGTTATAAAGACGATGCATCCGAGATAACTTGGTAATCTCCATTTGTTGACAAAGCGGCACAGTTTTTCCCAAAAAGACAGTCGGATGCCGAGGACTTTTTCGAGTTGCGGCAAACCGCTGTCGATAAGATAAAAACCCACATGACAATAACGCGCGTTATTTGGATCAACGTGCGCATTTTTATCTTTTCCCAATGTTTGAGCGTAGCGAGTTCTGCGAGCGAAAAAAGAGGAATTTATTTCTTGCATGTTCCTTATAATGCTGTCCGATTTGATTTTTGCTAATTGAATGGCGGTTTCAGCAACGACTTGTTCTGATTGTGCGCTGGCGCGAGAGAGACGTTCTACGACATGGCGATAACGGTCACGTGTGCCAAAATCCATCATGCTATAAGTCGAACTCGGATCTAATTGCAGCGTTTTTTCGACAACACTCATTGATTCAACAAAATTGCGCCAATCGACAGTCGCTAAATGTCGCAAACCGACGATACTATTGCTCACGGTGACTTGAATGGCTGCCTGGTGTTTGTTTTCCTCCTGAACCATCGCCTCAATCGTTAATCCTTCCTCTGCGAGGTGTTGCTCAATCCAGCTCATGGGTAACGCCAAGGCTGCGCCGTGTAGAAGTCTTGCTAACTCTGCAACATAAGCACTACTCATGACGGGTTCCGAATGTGCCATGTCCGCAATGACTATCACCAGTTTCTTTGGATCTGACAAGGCGACTTCTAGCAGTCGATCTGCCCAAAAACCCGCTAGCTTTCGGTCATTTCTATCGGCAACAATCCGCTTGCTTGCCTTACTCAGATTTTCAATCAGTGCAACCCCTAAGGTGATGGGCGTTGCCCACAATTCGCCGAGTGTGAGAGAGGTCACGCTTTGATAAGCTGCGACGAAGCTGTTCAAATTTTCTAAATCCCAACGCCCATCACTGTGTTCAATGATTTGTAAGGCAATGTCGTAAATACGTGGATATCCTCCCACACTACTAGCCAGTTGCGGTAATGACCGGCCATATCCTTTGGGGAGATGACGTCGAATTGCATAAATTTGTTCTTGGATCAAATAGAAATTGTCGAGTAACCATTCCCGTGCGGGCGAGAAGCCATCATTTTCATTCGTCTTTTTGGTTAAAATGTCACAAGATTCAATTAATAACGCTTCACTATTAGACAAGCGCTCTAACAAGCTATCTGGCACGGGTTTTTGCGTTAATGTGTGAGAGAACGCTAAGGTGGCACCATAACGTGCCATCTGATCTGCACTAAAGATCTCGATGGGTATGGAAGGTGGCGTGAGATCTGCAGTCGATATTTTTAATGCGTTACTTTTTAAATGCAACCATTGTTGGATATGACGGATTAAGGTTTTGCCATCCATTGCTAAATACGGTCCTTTTTAGTGGTTAGATATTCCCGGTAAATCTCATACATTAAAGTATAGACAATGGAATCGCTTAACAGGCACCTGAGAAAGCGGGGTGTTTTGAGTTTGGAAAAAATTTTGATTGCTTTAAAAAAGCGGAAACGCTCGTCTTTAAAATCTTGTTGAATATAGGTCGCACTTTGGGGTGCCTAAAAACTATTTTATAAATCATAGACCAAAGTGAGCAATAAATTTGCCTCCTTAGGTTTCGTCTGTGTTCAGACTTGACCCCTTCGGTTTTTTTTCATAGTCTTTAAAGTGGTGCCCTAAAATTTTTAAGTATTAAGGAGTTATTTTGACACAAATGCGTAAAATCAATGTTATTCTATTACAAAGCTTATGCTTGATGTTTATAGTAGCTGAGGTTCAAGCTATAGCACCTCAGGAGACTCAAAACGACAGAGGCGAACAACACATATTACCTTCAATACCGTATTTTCAGGTTGATGGAAACTTGCGGACTTATTTTTTTCAACGTGACTATACCAAACCTAGCTTGGCGGATCAAAAGGCCTTTTCTTTTGGAGGCAAGCTTAATGCACTAACAGAAGATTGTTTTTATGGATTTCGTTTGGGTGCGACAGCCTATACAGCACAGCCGCTGGGTCTTAACTCTGATAATCCGAACAAAGTAGACATAACATTGCCGGGCAAACCGCTGACTACTGTGGGCCAAGCTTTTTTACAGTATGAAAATAATTATTTTCTAACACGAATGGGTAACCAGTTAATTAGTAGTCCCTGGTTGAATGAGGCTGATTCACGCATAATTCCCGCAACTTATCAGGGATTCTATGCAAAAATCACACCCATCACAGATTTTGATTTAACCGCAATGCGACTGATTCGTTTTAAAAGTCGAATCAAAGGTGGTTTTTCGAAAACCAATCTTTATAGCCCAATCAATCAGGTGACACCTATAAACGCTTTAGGCAATCAAACGGTTATTGGTACGCTTGCTTTAGGAGCGCAATATAAATATTGCGATTTCAAAGTACAAGCATGGGGCTATCAATTTTATAATATTGCAACGCTTTATTACGGTGATATTTCTTATACAATGGATACAGGTAATTTAGTAAAGCCCCTAGTAGGAGTTCAGATAGCTCACGAGCATAATGATGGAAATCCTGCTTTTAATGCAGCACGTGTTGCCAAAAAGAATTCTGATGTCTATGGTGCGCTATTCGGCGCTGAAATTGCGGATGGTAGTGTGACAATCGGCTATAACAATATTCCCAAACATACGGGTTCCTTTGAAAATGGAAATATAGTGTCTCCTTATACAGCCGGTTATGCTTCGGATCCGCTTTATACAACCTCTATGATAGCCGGACTCATAGATAAATCAGCAGGTTCAGCAACGAAAGGAACTGTACAATACAATTTTTTTGAAAAGCAATTGCATTTTTTACTAAGCTATGCTAGGTATAAGACAAGCCCATTTATACCGAATACATCCGAAGCAAATTTTGACGTGACTTATAAACCGAATGAACAATGTAAAAATCTTTCACTTCGCTACCGTGTGGGTCTTTTAAGGCATAATCCCGCTTTCGGTCGGTTTATTTATAACCGTTTAATGGTGCAATACGATTTTAGTTAATCATCTACAGGGATTACAAAGTGGAAGGACGTACACTTGGAATTCAAAATTTTGGTGAAATGTTGATAAATACCAGCAATTACTTTTGTTTTTTTTTTATTACTTTTCTTATGTTTTCTCAGCCCTGCTTTTCGGCAGATGTTGCTATACAGCCTGAAAAATCTGTCATTAAAATTGGAATGACTACCGCATTAAGTGGTCCGGCTCAAGCACTCGGAAAAGAAGTAAAAATTGGTGTAGAAACCTTCTTTGCTAAGATAAATGCGGAGGGTGGAGTAGCTGGACACAAATTAAGATTAATTACATTGGATGATCAATATGACCCAAAACTTGCGGCTCAAAATATGCATCTGCTGGCTGATGAGGAAAAAATCCTTGCGGTTATTGGTAATGTAGGTACGCCTACAGCAGAGAAGACTGTGCCCATTGCCAATGAGCGTAAGATACTGCTTTTTGGCGCATTTACTGGCGGTAATGTGCTACGTAAGACACCACCTGATCGTTATGTCATAAATCTTCGTGCCGGTTATGCAGAAGAAACTGGCAATATGGTAAAAGGATTATTATCGATAGGTGTTAAACCCGATGACTTTGCTTTTTTTCTACAACATGATAATGGTGCTGATGCGGGTTATTTTGGTGCACTAAACGCGTTAATAGCGTCTGGATATAATAATACTCAGAGTTTACCCGTTGGTCGCTACACTCGGAATACTTTAAACGTAGAAGGTGGAATGGCTAGCCTTATTGCAGCCGGAAAACCACCAAAAGCCATTCTCATGGTTGGTGCTTATGCGCCAATCGCGAAATTCATAATGTTAGCAAAAAAGGTCTTTCCTAGTACACTTTTCTTGAATGTATCTTTTGTGGGAAGTTCATCCATTATAAAATTACTGGGAGAGGATAGTGAAAACATTATTTTTACGCAAGTAGTACCATCACCCAAGTCGGATTTAACTGCCGCGCAGGATTATCGCGAGGATCTCAATAAATATAGCCCTGGATCGCAGCCAAGCTATGGTTCTTTCGAAGGCTATCTTGACGCTAAGCTTTTTGTAGTGGGTCTTACAGAAGCAATGGCAAAAAACGCGTTAACGCGCGAAGGTCTTGTTGATGCTTTTGAAAGTTTGCAAAACATTGACATAGGTATTGGCTTGAAAATTTCTTTTGATAAAAACCATCATCAAGCACTACACACAATATGGCCTACAATTATAAAGAATGGTCAAATTGTACCTTTGGATTGGTCGAAACTAAAGATGCCAAACTAGATGACGTAGGCTTATGCTACTGCACCCTCTCTCCGGCGTTCGAAACGTTCAAAAAAAGCTAACCAAGTCAGTAGCCTGTAATTGATTTCTTTCCGCACCAATCAAATCATGCACGATGTTACCATGGTGCATCATCAATGTTCGGGTACCAAATTCGAGTGCCTGAGCCATAGAATGCGTGATCATTAATGCCGTCAGTTGTTGTTCCTGAATTAAACGCTTTGTGAGTTCTAAAATCAGTCCTTCCATCTTGGGATCTAAGGCTGCCGTATGTTCGTCCAACAATAATATTTTAGAAGGTCGTAGGGTTGCCATCACGAGGCTAACGGCTTGACGTTGTCCGCCCGAAAGCAATCCCATTTTATCGGTTAAGCGATTTTCTAAGTTAAGTGCCATGTGGCTGAGCCTTTCCCTAAATTGTTCTCGGAGATTTGTGCGTAGCGCCATCTGAAGTGTGCGGCTTTGTCCACGCGAAAAAGCAAGGCTCAAATTTTCCTCAATCGTCAGATCTGCATAGCTGCCTAATAAGGGATCTTGAAAAACACGGCTAATGAGTTGTGCGCGTTTGTGTGTAGGCCATTTCGTGACAGCAATATTATCTAAAATAATGCTGCCAGCATCACTTAAAATATCACCCGAAATTAAATTCATCAAGGTAGATTTTCCAGCGCCATTGCCACCAATAACGGTTACAAATTCACCGGGGTTAATTTTTAAATTAAAATTTTTAAAAACAGTTGTCTCTAAAGGTGTGCCTTTTCCAAAAGTCACAGAAATGTTGTTAAGTGTAATCATAGGTTTCGCCGAGATTTAAGAGTAAAGTTTTGACGTATTTTAGGCACCATCATGGCTATCACGACGAGTATTGCTGTAATCAAGTTTAAATCTTGTGCTTGTAAACCGGCAAATTGGCTATTTAAAGCGAGTGCAATTGCGAGTCGGTATAGAATTGATCCCAAAACACAGGCGATTAACACAAGCCATAAGCGGTGTTTAGGCAATAGACTTTCGCCCACAATAACCGAAGCAAGCCCCGTAATCAGTGTGCCTGTGCCGAGCGAAATGTCTGCAAATCCATGTGCTTGTGCAAATAAAGCGCCTGCCAAAGCGACTAATCCATTACTTGCGGCAAGGCCTATTAATGTCATTAATCCAATGTTAATACCATAGCTCGGGCTTACGCGCGGGTTAATACCCGTTGCCCTTAATGCTAAGCCAAATTGACTTGCCAAAAATCGATATAATAAATAAAGCACGAATATAATAATGCCCAACATGCTCCATAAAACAACATGCGTTCCTTTAAAATAACTAAATAGTGTGAGTTCTGAAAGCAGCGCAATATTGGGTCGTCCCATAATGCGTAGATTGACGGAATACAGTGCAGTCATGGTTAATATTCCCGCCAGTAAACCGAGAATATTCCAGCGCACATGCAAATAGCCTGTTATAAATCCTGCAAGCCCTCCCGCAAAAATGGCAGCGGCAGTTGCCAGTAGCGGATGTGCGCCATGTACAAGTAGAGTTGCGGCAACGGCTGCGCCCAGCGGAAAAGTACCATCAACTGTTAGATCCGGGAAATTAATGGCGCGAAAAGTAAGATATACACCCGTTGACACGAGGCCATATAAAAGCCCGATTTCGAGTGCACCCAAAAATTGGATCATATTCATGGTTTATTGTCCGATTTAATTTGAATTTCTGTTTTTTCTGGAAAAGCTATGGGAATGTCATGTGGACTTTTGCCACTTAAAATCTCCAGAATCATTTTCCCCGTTTGTTCTCCTACCACATATTGGTTTGCACCAATGGTTGCTAAGGCACCGTGTTTAATCATATCGATCCCAGTACAAAAAACAGGAATTTTGTTTTGAGTGCTGATTTTTACAATAGAGTCAAACGCCGAAAGGGCGGTATTATCATTATTGATAAAAATAGCCTGTACTTTAGGGACAAGTGCATGGGCAGCCTGACTAACATTTGCTGTTGTATTTGCGGTTGCGAGCACTAATTCCAAGCCTTTTTGTGTTGCGATTTGTTTCATTTGCTCAACCAAGGCAACAGAATTTGCTTCGCCGGGGTTATAAATAATACCGAGTTTAGTCAATTTCGGTAAAATTTTCTTAAATAAATCGAATTGAATTGCAGGATCTATAAAATTTGAAACACCCGTGACAACACCTTCGGGATGTTTGAGATTTTGCACAATTTTTGATCCTAAAGGATCAGAAACTGAGCTAAAGACAATCGGAATGGCATAACGCTGATTTGCCGATATGAGCGCTTGTGTTGCAGTGGTACCGATGCCTACCATCACATTTGGGGAAGTTCCGACAAATTGCTGGGCGATTTGTGTGGCCAGCGCACTATTGCCTTGCGCAGACTGAAAATCGATACGTATAGGTTGTTTCGATTCCTTTTTGAGTACATCCAAAATGCCTTGACGCGTCGCATCTAGCTCTGGATGCTCGACGATTTGAATAATCGAGACGCGGATTTCTCTTTGAGGTAGCGCAAAGCTGATATTCATGTATAACAAGGATAATAGCGCCACAAATCCTAGCAGGATATGTAAACGAAATTGAAACAGTTGCTGAATATTCATGATGATTTTTTCCCAAGTCTATCTAAAACAAGTCTATAACCTTGATTGGCCTCTTTGCTTAAAAAGCGAGAGACACGCACAATGGTTGCCAAGCTGACGCCCGTTTCTTCATGGATTGCTCTATACGAAAGTTCTTCCTCGTCTAAAAGCAGGGCAACATGCCAACGTTCGGTAATAGCCGTAATTTCGGCAGGCGTGCAGAGATCGTGCAAGAAAGCCTCGCATTCCTCAAGGGTTTTTAAGGCCAAAATGGCCTCATAAAGCGATTTTTCTGTCTGTGTCATGCTGCAATATCCATGAGTTACGCAACTAGTAATAAAAGCATGTGCTAATATGATAGTACAGTAGTCTTTTGGAAATGACAAATGTTTATTTCAAAAATGCTGCTAACTTTTTGGGGATGCAGTTGTTTTTTAATCTTACATAGCAGGGCAGCCCATCCCGATAGGGAGGGTATGCCTCACCCTGAATTAGGGGGAGCATATAATCTCTACATGCTTGGGTAATGCCAAAACCGTCAGCCCGAATATAGTCCTTTGGCAACGTTTTTTCTTGATTGGCAATTTTGCTTAAGGCCACATCTTCAATATGCCATTTATAGGGAGAATCGCTGTCTCGGACAATAATCGGCATCACAGCATTTTTTCCAGCGAGTGCAAGTTCTACAGCACTTTTGCCTAAATCGTAAGCCTGTGTGACATCAACAGTCGATGCGATATGGCGCGCTGATCGCTGCAAGTAATCGGATACTGCCCAATGGTATTTCAAGTTTAAATTTTGTTTAATGATTGAAGCAAGCGCAGGGGCAACGCCGCCCAATTGAGAATGTCCGAAGGCGTCTTTAAGGCCGCTTTCGGATAAAAATGACCCATCTGTTTTTCGTATACCTTCAGAAGCAACAACAACACAATAGCCATTTTTTTCTACAGATTCTTTAACACGACTGCAAAAATCCGATTCAACAAAAGGTAGTTCGGGAAATAAAATCAGGTGAGGGGGAAGATCTGGGTTTTCGGAAGCTAATCCTGCAGCGGCTGCAATCCAACCGGCGTGCCGACCCATCACTTCTAGGATAAAAACTTTGGTGGAAGAGCTGGCCATAGAGACCACATCTAAACCCGCTTCTCGTGTAGAAATGGCGACGTATTTGGCAACCGATCCAAACCCCGGGCTACTATCCGTATAGGGCAGATCGTTATCGATAGTTTTGGGAATGCCAATACAAGTTATAGGATATCCGAGCTTTAAACCCATTTCTGAAATTTTGTGCGCTGTGTCTTGCGAATCTCCGCCGCCGTTGTAAAAAAAATAACCGATGTTGTGTGCAGAAAACACTGTGATGAGACGCTCGTATTCAGCACGGTTTTCTTCAAGGCCTTTTAGTTTATAGCGACAGGAACCAAAGGCACCGCCGGGTGTGAATTTAAGTCCAGCGATATCTTC
>JBPOIR010000081.1:0-36667 GCA_052034335.1 Pseudomonadota bacterium | reverse complement strand
ATCTATGAAAGACGATGAATCCAGCAGGTTCTCTTGTGATCCTAAATATTCAAATATTCCTGGCAATATCTTTAATGATGCCTATAGACCTAAAAGTCACGACTAACTACTCATCTACTTCCTCCTTATTGTGTTTGTTGATTGAGCTAAATAAACTTGAAAATAAATTTTTATCTCCTGCTTCTGTTTTTTCTTTTATTGTATTTTTATGTTTTTCATTCATTGTGCTTGACTTTTCTTTCAGGATCCCTTGTTTTTGTGCAATCATTTCTTCTACTTTGTATCTTACTTCTTCCTTAATGGAGGCATTCAAGTCTAAATCATTTTTTTTGGATTTTTCTAAAAGCTCATTAGCATCATCAATATATTGTGCTGTCAAATCTGGCTTAGAAAGTTTTTCTTTTTGAGTGTCAAATTTTCTTTTAAGCGAATCCGCATCTTTTATATCTTTTGAGGCAACTTGCTCAACAATATTCTTAGCTCTTTGCTCCTGGAAGGCTTGAATATAATTCACTTTTTTATCCGCTAAAGGCCCTGATGCGGCATCCATTATCTTACGCGCTGTTTCAAGACCGATGACAGATTTCTTATCGATGCTTCGCTGATTTGCGATAAACTCTAAAACTTCTTGCGTTAAATTTGTTCTGCTGTCAAATGAGGAGGTCTCCATTATTTGAGCACCCTGGCTTAAACGTTCCGCTTTTTGATAGTGGACTTGATAGCTGTCTCGCTGTGAGCGTAATTTCTCCAAGCTTGCAGATAATGCGGAAGATAAGCTTTTTTCTTTAGCATTGCTCGTACCATATTGTTGATGTTCGGTTGCTTTTTGTATAGATTCTAAGCTTTCACTATAACCGGACTCTTTAGCAGCACTACGAATATCGTCCATAGTGAGTTTTCTTCCGGCCTGTTTAGAATAACCGCCTTGCGCATTCAATCCAATCTTCACGTCCGGGATAAGCATTGATACTAATGCGGCAGCTCCTCCACCACCTCCTCCCATACCTTTCATTAACCCACTATTCAAGTCATACGACATCATCACAGAAGCGCCTAAGGCTAATTGCAGTGATTCCTCTTGACTAATCCCAAAAATTTCTTGTAAATTTTGTGTAAACCGCAGCGTGTTATTCAAGCTTTTATTTCCAGCACTGCTGGTGTCTAAGCTATAATTTTTACCACTGCTCTCCCCTTGGCTGATGCGTGCAAAAAAATCTTTAGCCTGACGACTTGCCTCTGTAATGCTATTGGCTATCTCAGTACCTTCCGATTCCATTAAAGACTGCTCTTTTTGGCTTGCCTTGGATAGCTGCGCCGAGAAATTATTAGAACCCCAAACTTCGGTGCCTAAACTCGATACCGTTCTGCCGCTGCCACTGCTAAAAATACGTCCTTCGCTCATCGTCACTTGAATAGCCCCATCACCTAAATTATGCGAGAATTGCCCGGAGAAATGTTCTGCATTTTTCTTGGTCTGAAAAGCCGTCTGATTATGAAGACTTTGGGTGCCTTGGCTAAAATTGCTAAGACTGATGTTGCCGCTTGAGACCTCATGCCCCGTGCTTGCAATGGCGGATTGCGCAGCAGAACCTAGATGATTGGCAAGATGGACAAAGGAGCTTGCACCGCCTTTGACCATCATGTAAGCAATTGCGGGAACGCTAAAAGAGAGCCAGCCTGTTAGGGCGCTCATGTCCTGATTAAGATTAGCGAGCCCTTGACTCGTTGCCAGGGTTAAACCTTGAGATCCCGCATAAGCAATGCCTTTTGCTTGTGCTGTCAACAGCATAATTAAATTTAAAATAGCGTATAATGGTGCCCACAATTGGATCCAAATCAATATCCCTAAATACGTCGCTAAAGTCTGATACCCATTAGGCAGCGCGACTAATGGAAAAATAAAAACAAAGGCGCCATAAGCAATCGCCTCAAAAACGTTTTTCATCACAGGCAAGGCTTGCCTGGCCATATCACCCGCAATCTCATAAGAAGCACGCTGTTGCAGAGAAGCTTTAGCACTGCCATAATCCGCTGCTGCGCCTAACTGATAGGCCTTAGCACGGCTAGCACTTTGAATGGCATTCACCATCATTTCCTGCTGTAAAATGTCTGAGGCTTGAAGCGAAATTTTAGAAAGCAGGGCATAAGACTGAGGCAATTTTTCTAAAAAGGTGTTTCTGGCTTGCACATCTTGTAAGTTCGGGAAAAAATGACGCCCCAGTTTAAGAGAGGCTTCTTCCAAGGCTGTTTTCCATTCTATATTTAAGAGTTTAGCACCGTCTTGGCAAGTAACAATGGCGCTCTCTTGCACGTTTGGCTTTTTATAGAAAAATCCTAACAAGGGGGATGCTTTACCTGAAACTAATTCCCAAATGTTTTTCGATGTTTTTAAATCCTTCATGGTATATTTGTAACCAATCATCACGTCATAGACGACGCATTGCTGCACAAAGCGCTGCATGTTTTCTTGGAAAAGTGGATCTTGAATGCGAAAAAGCTTGCTTTCAGCCATTAAACGGGAGCCAAAGACTAAACCCGTTTCGTGGTAGGGTAAGTAATTGGGTAGTGTGAAGACTTGTTCTAATTTCTCAGTTAAACTCTTGCCAATTCCAGAGATTAAAGAACTCAGGGCAGCCAATAAAACAGGTACGTTATCAACTTTCTGTCTAACCCCTTGGTAGGTTAAGGGATCGCAAATATAGACAGAGGTTCTGGGAATTAATAACAGATTGATGACACATAAAAACCAAATAAACCAATGAAGGGCAGGTAAAATGGATTGCCTGACCATGGCAATGGCTAAGACCCAAATGACGCTGACGATACCCACTAATCGAATGAGGCTGCTTGCCAACCCTTGCTCTGAAAAAGACAACACCATCGCAAGCCCATTGAAGATATATTTCAAGGTCTCGCCGCCGCCAAAGGAATAAATTGTATAAGCCATCTTTAGTTTTCTCCTTCTGAAAATAATTGATGTAACTGCCGTTCGATTTGTTGGGTTCGCTCCATCACCGCTAAGGTAGTATTCATCTGATGAAATAAGCCTTGGCGGCGTTGGTAAATGAGTGTTTTACTTGTGCGCAATTCGGTAAGAAAGCTTTGAATATCAGCATCATTGATTTGAACGCTTTGTAGGTGCTTCACGCTTTCAGAGACCAAATCAACCACGCGGTGTAAGTATTTTAAAAGGATATCGTAGGCAATCACCTCTGAAAGCTCGCTTAATTTCAAAGGGCTGTTGTCGGGTTTAAAAGCCGTTTGTATGGTGAGTATCTTAAAGATAGGCAAATGCGTTGAGTTCACAAAATCTTTTTCAGCAGGCGTGCTTGGCGCGTCAGTTTTTAGCTTAGTATTTAAAGATTGAATTAAATTGTCGACCTTGGCTAAAAAAGCCTGTTGGGACGGAATATTGACTGCGGTCTTGACAGGGTTTAAACAAGCGTCTTCATGCGGATTATCACAATGATAAAGATGCACTTGCCCACCATTGACCAAAGCGCTTAACAAGTTCTCATTATCAATTAAAGGTGGCAAATAATGGGGCTGAATGATATTGCCTGCACTTTTTTTAGCAATGAAAGTGCCAGATAAGCTCATAAAAAGCTCGGCTAATTCATTATCTTCTGCAAATAAGGCATGCTTTTTTAAAGCCTTCCAGGCGAGATTAAATTCCGGCCCTAAAATATCTTTAAATTCCGGGCTTTTTTGGCTATTAACCGCGTCTCTTTGACCGCCTGCACCACAGCCTTGGCGAGCCGCTGCATAATCCGTAAAAATATTTTTGCTAGTGCCCATGGCATTGCACAACAATTGAGAAGACATATCTGTTTTAGGCCAAAGACCCCCAACCAAGGAAGCTCCCATCTGACAAGAGTTAATATTCATATTGTTAGCGTCTTGAGCAACCGCCATCAGTCTATCGAGAATGCTTTTAATTTGAGGGGTGACGGTTTGAAGTGCTAAACTAAAGCCATAAGATAAAGCATTAGAGCCAATGTTTCTGGTCATTTGTATAAAAGCTTCGGTGTTAATAAAACTAAAGCCTCCCATAAATAAATCAATGCCCCCGCAACCGCTATTAAAACTTGGCATTTGAACACTCATTAAATTAGTGTTAGCGGCTTTTGCCCGTGTCATCAGGCTCCCCCCCGTAAAATAACTACCCATTTGGTCGTGATATGCGCCACCTTCCGTCACATTAACGCTTTGACCTCGGCTGATAAAAAACTGCTCTAAATCTTCTTTAACGCTTGCCTGTATGGGACTTGAAGAAACCGTTGTAACAAGTGATAAAATCAAAGAGGCTAGCCTTTTGTAATAGCGTTTCATGGTCTTTCTCCGAGCATCCTATCTACAGCCTCTTCTAATTCGGAAAACGAAATCATTTTAAAACTCAAGGGAATGACTTCTTTAGTTTTAGCGTGCAACGCTATAAGGCTGGGAACTATGGCAATATTAAATTGTTCTGCCAATCCATTATCTGATTTAAACTCAGGAAAGGCATCTAGCGGCTGTCCATCCAGCGAAATCGGTAACAAAGAAAAGGCGTACTTTTCGCTAAAATGCTTTAAGGTCTCTGAGAATGTCTGACAATAAATACAACTGCCTTTAAAAAAGAAAAAGAGTCCGTAATCTTTGGAAAGCTGTTTTAATTTCTCGGTTTTTCGGGCATCTTCGGAAGCTAAGTACAGATGTCTTGCTTTTTGATTTACCGGGTGAATGCGGGTCTCATCTAAATGAGGATAATACAACAAAGTTTTTTGCCAATTTTCCGCAAACCGCTGGCTTTGATTCATCAAAGCACGCTGCAGAGTCAAATAAGCTTTAATGTTTTCGATTGAGGGTGAGAGAATCGCTTGATGGAGTTTTTGCTCTATCGTTTTTCGCTGTTCTACAATCTGCTCCGTTGGCGTTAAAGGCTTTTGTCCTGCTAAAAAATCAGTTTCATCTTTGGTGTCTCTATTTTCTAATTCTTTTTTAAGCTCCTCATACCAAAACCAGCCTTCGGCCTTTTTATGATAAAAGGGTGCATCACTATTCACGCGTGCTGCAAAGAAAACAACTAACAAAAAGCACCAACGATTCATTGTTCGGTTTTTCCTTCTGCTGATTCATGCGTTTTTGCATTTTGGAAATTTTGTAAGCGGTTTTGGATTTTGAATTGCAGTCGATCAACTGTTTGCGGTGAAAAAGAGGGTTTCAAATCCTCAAAAATCTCGCTTAGATTAAGACTTGAGAAATCAATACGGCTTAACTCCTCCACTGTAAAGCCACGGCACTGAGGCGATTCCGGTTCTCCCCACTGAAGACCCGCTTGCCCTCTGCCTTGTTCATGTAAAATGCGCATGAGTTTTGAGCCAAAGCAGCAAAAAACGGTCTTTTTTTCAATACAAACGCCCAAACGTTTTTTAGAACAGTATTTACCAATTTCGTGGCACAGTTTTTTCTCACGTTTTTCGGCTAAAGCTTTTTCTTCGGGCTTGCAATCGGCAAGTCCAAGGCTTGTTCCCCATCCGCCAACTTTGCAGCAGCTTTTAAAACTCACTAAATCTTTTTTGCAATCCTCTGTGTTGCCTCTAAAAATCTCAGGGAAAGTAGCTGCTTTGCTCTTTTGGATTTCGTTAAAAATACTCAATTGCGACATCACCTCTAAAAAGTCACGACTAGATTCCGATTGTGGGTTGTAACATTCTCCCTGAATACAAAAGACATCTTTGCCGCAAATACGTTTGGTTTTGAGCGTTTGTTCTTTTTTGCATTCGTATTTGTGCTGCCAGATATAACATTTGTCATCCACCTTGAATTGGCATTTTGAGCCAATTTGCTGGCAGTCCGGTTGATGATAAGCGCCGCAATCGTTTTTACTCGGATATTGACAAGCATAGGTGTGTTCTTCTTTCCAACACGGTTTGGTAACCGGTTTTTCGCTAATAATCCGCGTTTGATTAGGCTCAACACAGGTGATTTTTACCTTTTTGCATTCGGCTCTTGCCTCCAAAGGTGCGCATTGGGACACCCATTCATCAGGGCTTATGGTCAGTTGTTCTGCTTGATACATTTTGGCTGGGTTATAATAGGTTTTAGCACGGCAATTCGGATCGTCTGGACGATGATTCCCCTGGCTGCACCAATAATGTGAATATTTGGCTGGAATAACTGTAACGCTAGGTTCTTTTAAATAACGAATACAGGTCTTTTCTTCGGGTTCTCGTGAAGCTTCGCAAGTATGTTGCTCTATGACGGCTTTTTGTTCTAAAAAGGGTACTTCTATACAATCTTGATTTTGATTTTTAATCAAGACGGGTGCTTGAGGAGTGATCGTGCCCGCAAAGTTATCAAGTGCTGTCTTTTGAGCGGTTTCAAATTTTGCCCGAGACCTCTCAGATTCCACCACCAATTGCCCTGCTTTATTGGCATTAATTTCCAAAACTGCGGCATCGGATAAGTTTTTTTCCGGTAAAGCGAGGTTTTGTTGATAATGCGCTGCCGCTTCCCCCCTATCTTGTTTATTGCCAGAAAATTCTGCCATTTCTTTCATCTCTTTCACATCATGCTGCTTAAAAGTACTGCCCATGGTTAAACCCTGTCTGTAGGCTTCCTCGGGTTTTGCCTCTATGTAAAGCGGCAACAATAAACCAAAGAGCGTCATGTGAATGCTTAAGGTTTTAATTTTCATACCCGTTCCTTTGATACCAGGTTTTGGCTTCATCTTTGAGTTCCCCTTTTTCTGCTATCTCTAAAAGCGCGGTTTGAATGGGAATATGGCCACTGACAACATCAAAAATAGGTTCAGAACCCAAAGTGTCAGTCGTTAACACAACACTAGGTACTTGATGAATTTCATAACGTTTAAAAAGTTCAGGATGGATCAAAAAACCTTGTCCGGTTTTTTCAATGACTTCTTTCAGGTAAAGCGCAGTCTTTTGATAACTGTTGTCTTTAAGACCTCTTAAAACTAAGGCAGCACCTAGTCGAACCGCTTCTTTATTTAACGCAATTAAAGCAGGCTTTGGCATTGATAAAGACACAAATACATAAAGCGCAGAACGATGTTCATTTTTTGGCAATACAGAGACTGAAGCATTAGCAATATATTCTGCAGGAATTGGCGCTGCACCAGAAAAATAATTTTGAAAAGAGCCACAGTTGCATTGAAAATCTTCCGCCTTAAACTCTGATTTTTTCTTCAGTTCTTGTATCGTCTCCAAATAAGGTTCGGTACTTTGTAATACGCTGCTCTTTAATTCGCGGATCCATTTGAGCGTCTCTTCCTGCCGTTCAAGCATGATCTCCGTGTCATTTTTAATTGTGATAGATTCTGCCGCAATCGGATTTAAAGCATAAATGCTCCCTGAAAACAATACAAAAAAATTCAGCACCAAAAAATGTCGCAATTGAATAAATTTATTTTGCATCATTAAGCTCCTAAAAAATACAGCAGTTGCGTTTGCGGAACAGCAAATAAGCAAAATCCTCGCCTTTAATTGGAAATTCTCTACCCGATTCTAAAAATACGCTGGTTCTACCTAAAGGATGGCAACCTAAGGTTTTATTTGTGGCGGAAACCGGAAAAGTCATTTGTAATTTGTACTGGGATTTTTTAATAATGGGAGCCACATATTTTTGGCATAAACCTTCTTTGCCTGAAGTGCCCCATAAGAGCAGCGAACGATGCAGTTTGGCTATCATGCGCTCGCTTAATAACAAGCTCGCTTGTACACCACCGCTATGATTAGGAACGGTTCCGGTAAAAGGATAAAGACTGCCCTGGCAGCCGCCACACCAAAAAAGGGAATCTAGCGGCAAGCCAGAACTCGCAGCCACACAGTCCGCAGCGCAGCTCACTTGCGCTAAGGGATTGGCAAATAACACAGCTTCGGGATTTAAAATAAAACTGATTTCATCATCAGACCATAAGGGATCAAGTTCGGTTAAATAGGCAATATCAAATTCGGTCTTTTCTAAACATAGGAAATCCATTAAGAGTTCAAGCCAATAAATAACCGGATACACATACCAATGCACATGATAAAAACTGCTCTCTTGTCCAGCTTTAGCATCCGGGTTCAAACCATGTGTGCCCTGAGTGCGACCCTCATTTAATTTGATGCCGCCCAGACTCACCATGCAATAGGGCGTTCGAGTCACATCAATTAAACGAACGGGTTCCCAAAATCCAATGGGGATGCCAGGAATCGGTACAGGGCTGGGTGGCCTTGGACAAGCACACAATGGCCCGCTGGGATTGGTCGTATCGGCTAAGCCGCTGCTATTCACATGTACGGGCCCAATCGATAAAGGCAGCAAACAAGACCAGCAAATATCCGTAATCGGATTAATCATTTTGCCCACACATTGCGCAAAGCTTAGTGATGTTAAACTCCATAATAAAAAAACAAAACTAAAGTGTTTTATCTGTTTCATGATTCTTTTTCCTCCAAACGTATTTCTTCTATTTTTAAGTGTTGGCCTTCTTGATAAACACGCGCGGGAATTTGTTGAATGCCGATTTTATGCGTCAATAAACCTTGCTGATCGAAGTAAACAGGCAGTTGCCACGTTTCTATTAATTGTATGGGCGAACCACGCACTAAAATTAATTTATCGCCCATTTTGTAAGTGGATTTTGCCCAGGCTCGTTGTTTTTCATCTTCTCCATTAAAAAATAACCATTGTCCGCGAAAAGACACCGTATCTAAGGGATTGATAGCTGTGCCTTTTTTGTAAATGACTTGATTTTGATGGTTTTTGATATCCATTGGAAAACGAATGCTTGGGTTCCATTCAAAGGTTCTGGGATGGGTTGTTTCTCTCAAACCTGATACAGCTTGAGGCTTTTGTAATGCGAGCTTGGCTTTATCGAGAAGTTGATTTTGATAATAAGCAATAGCGCCAGAATGTTGCATATTGCTCAATTTTTGGGCAATGATCTCTATCATATCGTGTTCTTTAATTTCAAATAGAGGCCCAAGAACGCCTAAATTTTTAGCATATAGCGGCCCGCTTAATAACAAAGCAATAATCAAACAGTTTAGTTTTTTAGCTGCGCCTAAAATTACCATAAACCATACACCCTGCCTAAAATATGACGCTTTTCGACTAACCCAAATTCCGCATAACGAGAGTCCAAGGAACCTGCATGTGAACCTGCAACAAATACAAACCCTGCTGGAATAGTACGAACATTTAAAGGCGTTAAAGGATGTCCCAGGCTGTTCTGTTTGTGTAAGGCCCCCTGCCACTCTTGATTAACCCGCATAATGCGGCCATGCAAAGTAATTTTGTCATTTGGCAAGCCTATTAGTCTTTTGGTTAGAATAACGTTCGAGACATCAGCTAAGGGATGACCTTGAATAGCAATTAAATCGCCTTTTTTAATTGAACTGTTTTTAATGAGCAGAAAATAACGATAAGGCAGACTCTCACTTTGTGCGATTAACAACATCGTATGCTGTTTTAAAAAACTAATGAAGAAGAGTATAAATAGAACCGTTAAAACCGTTTTCGAAAAATTTGAATAAGTTCTGCTCATTTTTTGAGTTCCTCCATTTGTGATTCCATTAATAAGGTTTTGAAAATATCTGTTAAGTCCTGCACATTGTCAGTTCGCAATAACAGATGTGCGGGCACCACAACAAAATGCGTAGGCAAGCTCTTTAATAAATCCGTAAAGGCTTTTTTAAAATCTGAGAGCCGTTTTTTAAGCGATTTCTCATCCAGATTTAATTGAGCAACTCTAAGCGCTTCTTCTTTAAATAAAGCTTCTTGATTGATTGTTATTATCTGAATAGGCGGATGCGTTATATGATTCATCGCAAAAACCAGACTTGCGCTCAACAAAATACCGCTTAAAATAACGCCAATCAGGATAATCAATCCCTCTAAATGTTTTTTAGGCCAAATGTTACTGTTGTTCACTTTGCGTTCTCCTTTTCATTAACAAGTTCTTCAATGGCTTCAATTAAACTTAAGCCCGCTGCTTCTTTATTTTTAATAGCGATAAATTCCGAGGCTTTGGTGGTATATAAGGCGCTTGAAAACGGATCTAGCCACAAGCGCCCAACCGCATAACCCTCAGGACCTATAATCATCATTTCTGCATATTCGCCTTGGACGGTATGCACGGTCTTTAATAAGCTTTCCATATAAGGCTCCAGACTTAAACGGGAACTGGATTTTAATTGGGCAATGGATTCTTTTTTTAAGCTCAATAAAGCCAGCCAATCGGAATTATCAAAGACGGCACGCGAACCTGGCGTTGCATATAAATCATCCACCGTTTGGGTACCTATAACTAAGCCGCCACGGTATTTACGTAGGCGGCGGGCAGCCGTTTCCATAAACTCGCCTGCTTGTTTGGCTCTTAGCATATCCCAGGCTTCATCTAAAATAATTTGGGTAGGCGTTTTTCTGTCACCGAGATACACTTGATTGGTAATTTGCAAAATCACCATTTGAATAATGACCGCTTGCAAATCTTTGCGCTCTTTTAATTCTTCTAGCTCTAAAATGACTAAAGGGGCTTTTAAATCAATATTGGCCTTACCACAAAAGAACCGCCCAAAAGACCCTTGAGCGGTATAGGGATATAACATTTGGCCTAAGCTTTGGGCTTTGGGATTTGAATCGCTCAATAAATCATCTGCAATGTCTTGAATGGTCGCATCCCGGTTCTTTTTATTCCAACTAGAGCGGATGGCTTTTTCAATTAGAGCATTTTCTAAATCGTTAGTACCCATTAATGGCGCTGCCATTAATGAAACAATGGGTTTAAGCATGGCAAGTGCATCAGTAATCGCTTCTTTATCATCTACCGGAATGGTACTAAAAGGATTAATGCAAACAGGTGAATGGGTACTAAACTCAATCAAAGTACCTCCTAACAGTCTTGCCGTTCGCTCAAAACTTCTACCCACATCTAAAACAAAAATCCTGCCTTGTCTCCCAAGAGCTGCCGTCATGAGTTCTTGCATAAAAACCGATTTACCGCTGCCGGATTTACCCACCACACATAAATTGTAATTGCCCGCTTCGTTATCAAAGGGATCCCAAAAGAAGATTTGTCCACGCCTGCCAGTTAATAACATCCCAGGCGAGGAGGTGCCTTGCCATTCGCCTTGGATGGGTAATAAGTTTGTCGGTTCATGAGAAAGGGTGGTTTTGACTTTTTGTAATAGGGCTTGATCATGATATGCGCCCTCGCCCCAGCTCATCGGTAAACAACTAATAAAACTCGGCAATACCGTCAAGCTCTCTTGAACAAGTTCCCAGCAATTGGCTCTAAAGATATTGAGTAATTGTTGCTCAGCATTGTGAATTTTATCTGTTTCTCCAAACAATAAGACCTGAAATTGGGTTCTAACTAAACGCTGAGCTTTTTCAAATTGTTGTCGTACATACTGCCACTCATCCGCTTCCCGGCTTAAAGAAGGTATCCATTTGGCTAAAGGCGAATTGGCTTGATTTTCGACCTGTGAGCATTTGGTTAATAACCGCATCTTTAAAGTTTTCTCATTGCAAATATACACGCCGTAATGCAGCGCAAAAGGCATGGGAATTTGTAAGAGCCGATTCATGGGGTCACCAATAAAGCGCCCCATCTCAGATAAACACCATTGCAATGGAAATCCCCGCGTTTGATAAAGGCGAATGCTCTGAAAACCATCTGCTTGATAAAGTGCGTCTTTATCCACTAAAAAATGGGTAGAGGGGCTTAATAATTGCTCACTTAAAGACTGATAGGGATTCCATTGTAAGGGCGGATAATCGAGCCTAGAACTCAAATTTAAAAGTTCATCTAAGCCCCGCAATAAATCCTCCGCATCCCAAGTTTTAACCGGTAAATTAAGACCTTTGATAGCCGTCATTAATTGCTGGCGCAATTTCGTTAATTCATCTAAAGCCACATCTGTCTGATTGCCACCCGCAATCGAATAAGAAATAATCAGCTTAAAATGCCGGATGCAAAAAGGGATATTCCCTTGACTTTGGGTTTTAGTTTCAAAGAATGCGGCTCTTTTTTCAGCCAAGGTTTTATAAATAGCTGCGGGATGCAGAAAGCGCGGCTCTTTCCAAGCGCTTAACCAAGGCTCAATTCTTTGACTACCTAACAATAAAAACTGGATATGACTCCCTTCGGCTAAGGTATGTTGAAACAAACCTGTTAATTGACGTTCAATTTGTTCGCTTGAACCCATGAGCGGCACAGTTTCTAAGATAAAGCCCGTGCTGTTCTTATTAATAAATAATTCTCTTTCTTCATCAAAGGCCAGATAAGGCAATAAAGGACTTAAGCTATAGCACTTCAAAAAAGCTTGGCTGGCTTGAAGCGAAGGCGCGAATGCGGTTTTAAAATCTGTTGTTTGCTTCATAGGGGTGCCTCGGGTGCATTATGTGCATTAACGCTATCAAAGGATTCTCTCATGGGCGTGCTATAAACGAATTGCTCATCCCAATACTGATTTTGAGATTCATGAGGTGCTATCCAAATTCTTAAGGCGTTTGGATGATGGTGCAAAAAGTGTTGATGAGGATCTGCATGATGGCTATCCGAAGCCGTATTTTTACAAATCTTGCACTTAAAAAGACGGCTAAAAAAAGATTCTTTTTTGGCAGATTTTTTACGCGTATCAATAGCAGGCCAGCCTTGATTGACTAAATTATTGACTTCCGTCACAGAAGAGCAGCCGAGTCCAGGCTGTGCTTTACATTTAAAATGCTCTTGATAAGCACTGCAAGCGGTTAATGTTAGCGAGTAAATCAACATCAAACTTATTTTTAGGCTGTGGCTCTTTGCATTAGTCATTTTGTTCCCCCGTATAAAAAAGTTGATTACTCTGCAATGGCTTTTCTGGCTCGGTTTGGTTTTGAATAAGCTTTCTTCTCGCTTTTTCCCGCTTTTTGGAAATAGCTTCTTTTAATTCAGACTCACCAATATTGGCTTCTTCGGTAAAGACAATGTCCACCACTTGACCGCCAGGCACTTGTACAATCGGCTGCAATTGCTCAGCGCGGTTAATGTAATATTGCGAAAGCTTATCCAAAGCACTGCCGCCCCCTTCTAAAAAGCCCGATTGAAATAATTCTTTAGTGCTGGGATTTGGAAAATTTTGTCCTAATCCAAAGGGATTAATCACAGCTTGCCGATTATGAGGAGAGGCAACCTTTGCAAGACCTGAAAATACACCGCCTAATGCGCCTCTGGTTAAATAGCTGCCTTCTTTAGACACAATCGTGCCGCGGACCCCTTCCCGTCCGTCAGGGCCTGCAATATAGCCTGCCACTTCGGTAGACACAATCTCACCCGTTTTGCGTTCAATGCAGCTCAATTTTTCTAATCGCACATGAATGCGCTCGCTTGAAATATCCCCATAGCCGCTTGCCGTGCAATGGCAATCCTTTAAATCACTTTTAAAATAACGCGGCAAAGTACCGGGATGAATTATGCGTAATAACAGCGGTATTGGATTAGAGGCTGCATTCATCGCGGAAGAGGCATCCATACCGGATAACATTATCGCTTGTGCAAACGCACCTGCAGGAATCGTTTCTAAAACCGTTTTAGCTATTTTATTGCCCTTTTTAGCGTCACTTAAATTTAAAACCCATTTTTTGATAGTCAGGGGTGGCGGCATATTTGGTTTTGAATTTGTTTTGGCACCTTCTTCTGTTTTATATCCAGGGTTTTCTATCAATGTATTGACTTTGTCTTGAAAAGATAAAACGGTATTTTGTAAATCGTTTAAGGTGTCTCCTTGACTGCGCTCTTTTTTAGCCTGCTCACTCAAAAGCCCCTGTAAATCTTCTATGATTTTTTTAAAGGCTTTTTGTTCATCTTCCATTTTTTCGCGCCAAATCTTTTCTGCATTCACCCTATCCCCGCCGCTTGTCATTTGCACAAGAAACTCATCAAGCGTCTTTTTAGCTTTAGGTTTTTCTCTTAATACGTATAAAGCAAGTCCGCTCATAACAAAGATAAAAACTGCCAAAAAAAGGGCCATTTTCCACTGTTTTATTTTGGCGAAAGCTGAACTAATCATGTTTTAGTACCTTAAAAAGAGTTGTACTGGCATTGGGTTCTAAAATATCTGTTTTGACTGACAGAGCCAAGATGTTGAGTTCTGTTGCAAATGATTTTTCTCGCAAATGCTGAGTTTTATTGCTTATATTTTTAACAATCCAAATCTCACCATTCATATCTTCACCCTGATAAATGGATTTGAGTTCTAGACCTAAAGATCCCAGCTGTTCTTCTTTGATTGCTTTTAAAATTCTAAAGCCGTCTATTGCAATGCCTTCGTTCATGGCTCTGATTAAATCAACAATCCGTTTTGTTAAAGGCTCTGTTCTAAGTGGCAATTTTTGTTCTAAGGGCATCGTTTTTAAAACAATCGTTTGGGCATCCATTTCAACCGGATTTAGGGCTAAATCAATCGAGTCACCATTCTCAGTAGTGATTGTTAAAAAAAGCGGTTTTTCATCTTTAGGCTTAATAAAGATTTGACCATTTTCGGTGTCGGTCTCAACCGAAAATTTATCCTCATCACCAAAGACCTGCATAATTCTGTCATCCAAGACTTTAATACGGTTTAATTGATGAAGCGAAATGATGGCATCGATGCGCGTATCGGGCTCGATCCAATAAGGCTCGGCATAAAGCAGACCACAAAATCCGCATCCCAATAATCCAAATAATCCTAAACGCAAATATTGTTCCATTTAGTGCTCCTGCTCTGCCTTAAATACAAAATTTTTAATCAAAAGCTGCCCAGCTTGATAAGAAAAACCTAGTTCATAGACTTCTTTGGTCTGATGAACAAATTTATTGGCCACGTATTGCTGCAATAATCCGGTAATGGTGACTTGTAAAGCTTTAACATTGACAACTGCGGAGAGTGGCCTAAAACTCATTGAAATATTATCTTTTTTATAATGCTCTTCTTCATCTATCATTTTTTTTCTTAAAGCATGGTAAAAGCTTGGGTCTACATAACGCAACAAATGCTCACGCTGGTAGCTTGCTGTACTCGGTGTAATATCTAAAATTTGTTTGGCAAAAAAGACCGCCATTTCTTCTAAATAGCTTTGAGAAACCGTCCCTTTCTCCGTCCAAACGGAAGTGTTCAAAATAGGTGGCACAACCACAACACGTTCATGAGCATTAAAGAGTATTAAAGTTAATAGTACATTGATGCCGAGCAATGTAAATCCAAAAATTAGGCTGTAGTGCAAATCGCGAACCAAAAGATGTAACTGCTCTTTCTGAAACAAAGATTTCATACCCACTCCCGGATATCTGATGGAATTTTTATGCAAAAAGCTTTATGGCCATTGGGCAGATACCAATAGAGAATTTTTCGTAAGCTGCCATGCGGGAATTGTTTTTTTAAGGCTCTCAACCCAAAATAAAAACCCAATCCAACGACGAAGCCTGTTGTTAACCATTGCATCACCATTCCTGTAAAAGTAGGAACACCTAGACATAAAAACTCATCTAAGGTGAAAAATAAAAAACGTGCGGGTTTATCTAAGTGGTTCAATAAAACATGGTTTTGTTCCATGGTATTCCCCTAAATTAAAATTGCCCAAGTCGCTTGAACCCAAGTCATCAGCAAATTAATGCCAATCCCTATTGCAATAGAGCCACCCATTAACAAAGGGCTGCTTGCCATATAGGCTTTAATCACCCCAAAAATAGAACCTGCAATCACAATTAAACGCATCATGCTGCCGGTTAAGATAGTTTCAGCCTCTGTTACCCCTGCACTTAAAGCATCGTTTCCGACTGCCCAAGCGTTTTGTGCCCCAACGCATAGAATAACCAAAGTTATCCAAAATAATTTTTTACGCATGAGTATTTCCTGCACGCTTAAAACTAGGTTTAAGGGTTTTTGATAACCGCTGTTTTCTAAGTAACACTCAAAATTTTTAATCGCTTTCATCAGGGTTTTCCTCCAGTTGTTTGACGGTATTTGCTAATGCACTTTGAATCGTTTTCAGAGGCTCTACATTGAGTACAACAACGCCCCCATTTAACATGACATGCTCTGCTTTCGCAGGATTGCCAATCAATAACGGCAATTCAACCTCATAGCCGTTTTTAGCGTTTTCTAAAGCCGATAATCCGTACAAACAGCTCGGATAACGGGTAGGCTTCTTAATCACAAAAGCCATATAGCGCTTTTGAAATTCCAGTGCGCGAAAAGGTAAATCATCCAGCGTCATCGAACAGAGTTTAATCCAACCGCCCATCTCTTCAATCGCGGCGTGTATTAAACAATCATCAAAAACAACGCTTTGATAACTCCCAACCTGACGCATGGCTTTCTCGACAATCGTCCAAGCCTTCAACGCTCGCGTCTCGCCACTGCCATCGATAAATCGCACAATATCTGCAGGCTTTGGAAAAAACTGCCCTGAATCAGGATTACGTGTGTGGGCTTCAAAAGCGGCTTTTACATCAACCCATTCAAATATTTCAAGTGCTTTCCAGTAAACTTCTGTCAAGTGCGATGAAATACATTTACCGTAGAGTTCAGAGAGCTCTGCAAGCAAACCTGCAAATTTACTCCAATCATGCTCTTGCATACAATTCTTTCTCCTGCATTTTGCTGTCTATCCAATGTTGTAGGGCTTGAATATTGCTATTGGTTCGACGTTCAGGTTCAGTCCTTGCACGTGGGGGTTCTTGGTAATGTCGAATAAAGCGATCGATTTGATCAGCATCACGTAAAATAACGTGCAGACCATCAAAACGTTGACCCCGTTCGTTATCACCCATGTTGTGTGGCGTTACGCTACAGCCTCTAATGGCGTAACAAAGCTGCTCAGAGCTGTAACCTGCACTTAAGGCTTTTCTGATAATAATCTTCCGGGCATCATCTAATCTCGCATTCGGATAATTCATCACGGTTTTCCAATGTTCGAAAATCTGCGCGATAGCTTCAATCGGGAATTGACCTCGCGTGCCTTTTGTTACGATCGATCCGTTCCTTTCCCCTTCCTTTCCTTTTCCATTCCCTTCCCTTTCCTTTCCGCTTGAGTCTTCACTACACGCGTGGTTTATACCTGATTTCTCTGTGTTTAACGCGTGATTAACGCGTGATTCAGGTGTAAGAGACGCGTGATTGACGCGTGGCTCACAGGTACCCAAGGTCTTATTTAAATTGAGCGAGGAAGCAATAGGTACAAGCGGTAGATTCAGCGCACAATCGTTTTTAATAGCCGCTGATGCTTTATGAGTTAAAGACTCTGTCTCAGTGATCATAGATGCTTGAGGCGAGAACATAACACTGACTGTCCCTTGCCCGTTAACAACATGCGGCTCTTCAGCAGGCGGCATTGCGGTATGCGTTGTTATTTGTTCCTCAACTAAAAGAGACTTTGCTGATGTGAGTAAAACATCCGCTTTTTTTTGATCACCAAAAAATTTCGACACAATAGCCGTTAAGGTTGCGGCAGAGTTTACTGATCCTGACTCAATGACAATAGGTTGTTGGGACGTAGAGATAATCTCTACAGTCTCTTTAGGACTAACAAGGTTTGGCACTGTACTCTCTACCTCTGGCGTATGAATTTCTGCTCCCATTAAAGGCAGATCTTGCGGTGTAGGTAAAACATTGGCTATTTCTTTAGGCGTTGTGCTTACACTTAGGGCATCTGATGTTGCATGAGGGTTTATTATCTGAATCTCAACGACTGTTGATCGTTGCAGGGACGGCAAAGTGCTCGCTGATTCTTTATTATTAATTTGTTGATGCATTTTCCACGAAGGAATGCAACCATAGTATTTGCCTTCATGTTCGTACTTTTTTATAAAGCCATGATAAGCTAAGGCATCCAATACACAGGATAGATTAATTTCATCATAAGGCAGCATATCAAGCCCCAAGCGCCGTGGCTGCCAACGAAAACGCCCCTCCCGATCACAGCAAGTCAATAAAGCAATAAAGGCTAGGCGTAAGGGCAACTGCTCTTTTTGCTCAGCTTCAAACAATTCTTCATGTTTAAATAGCTCTGGCTTAACAGTACGTATTCTACTCATGGGGTTCTCCTGTTAAAAGTACAAGAATGGGTTTCAGTTATTCGTTGAATGATGATTTGCTTAGTACTCACACACATGCGGTTCTCCTTTGGTAGCTAAGTACTGAATGATCAATTTGTGCTGCAGCTCGGGTACTAAGGCTGCAAGTAATGCTGCCTTGCTTAAAGCAATCTTTTTATAATTGAGTGCATCGACTAAGACTGGAATACCTCTCTCATAGACTCTTTTTGCACGACGAAGCACATCTTTATTTTTAAGACCTACCTTCTCTGCGAGTTCTTGATCGATTCTTTTAACTTTGTCGCATTTGGAATCAAGAAAATCGACATTTTGATCTTTTTTATTCTCTTTATCCTCGGATTTTGGTTTTAGTAAATCATTTCGCTTCCCTTGATAGCTATTCATCAATGGTTTTAAAGCAATACTGAGGGCCACCTGTTCGCTCATTAAAAAGTCTTCGGGTTGTGGCGTTTTAATTTGAAGCCACACTGTTTCTAAATTTATAATGGTCGCCAGGGTTAAAGCCTTCGCTTCTGCTCTACAAGCCATTATTTTTTCTTGCCCTGCAATTAAAATTAAATCGGTACTCACAATAGGACGTTCTGTTCTACAGAATAATAATTTTTTAGGAATAATGATGTCTTTAACAGCGATTTCACGCATTGGCCATTGATTCGCTATCATTAATTTACGCAAGATGTTATTCGTTTTTTCCGTAAAAGGGGATAACAGCTCGAAACTAATACCCGTCAAACATTCCATGACGATGGCATAGCCTAAAGGGATTTTAATGTCTTCATTACGCCATTTACCAATTCGATCGACACCTTCTTTATCTAATCCCAGTAATTTGCTTAATTTTTCTATACTGCCGCAAATAGCAATCACTCTGTTTAAAGCATTGTGTTGGATTTTCCATTTATCTAACATCTCTTCTGCTTTCTGGTTGAGATGTCCTCTTGAAGGGATTGACCCTAAACTTTTGGGAATAATGAGATCTTGAGAAGGCACTTTAACTATCGACCATCCTGCTGACATCATGAATTCACGCAAGATTTTATTGGTTTTTTCTGTAAAAGGAGATAACCGTTCAAAACGAATGCCGGTTAAATACTCCATCAGGATGGCATAACCTAGCGGGATTCTGACACGCTTAGCTTTTTTGAGCCATTTGTCGATTCGAGCTATGCCTTTTTTATCTAGCCCCAGTAATTTGCTTAAGCTTTTCGTAGTCCCGCAAATCAAGATCACCTGCTCCAAAGCATTGTGTTGCATTTCCCATTTATTCAAACTCTCTGCTGTTTCCTTTTTAACAATCAGATCCATAGACTGTTTCTCCTTTCATCAGAAAATAACCCTTGAGTTTCTCTCCCTTAATTAACTCATAAAAAAATCGGAAATATTTCCGGTTTTTTTGGGTTATAGTTACAGTGCAGGTCAAGAACTGATGAAGAGAAATGAAAATAATTAAATGTCGAATCTACGAAATAACTGCTTTGTTTTTAACGCAAAGCAAAAATGAATGCAGGGGAACAAAATGCTAATGTTAAAAATTTATCCTGGACAGATGACTTGGATAGCAAAAGATATTCAAGTTACTGTGTTAGAAAATCTACAAAAATTTGTACAAGTGGGCCTACAAACAGGTCAATTGCAAAACATCAAAGTAGGAGAAGAAGGACTTTGGGATAACGGACAATCTCATGAAACACTATAAGTTATTACCCAGATTCATTCGATTTAGAGATGCACCCCTTTATTTAGGAATGGATAGACATCGTTTTAATAATGAAGTAAGACCCCATCTCCGAGAAATCCCCATTGGCGTTCAAGGTATTGCATTTGACAGATTCGATTTAGACGATTGGGCAGAACATTATAAACAACATAATGGTCGTCCTGCGGCATCTAAACCCAGGAGGATAGAACTATGGGACGAAAACGAACGCCAGGCCTCTTCAAACGGGGGGAATATTGGCAAATTGACAAAACAGTCTTTAGACGCCGAATTTGCGAAAGCACTCGCACTCGCGAGCTTGAAGAAGCCGAGAAATACTTAGCCAAGCGTCTTGAAGAAATAAGACAAGCTTCGATATATGGTGTACGGCCTAAGCGAACTTTTCAGGAGGCGGCAATTAAATTTTTGCTCGAAAACCAACACAAGCGCAGTTTGTGTAATGACGCAACGCATTTAAGATTATTGGTAAAATACATTGGAGATATGACACTTGAATCTATCCATATAGGGACACTGCAAACCTTTATGAATGCAAGACGTCAAGACGGCGTCAAAATGCGCACTATTAACCACGGCTTAAAAGTTGTACGGCGGATCCTAAACTTGGCATCCAGTGAATGGATGGACGAGCATGGACTAACCTGGTTGGCGCATACGCCTAAAATCAAGTTATTACCTGAGCCTGATTTACGCAAACCTTATCCTTTGAGTTGGGAGGAACAAACAAAACTCTTTAAAGCGTTGCCGGCACACTTAGAAAACATGGGGACTTTTGCTGTTAATACAGGCTGTCGAGAGCAAGAGATCTGTCGATTACGCTGGGAATGGGAAACCAAAGTGCCAGAATTGCCAAATCTCATCGTGTTTATTGTTCCAAGCGAACTTGTGAAAAATGGAGAAGATCGCCTGATCGTTTGTAACAGTATTGCAGCTTCTGTAATTGAGCGTGTACGAAACCAACACCCAACACATGTGTTTAGTTACCGAGGCAAGCCCACAACGAAAATGAACGCAACAGCCTGGCGAAATGCTAGAAAAAAAGTAAATTTAGCGCATGTACGCGTGCACGATCTCAAACACACATTTGGAAGGCGTTTACGCGCTCTGGGTGTAAGCTTTGAAGATAGGCAGGATTTGTTGGGCCACCGTTCAGGAAGAATTACAACGCATTATTCATCAGCTGAACTGCAAAATCTTTTTGAGGCGGCTAACAAGGTTTGTATAGAACAGCACAGTGGAGTGGCACTTACCTTATTGCGTCGATCACATAACGCCAACTCAGTATGCCAGGATCAGCAAGAAGCAGGCAGAACAGTGTTATAACCTATAGTTTCTGATCCCTGGCTAGGCAAAAATTAGACATCTTCTATTGGTTTTTTCCGCAAAAAAATAACAGCGCAAAACTTAATTCAACGCCCATTAACGATAGTTGAACCTAAAGAATTTTGATATTTTCATTACGCTATTTTCTAATCCGATCTATGCTTTCTTTATCTAGGCTCAGTAATTTACTTAATCTTTCCACATTGTCGCAAATAGCGATCGTCTGCTTAAAGTATTGTGCTGGCTTTCTCATTTACGCAAGATACCCTCAGTTTTTTTTAACAATCACTTCATAGACTGTTTTTTCTCCAATTAAAAAATAACGATTGAGCTTCTCTTCTAAATTAATGCATAAAAAAACCGGAAATTTTTCCAGTTTTTTTAAGTTAGAGTAGGGAAGAACTGATTAAAAGGTGGGAAAACAATTGCGTTACAAATCTAAAGCTAACTGATTTGTTTTTAGTGTGAAATGAATGGGAGACGGAAATGTTGATCTTAAAACTTCATCCTGGGCAGACAATTTGGATCGGAAAAGATATTCAAGTTACTGTGTTAGGAAATCTACAAAAATTTGTACGCATTGGTGTACAAACACGTCAATTACAACGGATTGAAGTAGCAGAAGAAGAATTTTGGGATCAAGGGCAATCTCATGGATCAGAATAAAACATTACCAAGGTTAATTCGATTTAAAGAAGCACCTGCTTACTTAGGGATGAACAGAAACCGTTTTAATGAGGAAGTAAGGCCATATATCGCCGAAATTCGTATGGGTATACAAGGGGTTGCATTTGATAGGCTTGATTTGGATGCCTGGGTAGAGCAATATAAGCACTGTAACGGGCGTCCTGCGCTAAGGAGAAGCGTATGGGACGAAGAAGAATGTCAGGACTCACCAAAAGAGGCGAGATCTGGCACATCAACAAAAAAGTCGACAGAGTTAGAATTTGCGAAAGCACTGGAACGAGTCGGCTTGAAGAAGCAGAAAAATACTTAGTACGGCGACTAGAAACTATGCGCCAGGCAACGGTGTATGGTATAAGGCCAAAACGAGTATTTAGGGAAGCAGCGACTAAGTTTTTGCTCGAAAATGAGCATAAACGTAGTGTTAAAACAGATGCAAAATGGCTAAAGACACTCGATAGTTACATTGGTGATTTAGCACTAGAGTCTATTCATATGGGTACATTACAACCATACATTATGGCAAGGAAAAAGAAAGGTGTAAAAATGCGTACCATTAATCATGGGCTGCAAATTATACGCCATATTCTTAATCTTGCGGCCAGTGAATGGATGGATGAATATGGCCTTACTTGGCTAAATGCCGCACCTAAAATAAAGCTATTGCCAGAGCATGATGCTAGAAAGCCCTACCCCTTAGATTGGGAAGAACAAGACCGTTTATTCACTAAACTACCACTTCATTTGCGAGAAATGGCACTTTTTGCTGTTAACACCGGCTGCCGTGACAGTGAAATATGCAAATTACGCTGGAAGTGGGAAGTTCGTGTGCCAACAATTGAAATTGGATCGGTTTTTATTATTCCTGCCAAGGACGTGAAAAACGGTGAAGATCGATTAGTTGTTCTTAACCGAATGGCACGCGCTGTTATAGAAAGGCAACGGGGAAAACATCCTGAGTTTGTTTTTATTTACAGAGGGAAGCCAATACACCATATGCTCAATAATGGTTGGCGTAAAGCGCGAAAATTAGAAGAACTTGATGTTCGCGTGCATGATCTAAAGCATACTTTTGGTAGACGCTTGAGATCGGCAGGTGTTTCATTTGAGGATAGGCAAGACTTGCTGGGTCATAAATCTACTAGGATTACGACCCACTATTCCGCCGCTGAATTGCGCAATCTGTGGGAAGCTGCGAACAAGGTCTGTGCAAAGGAAAATAGGCCAACATTGACTCTGCTAAGGACAGCCTGCACAACTGAGTCGCACAAAAGTCGCGCAACGATTTTTAGCGGATAGAAGAGGGGAGAGGTTAAGTCTCGTAATTCTTTGATTTTTATAGGTTTTTTGGTGGGCCAACTAGGACTCGAACCTAGGACCAAGGGATTATGAGTCCGACTTGCCAAATGAGTGCACGTTGATTTTATTACGCTTTTTGTCGCGCTAAGACCACTATAATTCGCACACAGCGTCTCGCCAAGTCGCACTTAAACCCGCGAATTTTACGCGAGTTTTATAAAGCAGGGGACTAAATCTCTAGCAAGTTATTTTATCAACTTATTCTGCATACGCCCTTAACCTCTCTATAATTTTGATCTGCTCTAGCTTCAGAAGCACCTCTAGAACCCTGTTGATACCGTGTTAACATTGGAGAACCGTTTTGTACCAAAGCGCTACCAGAACCCCCTGCTTCTTTTTTACCCAACAATAAATTTTGAGCAAGCGAAATTGTCTTTCGCTTTAGTAAATGCATTTTTAAGTTTGTAATATCTAGCTTGCCTGTTTGTGATAGCTGCTCTATAATCAAAGATGAGAGATGGGCTGAACTTTGTGCCTGCTCTTCAGTGATTAAAAAACAATAGCGCGATTTCCCTGCAACTCCTCGTACGCAATAGCCTGTCGTTTCTCCTTCTTTATCAAAATCAATCTGGCAGCTAATACGACTATTCAGATACGCTGCTGCTAAGGTATGAGATACAAAGGCTAATATGTTAGGATGATTAGCATGATCTACCCAAAAAGAGGGCATCAGGGTAAACACTGTTTCTATACGTGCTTCGAAAAAATGTAATATCTTATTATTGTTTGCAGCAGAAGATATATTTAAAAGCCAACCTAAATACGCCTCAAGAGCCATGGTTTCGCTCAATTTCATGAGAGCTGTTACAACGTTACCGTAAACATAACGTGCTTTATCTGCCAACAGTTTCTGAAGCGCGTCCATTATTTTTTCGGTTACAGCAGCCTGGCCTAGATTACCCAGTACCCATGCGGCACTACCGCGTACCTCTAACTCTTTATGTGCCAGTTCTCCCAGAAGCACATCTAGTATCTTTGGTATCGCACCCGCGACACCAAAACTATGCAATGCAACGAGTGCAGAGCCGCGCCCCGCTGTTCTCGATGATGCTAATACTGAAAGCCTGTCTAATACTTTTGGTATTGCCGCCGCCTCACCCATATTACCCAGTGCCCTCCCGGCACAGCGACCCACTTCGCAGCCTTCATCCATTAGCAGCTTCAAGAGCATATCTAAAATCTTTGGCGTTGCAGCAATCTTGCCCAACTTACCCAGTGCCTCTGCGGCAGATCTGCGCACATATTCGTCTTTATCTGCCAACAGCCCTTGGAGTATATCCAGTACCTTTGGCGTTGCAACAGTCTCACCGAGATTACCCATTACAATTGAGGCACAGCCACGCACATGGCTTCTTTCATGCACCAGTAACCGCTGGAGCGTGTCTAGTACCTTTGGTGTTACCGCAACCTCGCCCAGCTTACCCAGCGCATCTGCGGCAGAGCTTAATACTTGCCAGCTTTTATCCGTTAGCAGCCCTAGGAACATATCCAGCACCTTTGGCGTTACAGCAGCCTTGTCCAGATTACCCAACGCATTTGTGGCAAAGCCGCGCAGATATTCGTCTTCGTCTTTATCCGCCAACACCTCCTGGAGCACGTCCAATATTTTTGACGTTGTGGCAACTTGGCTCAGCAACGCTTTCGCAGCACCGCAACGCACATACTGATCTTCATCTGACAGTAGTCTCAGGAGCATATCGACAACTTTCGGCGTTACAAAAACCTCACCCAGCTCATATACTATATCTGCGCCATGGAGGCGCATTCTCTTATCTTCATCTGAAAATAGCTTCAGCAGCTCGTCTGCCACCTTTGGCATTGCAACAACTTTGCCCAGCTTACTCAGCGCCTTTGTGGCAGAGTGGCTCACAGCGCGATCTTGATCTATCAACAACCTCAAGAGCATATCCAGAACATTTGGCGTTGCAGCGGCTTCGCCTAGATTACCTAATGCTTCTGCCGCAGAATCACGTACATAGTAATCTTCATCCACCATCAGACCCAAAAGGATGTCTAATGCTTTTGGTGTTATAACTCGAATATTACCTATCCATGTTGCTAGAAAACGCTTATCCTCTTGCCCTCTAGGTTTTGGAAACAGCGCATATAAATCTTGCTTTCTGTTCATACAAAAATTTGGACTAATCCGGCAAGCAGAAAAAAATAGGGAATGGATGAATGGAAATTCTAAACAAAAATACTTATCATTGTTTTGGATATTTTGCGCTGTTTGATACAGTTTCAAAAAGCCAAGCTGCAATTGTTTTACGAATGGTTCAATTACTTGTTGATTCTGTGGCTCAAAACTTTCATCAATGCAGCGAACCAATAACCCTAATGGGTAATGCTCAAAGATGTCTTTTTGAACTGTCGATTGGCCTTGCAATTGCCGTAAATAAGCTTGGTAAACGGGGGTGTTTTCTCTGAGCAAACCTGCAACAAACCACCACACGATTTGCCAACGAGGATTGTATTTTTCTTTTGATATTACACTTTGAGCAAAGGCCTGAGTGGCTGGCTCTTTCTTGCTCAATTGCGACGCAAGATAAATAGCGGTATAATATTCTTGAAAGGTTAAGTGCAAAAACTCATAATCCTGCTTTGTTTCTGATGTGCTACTCGTATCTAATACTGTTTTAATCAAACCTAATTCACGAGCCCCTTTAAAAAACTCTTCACCTAAATCTTCTTTTTGCTGCTGACTTTGGAATACTTTTTTAATGTAAGACTGGACGACAATTCCTATCGTTTGCAATGATATGATGATATTCTCATCTTTAAAGCTCTCAAAAGCAAGCTCTGCTAAAAAAAAGCGTTCTTTTTCATAATATTGTATAAAATCAGTTGCTGCTCTTATCTTCTGCTTAAGCGCATTGGGCGAGGCTACCTCGCGCCGAGTGTAAGACCGTTCGTATAGTTTTTTTTCCATTATTTGATACATGCAGGTCATGGAAGATAACGGCGCAAGTCCTTGGATTAAACTTTCAACATTAATATTCTTAATTGCGTCCTCCATAATACCGCACAATAAGTTAAGATTGAGGGGAATATGTGCATTAGCCCAAATAACCGATTGTTTTCGTAACGTCTCCGTTAAAATATCAACTAATGCTTTATTGGGAGCCTCTGCAAAATAAGCTTGAATGTATTCGTTGATGTTCTCGTCCGTAAACCCAATGATTTCAAGATTTCGCGATTTTTGACTAATATCTTCTGTGCCAATGGGTCTGGTTGTCATTAATACGCTTAGATTGGCATATTTACCGCTTCCTGTTAATAATTGTTTCAGAATGGATTCACAAGAATGATGCTCGGGTGTTTCATCATAGCCATCTAAAATAAGGAGGACTTGATTGTTTTGAATAGCAGGCTCAATACGCTGATTCCAAAGTTCCTCAAATTCTTTTTGCTCCCAATCAGAAAATTGGCTTAACCGTATGCACTCGGATAAACTGAGAACAGGGGTACTTGGTAAAAGGCGAAGCTTACGTAAAGCTATGGTAAAAACCCAGGTATAGTTTGTATAAAGTTGTCCCCTGCTCCATTGATGCGCCACATAATGCACAAAAGTTGTTTTACCAATACCCGCACGGCCTTGTACCAACAGTAATCGAGGTTTTTCGGTATTATCTTGAGTTTGCAAGACTTGATTATTAAATAATTCCCGAGATGGCTTAAATAGGTCTTCCATTTTAATCACCCGTTTATCGCCAAATAAATCTTCAACGCTTGCCATACGGGCATCTTTATATTTTTCCATAGGTTTTGCTTCTGAAAATTCTTTTGATTCCTCGGATTCTTTATCTTCCGTTGGTTTTATAGTTTTTAAGTCTGTACACAGTATCTGCAAATTAATATACTGTCCTTCCAGTTTCAAAGGTGGCCCAAAGATGCCTGGGATACTAGTATATTCCGATGTAGAGTAACTTGCTTTAAGATGCACAAGTAACTGCGCTGCTTTCGAATTTAAATCTGCTTCATTCAATTTAGGCCAAACCGGATTATTGGTGGTCGTCTGCGAACCTTCTCCGGCAATATGATTGATATAAACTGGATTATTTATAACGGTATGAACACCGCCAAAATGCACTGGGCCTCCAGCCACAATACCACCTTTAACTTTAATCTTATCTCGCATAATCTCAAGACCATCTGATTTTGCTTGTTCTTGAACATCGGTATTACTAAGACTTGTGGTAAAACTAGCAGTTTTAGAAGTCCTGCTTGTATTTTCAGCGTTCGATAGCTCTAAAGATTTTATCATTGCGGAAAGCATCTGAATTGCACCTTCTGATTCTAAGGGCTCATCATTTACCCACAACCTATGTACTCTTTCTTCTTCATCATAAACCAAAACAGCATTATGTGCTTCTAAAACCCTATTATATCGCTCACAATCCTGAGGCTCTAAATTCTGGTGCTTATTATTTACAAAAAACTGCTTTAATTCTTTTAAAATAGCGATACTATTAAATTCAGATTCTTGTTTAACTTCATCCTTCGAATTACTAGCCTTGAACATAATCTTCTCCCTTATTTAGATGATTTAAATTTTACAGACCTGCATGATTTTGATTGTTTCGCATGTTTCCACTTCCTAATGGCATATCAGTGCTGTTATTAATAGCACCGGTAATATTATACTGACCAGCGGTTTGATTTTTAAAATGGTTATAAGCCGTAAAGCTATACGTATCACCACCGCCAATACGCAACCCGCCTTCACTTGTAACGCCCCCTGTGATTGTTATGACATCTCGACCTGCGCGTGCTTGAACCTGAGCGTTACCAAAACTTGTGACAACACGGGCAGCATTGGGCATTGTGTTTGTTTGGGCATTCAATAACTGCAAAGACGCTATTATTTTACTCAGCATCTTAATAGCATTTTGGGGCTCTAAAGGCTCATCTTTTATAAAAAGTCTATGTACCCGTTCTTCTTCAATGTAAACCAGCATCGCTTTATTTGAATCTAAGACTCTGTTGTATAACTCACAATCTGGAGATTCTAAGCCTTTGTACTTATTGCTCATAAAAAATAATTTTAGTTGCTTTAAAACAGCAATATTATCTACTGTAGGTGCTGCTTTAAGATTATTATCTGAACTATTTTGACCCTCAGCACAACTCAAATCCCCACCACCAAGTGCTATATCACGTCCTTTTAGACCCCCAGTAATTGTGACAACGTCTCTGTCTGCCTTAGCTTCTATAGCTGGAGCATCGTATTGGCGCATCTGTACGGCACAAGTTTCTTGGCCTGATGTTTGATTTGATTGGAGTGATTTAGTTGCAGCCAAAGCCTTAATACCATTAGGATATTGCTGCAAATGAGTTTCTAGCATTCTGACAATGTCTTGGCCTTTTTGTGTTGTGTCTTGTTTGACCAATTCTAATGGCGTGCCTTGAGGTGTTCTGGTATTCGCATTAGCTCCTGCTTCCAATAAGGCATTAATAACTGTTACATCGCCCATTTGAACAGCAATATAAATCGGCGTTAGACCATTCACCTCTGTGGCATTGACATCTGCACCCACAGCTTTAAGTGCGGTTATGGCTTTCGCATACCCTCCATAAGCGGCCGCACAAACCGGTGTTGTACCACTGTCATCTGGCGTATTCACATCTGCACCAGCAGCCTTTAAGGCGGTTATAATTTCTGCATCCCCAGAATGAGCGGCGACATAAACCGGTGTCCGACCAAGATTATTTGGTTTATTGACATTTACACCTGCCTTAATTAAAGGGCCTATAAAATGCAAATAGCCACAAGCAGCTGCCCAATATAACGCATTTCCTGCACATTCCGCATCAACTTCATCAATGATTCTTTTTTCAAACGGGTTTACTTGTAAATTTAAAAGCTCAAAAAATGCTTTTTCGTTATTTGCTTGAATAGATTCTATCAGAGTCATCGTCACTTCTCCCACCTATATCTAAATTGTCTCTATTATAACAATAATTATTCACATTTAAAAAACAAAAAGCTTTGAAATTTGCTTTGTAAATATCATTTTGCTTTTTAGCTGGCTTATTAAAATATTTGCGTCAACGAAAAATTTTAAATAAGATTTTCAGTCAGCATTGCGATGTTTTATCACTGCGATTTTACTCACATTTTTTTAACGATGGACAATGACGAATTGCTGCACCACGTCTAGCACTGTCCCACCAAAATACGTAGATTTCCCGCATGCCTTAAACGCCAAACAAAATTGCTCCGCTTTATCCTCAAAAAAACAATCCCTTTCCTAACAACGATCTCGAGTGAAATGCGTACAACAGATCAATTACCAGCAGAGTATCCACCTCCGCTAAAATGGTGCGCTTGCCTTATAGCTGTTGTCTTTGTGTTCGTTTGGACAGGCAGCCTTGAAGTAACAGTACCTCCAGATGGGCTGTTATAATCAAAAAATAAGGCGCTTTGGGGAGACATGGATTCTTCGCGCTCAGCAACAGACACTAGAGCTAATGTCTCAAAAACATCTTTACTTAAAAAATCTTTCAGAAAATAAATCCGCTCTGCATTTAATTTTAAGAACCCTTGCTCAAAATATTGAGACAGTTCTTGAGCTGCATTGCGATCTGCCGCGCTTAAAGATACTCCCTTTTGTGATAATAACAGGTGCGGTATGTCTTGTATCGCAGAAACCACGGCTACAATATAACTACAATCTTCTTGTCTCCGTGCATAAGCGCTCTCATGATTAATCGAACCAATAATGTGGGTCTTATATTCAACATTTTCTATGCCTAAAATTAGCGGTACAATTTTAGAGCTGTCCCATTTCATATCAAACTGTACCCCTGTTTCGCAGACAACATTCCAATGAACTTGAGTTGGATTACACAAGGTCACTTGTAATAATTGCTCCGAATCAACCCCATCATCGGTTATATACGGCTCCCCATAGGCAAACTGTATCTTAAGTCGTATACACCAATAACGTGCCAAGCAACCGAGTTCATCTGCACTCAGCATTTCTGTCGTCGTTTTAATATATTCGCAATAGCTTTGGTAAATCATGTTCCAATGAGCACTTAAATCCTTTTCAACAAATAAGGCTGCAGCTCCCGAAAGTACCTCCTCCTGGGAAGCAATACCGCTGCCAGCTAAGTTTCCGTTTTGGTCAAAGTTTGTTTTTTCTACTAGAGACAATAATAATAATAGGTTCTGAGGAACTAAAATTGCTTCTTTTTGCAAAATAGCTAAAGCTTTTTGCTTAAAAAATGCTTCCATACAATCTGATACAATATTACGCTCTAAACCAGTACCTATTGTCACACCTCTCCAAGCCGCACGATATAAACGTTTTAATTGAATTAAAGCGAACACCGAATCGCTTTCAGCCGTCTGATAGGGTATTAACAACGCATTCAATACATTCTGTTCCGGTTTATCCATAATCTGTTTAGAGAACTGTTCTCTTAATCGTGCAATATCATCCAATTTAAGGGAACTATTATCTAAAAAGCGACGGTAGTCAGCTTCAACTGTAAGATAGCTTTTTTCTAAAGCATCACTTATTGAAAGCCAGGCTTTTTTCAAATCTTCTCGATAATCACACGTGACGAGTAACCAAGCCCGCATGTCTGGGGCCGAGGGACTATCTTCTAAAAATTCCCTACAAACAGTGATGACGTTCTGATAACGTCTCGCTTTATATTGCACATCTTTTAATAAAACATGTGCCATTTCTTGACGGAGTTTTCTCCCCGTTTCAATGGTTTCCTTTGCGTCACTACCTGACTTCAGCCACACAGTATCAATTGCATCAAAAAAATCTGGCAGCCTTGTTGTATTTCTAAGTTGTGGTTTATTCTCTAAGGCCTTTTTGAGCCCTAAAGCTAGTGCAAAAAGGCCGCAGTTATTGCCCTGTCCCGAAACATTTAAAAGTTTATCTGGATTTCTACCAGAAAGCGGGCGCGTTTTTGCACTCTGATGCGCGATAGCTTTTGCTTTTGAGTTAAAAGTAGTTTTAGCGGAATGATTAAGTTCTACAGATGTAACAAAATCAACCAAACCATTTTCTACATAAGCTTTCGGTTTTTTTGATACTGTTGTTTTTTCTGCTGTTGATGATGAACATTTTCTTTTCTTCGTCACTGAATTAAAAACTGGCTCTAGCTTAAGCCCATCTTTAAAAGTCAAAACACGCTGCTTTTTATTTTGATTTTTCAATGGATTATCTGGATTCAATATAGTTTCATTTAAATTTAATATTTCAGAAATATATTCTGCAGAGCAATCTGTAGAGAGATAATCTTCATTTGACCTAGCTTTATTCCCAAAATAAAAAGTTATTGGTCGAGTATTTAAATCTCGATTTTCATTTGTAAGTAGCTCGACCTTTTTTTCATTGTTATGAAGATTAATGAATTTTCTTGCTTGATCAAATCTTGCTATTTCTCTGAATAATTTTATAAGCTCTCGGTCGTTTTCTATATCTGCTCTACTTAAAATAGTTAATATACGATGTGCGATTACCCTACAATAAATGGCCTGCTTAAGCTCTTGAACCTCAAAAAATGCTTGCGCCATTTTAATTAAAATGTCTTTTACTTGAATATGGGCACTCGTTTTATAAAAACTCAATAGATGTTTTAATGATTTTTTAAAAAAAATCAAAGAATGATTCAATAAATCCTTTTTTTGATGTCCATTTGCTGAGAGCAAACTCTGCTTAAATAAGGCGTCTGCTTTTCCTGTGCAACTTCTAGCAATTTCTTCATCTTCGTCCTGAATTTCGCTGAGTGTTGCTTTTAATTTAATAGCACTATCATACCATTCAATAGCAAGATCGTATGACTTTATCCTTAAATAATAAGTACCCCAATAATGAAGCAACATGGCTTGATTTGTCTTTGATTGAGAACTAGTAGACAACTGAGCTTGCTGCTCTAAGTACTCTTTAGTCTTGATAATTAAGTTATGTCTAGTTTCGTTGAAGCTATAAACCTTAGCAGTCTTTAAAATAGGTAAATCAGTTTGATCTAATTGTTTTTCATTGATAGAAGGATCTGCTTCTAATTGTGGCAATTCTTTAAAATAGTCATCTAATTTAAAATTGTCGATATATTCTATTTTATTTAAATAGAAATTTGCCCAATCACAATTAAGAGTAAACTGATTATAAATTTTAAGCACTTCTACTTTTTTTAGGTATTCCTCCGCCTTGTTAAAATAAAAATCTTTAAGTTTATTATCTCGGGCGCTTATGGCATTTCTAAGGTAGGCTTTAAATAATTGCCTAAAGACTTCCACTTGAATTTCACTAGAAGATTTAAGTTGCTTATGCAAAGCTTCAGACTTTTCTAAGCAACTCTTAGCTTTCTTAATGTCATACTGAGAATTAAGGTAGTAAACTCCAATAGCGTATAATAAATGAGCCAACTTCTTTGAAGTGTAACTAAGCCGATTGGCATGTTCGACGACGGATAAAGCGTGCGGCATTAAAGAATCTAATTTTTTTAACTTGTATCTATTTGATTTTTGATAAGAAAAATTTCCTTCTACCAGCTTTACTGCATCACTCAGACCCTTTTGATTTTTTTCTCCATAAAAGGCATATGTAAGAAAATCAATTGCTTTTTTTAAACAACCGCCTCGCTCCTCTAATTGTTCTCTTAAACTTATTTGAAGTAACTTGTGCACATCAAAATATTTTGTACTACTCGTTAAATCCACTAAAGAATAAGCACGAAAAATACGAACAATATTATCAAATTCTTTTTCATTCTGCGTAAAATAATCTGATAATAGTGTTCTTTCAATCCCATGTGGATGCAGATAGGCACAAGCAGAAATTACCTCTTTAACTTTGTTGTTCTTTTTGGCAGCTTCAAGTAGAGAAAGATGAAAAACAACGTATGCACTATCTTTATAAAAGTCTTCTTTTCCTACTTTTTCACTCAAATATTCCTTTTTTTCATTATTAAAACGTTTAATATATTCACTAATGCTAATACCACTCCAACTTATATAGCGCGTCGCTTGAGCAACCGCTAAGGGATGATAGCCTAATGCTTCAGCAAGCTCTTTTATTTCTTCAGCTTTTCTTTCATTTAAATTAGGATGAATATTTATGTAATCAAGGGTGTCTTTTTGAATATCTGGATCATCGCAGCGCATCACCAGGCTGTCTGGATGAGAAGCCCAGCTTTTTTGATTAGTACTAGTCACAAGAATAAAAAAATCACTTTGTTCTAAACTAGCAGGAGGAAGATAACTTCGTATTTCTTTAGCTTTTCGAGCATTGTCAAAAATAATTAAGCTTTTTCCATACGAATTTAATTTTTTATACACGCTTGTTACGATGAGCTTGGGGTTACTTTCTGTAATCTCTAGCGACTCTTTAAGTTTCTTAAATGAGTTGGCTAATGATTTTGGATTGGTAGCATCAATCCAACAACACCTGTTTTGAAAATATTCTTTGTGCAAAAATCCAAATTTCATTGCTAGTTGGCTTTTGCCAATACCATTCATTCCCTGAATTATAAAAACTCTAAGCTCTTTGCTCTCTTTTTGACTATCATGATAACTTTTAATTTTCTCCAATTGAACTTTTCGGCTATCCTTAAATAAAGGACTAAATGCTGGGATATCGAACGGATTTATTCCTTCATTTTGATCACGAGCACAATTCTTTTTATTAACAAACACATAATTATTAAAATTAATATCTCCATTTGATGTTGAGTTATTAACACTGGAGTTAATCACAATTGTTGGTATTGATTGAGCTAGTGCTGATGGTTGTAAAAAGCTTGTACAAGTTGCGCTCGTAATAGAACCATGACTAATACATGTATCAATTGCAGAAGACGGATTATCACCTGCTGCTAAAGATATTATATCTTCGCTACTAAAAGTTGTTTCTATCCTACTGGAAGCTCTTCCTGTATTTTTTTCAGAACAGCTTTTTTGATTAAGCTTAGCTGAAACGTTTTTTTGTTTCTTCATAGAATTGTAATAGTCTTAGCTTTTTCTTCTTCTTTGAGTTTTTTGGGTTCTTCCCATTAAGACAGACATGGCTTCAATACTTTCTTTGCTCATAGTTTTGTCGATAGCATAACTCTCCACAGAACCTTCAGACTTAGCATTGGTAATTGAAGACTGCGGATTAGAGCCACTTGCGGCAGAAATCACATTTTCTTTTGACTCGATCTGCTTCAGGTGGCTTGATGATGCTTTTTCATCCTCTTTATTCATGACTAAGTGACCATCTTTCGAAACAGAAACATATTTACACTTATGTATAGCAAATGCTCCTAATAACAAGACGCCTACAGTTCCTATAGTTATCGCTATAGGATTATCGCCGGCAAGCTCTAAGACTTTGGATATATTGTCCGTGGATACGTTGTTCATATTTAACCTCTTAGTTTAAGATAAAAATAAAATATTATTTTACTTTAAAAAAAGTATTTAAGCAAAAAACTCAATCATATTCTAGCTGCTCCCGTCATAATCGCTGTTAGCAAGAGTTAATCGAATGAAACTTCTGTAGTGGCAAAGCCTAATGTCCCCTTTTGGGGTTCCTGAATATCCCGCCTTTGAAAGCAAGGGGGCACCCTTAGGTGGGGTTGTTACGTCATTCTAAGCCAAGACGCTTGGGCGGTGCAAATTGCCCTTTGGAACCGTAATTGTATACCTTCGCCACGGGTGGTTTGATGATAGCACTACAGTCTTTTTGTGCTGTATCAAATGGTCAATATGAACATTTAAAGATTTATCATCGATCGTTGAACCAATATCCTTTGTTCGAACCTTCAATGTCTTATAGTTAAGTTGAACCCCCGTTGAGGATAACAAATGCGTATCGCCATTTAACATTTGGCATACGGTCACTGTACTCTGTTGTAAACGACGGCCTTTTCCTTCTACCAATATTTGATAAATTGTATTCTCAAAACTTATCTCTAAATTTTTGCTTAGCTTCCTCTCCCATTGAGCACTTAAAATGTATGCCAATGTTTCATCGTCTGGCACAGAGCGCACATGCACATCTTCAGGTTCGCGTGCGCACACAGAAAATTGCTTATTGTGTTTTGGTAGGTACGTTTGCAAAAATTTATTCCCACCTTCTATAGTATTAATTCCAGCCAATCTGAACTCTTTAACTAACCTGTCTTGAAAAGTTCTGTTTTTTCGTTCTACTCGCCCTTTCGCTTGTGCAGAATTTGCACAAATTCCTTTAATGCCAAGCTCTTTGCAAGCGCGTTCAAATTGTGTCAAATTAACATCTATTGTTTTTGCGTTTCCAACCCTAAAAATCATGTGTTTGTCGCTGTAATAGGCTAACGGGATTCCGTAGGTTTTTATGTGTGCACTCATTCCTCGAAAATACGCTGCTGTTGTTTCAGAAGGCTCCAGGTGAGCATATAATACACGGCTGGTAGCGTCATCAACAAACAAAATCAAACAGCACTTAGGGTCTCGCTTTTCAAACCATCCATGTGGTGACCCATCAATTTGTACTAATTCACCAAGACATGCTCGACGCTCTCGTCTCTGGTGCACAGATTTTTTTTTGGTTTTTTTACCCTTCCATAAATCAGCAGCGATTAAAATTTTTCTGATGGATTCTTTGCTTAACTTAATGCCGTCTAGCTCGCTTAATTTTTCACCCATGAAGGTTGGTCCGAAATCCACATACTTACTCTGGGCGAGAGCAACGACTTGCTGCTTGGTAGCATCTGAAGTACGATTAGAAGCTGGGTGTCCTCGTCTCTTTGAAATCAATCCTATGGCGCCGCGTTCACGCTCAGCGCGACATAAACGCTTCACCTGTCTAATGCTAATACCTAATACCGTTGCTGCTTCTGATTGCCTGAGTGTCTTTGTCTTTACTAAAGCTATAACTTCTTGGCGTTTTCCTTCTGAGCTCATATGGCTTATCCCCTTGGGTTGCTAAGCAAAGGCCACCAGGGTACCAAAAGCTATAGATTTATTATAACTAACTTAACTAAAAAAAGGGGACATTAGGCTTTGCCCACCTGTGTCAGAAAGGGGACACTTGAGCTTTGCTCTTACAATCGAATGAAACTTCTTGTTAAAATCCCTACCAAACATTATATTTGTTGAACTGTGGTTAGCAATGTCTTATTGAAACACGCGAATCCTCCGCATAATTTTTCAAAAAAACTTAGGGAGTGCTTTACCATCGCACAAAAAATCGAAGAGTGCCGGATGAGTAAGCAGATCTTCGAAGTTTTACCTTCTTGATTTAACTGCCCTTTTTTTAGCAATAAAAAAAGACAACTCGTCGAACCCCGCACAACAATGTCTCACCTAAACACTCAAAAATCCCGAAAGCTTATCAAATCAAATATAACGCTACTTGCACTATACCACTCAATTTTTCCTAACTGTCTTTAATGATGTTTTTCCATTTTACTTGAACGGAATTTGGGTTTTGTCTTTAATTCCTTAAGCCGACGTATTTCTAATTTGAGATTTTCAATTTCCTTTGTTTGTTGATGATTCATTCTTTGGAGTGTTTCAATTTGTTTCG
>JBPOIR010000070.1:0-9817 GCA_052034335.1 Pseudomonadota bacterium | reverse complement strand
GAAGAAAGAATGACAAAGTACCAGGCATTATTACAGTATGCAGAGGCATGATGAGGCTCAACGATTTTATTTATGGCTTTGACTTGTCAGTCCAGTTGCAAGTTTAATATTTATGGGTAATAGATAGACCCAATGCGTGTTAGGCGCTAAAACATTAAATTCCCTATTCAATATGTTTCCGCTAATGGGAAGTTCGTGTTTAGAATCCGTTGTAACTTTAAATCGTCGCCGAGTCTTCGCCATAATTCCCGCTTTACGTTTGAGACGAACAACGCGATTTTTACTGCAAGAGATCCCTTGAGCGCGCAATTCTGCGTAAATACGCCGTCCTCCATATATCTTGCGACTTTCCTGGTGTACCGACCGTATCTGCTTTGTAAGCTTATTATTCGCTTGTTCTCTGCTGCTGATGCCCCGATACAACCATTCGTGATAGCCACTCTTAGATACAGCCATTAATTTAAACATAAGGTTCATGCAAAATTCCTCGCGATGGTGCTGAATAAATTCGTACTTTATTGAGCTTCTTTCACGAAGAAGACTGCCGCCTTTTTTAGAATTTCCCGTTCCTCCCGCAAACGGGCGTTTTCTTTCCTAAGTTTTGCCAATTCATCAAGAATTTCTTTTCCGTTGTTTCCATGCTGTTCAACATAGGCGTTCCGGTTACTTTTTACCCACGAGTAAAGCGTGGCTTCATTCATGCCCAGTTCTTTTGCGGTTTTTGAAATTGGTTGGGAAGAGGCTAAAGTAAGCTTAATGGCTCTTTCCTTAAATTCTTTGTCATAGCTTTTTAACTTGGTACCCATAAAAACTCCTTATTGAAACTAAGTTTATCAAATAAAAAGTCCGGGGTAACGGGTACAGATCATATCATCGTGTGTCATTTTTTGACACTGAAAGCTCTATATTTTTAAAAAAATTTGTCATTTTTTGACAGTGAAATGCCACTGATTGTCACCGGAACGTCACTGAATGTCATTGCTTTTTTGATGTTTTTATTTACACTTATAAACTTAAACGCGCCAATTTCTCAGCCCGTTTGTCAAAAATGCACAACAGAAAACCCCTCTTTATTGCTGTGAAAAAGGTTACTTTTGGCCCACGGTACCACCCCTATTGTTAGTTGTGAATCCACACAATTTAGTATCTTAGATGTTGCAGCAGCCCGCAGTGATTTAGCAATGCCGAGATTATTATTACAGAGCTATGCAGTTGACTCCACTAACCACTATATCTAGCGTTTAGGGATTTAACCGGTACAGGACTCTTCTCTCGAAAACGTATCTGCAATTTAAGCAAATTTGCAGAATAAACACTAATAATACTCAATACTACATGTGGTTAGTGGAGTCAACTGCATAGCCTTGTATTATTATTTACTAAAGCAGCAATTTTAATTGATACACAAAGCATTAATGATGGCACGGCTCTCCATCTAGCAGCACAAGCCAAATATGATAATATTATTGTCTTGCTGTTAGGAGCAGGCGCCTATCCTAAAATAAAAAATAACATCATTCGTGTGTTGCTGATGATATTGACCATTTTTTAAATATGTTTTGGAAAACAGATGAGTTGGTCGTTTTTAATGTTACCCAGATGATAAACCTTCTGCCCAGAAGCCGGCGCTTCAAAAGGTAGCAAATGCCTTGTTACTGGGTATTGGTAAACACGTTTAGAGATGGGCAATGGTTGTGGCCTTAAAATAGGAGGAATGGCAGGGACTTTTGTTTTTTGGTACAATGTGTCCAGCGTCCAAGTATCAAGGAGTGAAATGCATATGCGTTATACGACAGGAATCCACCAAATACCGAATTGCAATTCTATTCCATATCATGCGAAAAGCAGCCTGTTGGAAGCGAGATTGCAGACGACAAGGGGAGCATCATAAACAATTGACGCAAGCCAGTGCACTTAACCTCAATTTCAAGGAATATAATCGATGTTAAAAAAATTTATTAATCCCTTAGAGTTGTCTACCTTAAACGGGGCAAACGGCTTTAGCATCCAGGGAGTATCTGCTGCTGACGTAAGTGGCTGGTCAGTTGCCAGCGCAGGCGACATCAATGGAGATGGGGCTAGCGATCTCATTATTGGCGCCCCCTCTGCTTCCCTGGGCAGGCAAAACTGGGCTGGTGCAAGTTATGTAGTCTTTGGAAGCCGAACTGGCTTTAGCCCAATCTTAGAGCTGGCTAGCTTAGATGGAGTGAATGGCTTTAGTATCCCTGGTGTACCCGCTAGTGACCGGAGTGGCACTTCAGTTGCCAGCGCAGGCGACATCAATGGGGATGGGGTTAGCGACCTGATTATTGGAACACCGAGAACTGGCCCAAATTATGTAATTTTTGGAAGACGCACTGGCTTTAGTTCAACCTTAGAGTTATCTAGCTTAAATGGCGTGAATGGCTTTAGCATTTATGGGGTAGCCGCTGATGACTGGGGCAGCTCGGTTGCCAGCGCAGGCGACATCAACGGGGATGGGATTAGCGACATGATTGTTGGGGCACCGTCAGCTGACCCGGGTGGGCGGAGTAACGCTGGCACGAGTTATGTGATTTTTGGAAGACGCACTGGCTTTGGTTCAACGCTAGAGCTGTCTAGCTTAAATGGCGTGAATGGCTTTAGCATCCAAGGAGTATCTGCGAGTGAGTATAGCGGCTGGTCGGTTGCCAGCGCCGGCGACATCAATGGAGACGGGATTAGCGACCTGCTTATCGGGGCACGATATGCTTCCCCGGGCGGGAGGGCTTACGCTGGCGCGAGTTATGTGGTTTTTGGAAGTCGCGCTGGTTTTAGCCCAATTTTAGAGTTGTCTAGCTTAAACGGAATCAATGGCTTTAGTATCTATGGAGCATCCGTGGGCTACCAGAGCGGCTACTCAGTTGCCAGCGCAGGCGACATCAATGGAGATGGAATTAGCGATCTGATTATTGGGGCATGGCAGGCTGCTCCAGGTGGGCGGTCTGGTGCTGGTGCGAGTTATGTGGTTTTTGGAAGTCGCGCTGGTTTTAGTTCAACCTTAGAGCTGTTTAGCTTAAATGGCGTGAATGGCTTTAGCATCCGTGGGGTATCCGCTGGTGACAATAGTGGCTACTCAGTTGCCGCTGCCGGCGACCTCAATGGGGATGGGATTAGCGATGTAATTATTGGAGCACAGTATGCTGCCTCGGGTGAGCAGTCTCGCGCTGGCGCGAGTTATGTGGTTTTTGGAAACCGAAATGGCTTTAATACAATTTTAGAACTATCTAGCTTAAATGGCTGGAATGGCTTTGCTATCCCCGGAATATCCGCTGGTGACTATGCTGGCTGTTCGGTTGCCAGCGCCGGCGACATCAATGGAGATGGGATTAGCGATGTAATTATTGGGTCATATGGTGCTGACCGGGGGGGGCGAAATAATACCGGCGCGAGTTACGTAATTTTTGGAGGAGCTACACTTTTAGCACCTTCCCCTCCTACATTTCGTCCTACGCTTAGCCCTACACTCTACCCCACATTGGACCCTGTGCCTAACCCCACATTGTACCCTACGCCTAACCCCACGTTTCATCCTACGCTTCGCCCCACATTTCCCTTCACGCCCCCTTCTGGGCTTCCTGGTATATCTCCCACCTCGCTTTCGCCGGACAATAGCCAAATCAGCTCCTCGCTTCCTGGCATAATAGGCGGCGTTGTAGGAGGGCTGGTTGCCTTAATCGGTGCAGGCGCATTCGCTTATCGATATTACTTTAAAAAATGCTTAACTAAACTCAAGCCGCCATCAGATAATGCTGGAGAGGGACTGGATGTTGTGCTCTTGCCGCCACCCAAAAGCCCAGACCGAGAACCCAATGAGCTTAAATTTTCTGTTAAACTTAAATACAGGGAAATTGAGTTTGAAAATCCTAAAATAAAATTAGGCGAAGGTGCATATGGCATCGTCTACAAAGCGCGATATCGAAACAATCCCGTTGCGGTTAAACAACTGAAGATGAGTCATCCTTCCTCTGATTCTCTGAAAGAGTTTCAGAAAGAAATGGCAGTCATGGCAAATCTGCGATGCCCACAAGTGGTTCAGTTTTATGGTGTCTATTTTAAGCCCGCGCCCGGCATTGTCATGGAATATATGACTAGAGGTTCTCTATATCAAGTTATTCACAGCGGACAACCCATGCTGTCCTGGACGGTTCGTTTAAAAATCGCTAGAGATATTACCTGTGGCTTATCCTTTTTGCATCAAGAGAATATTATACATCGAGACTTAAAGAGCCTCAATGTGCTTTTAAACGAAGAGATGCAAGCCAAATTAACCGATTTTGGTTTAGCCAAAATAAAAACAGAAACTATTAGCGTTTCCCAGGAGGAATCTCCGGGCACGCTATTATGGATGGCGCCGGAGTTGTTTAAGCGTGGCTCTGTCTGTACCCAGAAATCGGATGTGTACAGCTTAGGAATTACTTTATGGGAGCTTGCTGCTTATAAAAGACCCTTTGACGATGCAGAAAATGATGTTATCGCCAAGGACTGGATAGAAAAAGGTCAGCGAGAACTCATCCCAAAAGACTGTCCGCCACCATTGGCTAGAGCCATTACTTGGTGCTGGGATGGGGAAGCTGCCAAACGGCCCAGCGCACAGAAAGTATTAGAGTTATTGGAAGGCGGATTGAGCGACTGCAAAACAGCGAATGATTCGTATCAAGGTTTTAACGCTTCAAGAGAATCTTGAATCTAAGGTAAGCCATTAATAAATAAAGGAGCAGTGATGTTAAATCCGGCACAAGTAATTCAGGGTATTTATACTGTCTCTCAATTAATTTACGAGCATGTGAAGGAGGTGAAGGCAAACCCAAGGCAATGCCAGCGTCTTGCAAGACGTGTGCTTATTGTTGAAAGCGCCATTCGAGACTTGGATAAGATGAAAGATAAAAAGCAGTATGAGGAGGGACTTAATCATTTATTAGAGATGTTAAAAAGACTTGAAGCTTTCATTAAAGAGTTTACTGCCAGCAGCAAATGGTATAGATATGTTTTAAAAGCGGGGACTTATAAAACTAAGTTTGAAGAATTTAGTCAAGGTTTGCAAAACTGTTTACAGGATTTGAATTTAGGCCTAGTAGCAAAACAGGTGGTTGATCGCGTACATGATAAAGCAGATGAAGAAGCAGACCGAACATTTCTAATTTTGAATCAAAAAGAAATTATTCGATTAAACGAGGAAGCCAATAGGCAACTTCAAAGACAGGAAATGCAACAGGCAGAAAGGCACGATATTATTTTAAAGCAATTGGCTTCCATTCAGGAAAAAATAACAGCGTTCAATGTTCCGGGAGGGATTTCTAAACTGCCTTTAGAATCTCAGTACATGATATCTTTTTTTGAGCTAACTTTTGATAAAAAGATTGCGGAAGGCAGCTGCGGAAAAATCTATTTAGGGCGTTGGAATGAAGACAACGTGGTTATTAAAAATATTGAACCTCTGAATGATGGAGAGATGACGGAATTTATCAGAGAGGTTCAAATTATGAGCGGTCTTCGTAGTAAGCAAATTACCCAGTTTTATGGTGCTTGTTTTGAAGCTGGACGCGCTTGTTTAGTGATGGAGCACATGGAACAAGGCTCTTTGGATAAACGAGTGGGCACTTTAACTCCAGAACAACAGAAAAAAATGGCGTTAGACATTGTTTATGGGTTGCGTTATTTACACAGTCAAGGCATCTTACATAGAGACTTAAAACCTTCCGCTATCTTAGTAAATTCCCACTGGGAGGCTAAACTCTCTGGCTTCGGGCTATCCAAAACGAAACGTTTTGGCGTGCAAACCTCGCCAAGGCAAAGTCAAAGCTTTGAATGGCAAGCTCCAGAATGTTTACAGCGGGGGACGACCTATACCAAAGCGTCAGATATTTATAGCTATGGTCTTGTTTTATGGTCAATCCTAAGCGGAAAGATGCCCTATGAAACGATTCCAAAGGATAAGATGGCAGCACACATTATCATGGGCAACAAAGAGTCAATAGTGGATACCATTCCCTCAGAATATGCTGATATTATCAGGCGCTGCTGGGATTCCGAACCTAAAAATCGACCTGCTTTAGAAGAGATTATTCCAGTCCTTGAGCGTCAGTTGCGTCCACGTTCCTCTTCTTTGAGTGGGGAAGATTATTACAAACAGGGCATTTCACAGGAGGAGAAATTGGATTATGAAAATGCGAAGCTTTCTTATGATAAATCTTTTAAAAAAGGCTACTTTAAAGCAGAGACCAATTTAGGTCTCTTTTTTTTAAGAGGTATAGGAGGTGCGCCTCAGGATAAAAAGCAAGCTTATCAGCATTTTTTAAGCGCTGCTGAGAAAGGCCATCCGCGTGCTATGTTTAATGTCGCCATGATGCTAGAACGTGGAGATGGCATTAGCTCGGATTTACCCTTAGCGTTGTATTGGTATGAGTCTGCAGCGAAAAACGGAGACGTTAAAGCCTCTGGAAAGGCTGAAAGACTTCGGGCTGTGTTGGCGCCTCAATCAACCTATCAAGATTTTAACGCTAGTTTTAGATAAAAAGCACGATTTATACCCTAGATTCAAGATTCTCTTGAAGCGTTAAAACCTTGATACGAATCATTCGCTGTTTTGCAGTCGCTCAATCCGCCTTCCAATAACTCTAATACTTCCTGTGCGCTGGGCCGTTTGGCAGCTTCCCCATCCCAGCACCAAGTAATGGCTTTGGCCAATTTCGGCGGACAGTCGGAGGGGATAGGCTCTCGCTGGCCTTTTTCTATCCAGTCCTTGGCGATAGCATCATTTTTTGCATCGTCAAAGGGTCTTTTATAAGCAGCAAGCTCCCATAAAGTGATCCCTAAGCTGTACACATCCGATTTCTGGGTACAGCTATTACCGCGCTTAAACAACTCCGGCGCCATCCATAATAGCGTGCCCACAGGCTTCTCCTTGGAAAGGCTGACAGTTTCTTTTTTTATTTTCGCTAAGCCAAAATCGGTTAATTTGGCTTGCATCTCTTCGTTTAAAAGCACATTGAGGCTCTTTAAGTCTCGATGTATAACATTCTCTTGATGTAAAAAAGATAAGCCACAGGTAATATCTCTAGCGATTTTCAAACGAACCGTCCAGGACAGCGGCGGTTGCCCGCTGTGAATGACTTGATACAAAGAACATCGAGACATATATTGCATAACAATGCCGGGCGCGGGCTTAAAATAGACACCATAAAACTGAACCACTTGCGGGCATCGCAGATTTGCCATGACTGCCATTTCTTTCTGAAACTCTTTCAGAGAATCAGAGGAAGGATGACTCATCTTCAGTTGTTTAACCGCAACGGGATTGTTCCGATATCGCGCTTTGTAGACGATGCCATATGCACCTTCGCCTAATTTTATTTTAGGATTTCCAAACTCAATTTCCTCATATTTAAGTTCAATAGAAAATTTAAGCTCATTGGGTTCTCGGCCTGGGCTTTTGGGTGGCGATAGTGGTTTTTCGGGTGACACGTGTAAGAACATAAGCTCAGGTAGATCTCCCGTGTTGTCTGACGCAGCTTTATTTTCATTGCTTGGCGTTTTGAGAGATGACGGATTTTCGAGTGGCAAGAGCGGCGTTTTGAGTCTATCCCCAGCATTATCTGATGGTGGCTTGAGTTTAGTTAAGCATTTTTTAAAGTAATATCGATAAGCAAACGCGCCTGCACCGATTAAGGCAACCAGCCCTCCTACCACGCCGCCTATTATGCCAGGAAGCGAGGTACTGGTTTGGGTATCATCCGAAGAAGGTGGTGCTAAAAGTGTAGCCCCCCCGAAAATCACATAACTCGCGCCAGCCCCGATCCGCCCGCCCGGGGCAGCCCCATATGACCCAATAATTACATCGCTAATCCCATCTCCATTGATGTCGCCTGCGCTGGCAACTGAGATGCCGCTCGCATCGTTAGCGGACACCCCGTTAAGGGTGAAGCCATTGATGCCATTTAAGCTAGATAGCTCTAAGATTGAATTAAAGCTGGTGCGACCTCCAAAAACCACATAACTCGCACCAGCTTGAGACCGCCCGCCCGGGCCAACCCTCGACGCCCCAATAATCAGATCGCTAATATTATCCCCATTGAGGTCGCCGGCACAGGCAACCGAGATCCCGTTGCCCCCGTCATTCGCGGATACCCCATTGATTCTAAAGCCATTCACCCCATTTAAGCTAGAAAGCTCAAATTTTGGATTAAAGGCAGCACGACTTCCAAAAACCACATAGCTAGCACCAGCACCAGATCGTCCACTCGGGGAAGCCAACCACGCTCCAATAATCAGATCACTAATCCCATCATCATTGATGTCGCCTGCACCAGCAACCGAGCGGCCGCTCTGGTCATTCTCAGATACTCCATAGATACCAAGGCCATTTACGCCATTTAAGCTAGATAACTCTAAGGTTGAACTAAAGCCAGCGCGGCTACCAAAAATCACATAACTCGCGCCCGCATCATTCCGCCCGCTTGGGGCAGCCCCATACGCCCCAATAATCAGATCGCTAATTCCATCTCCATTGATGTCGCCGGCAGCGGCAACCGAAGCACCAGCATAGTCACTAGCAGATATCCCGTAAATGCTAAAGCCATTGATGCCATTTAAACTAGACAGCTCTAATGTTGCATTAAAACCAGCACAGCTGCCAAAAATCACATAGCTTGCGCCAGCCAAAGGCCGGCCACCCGGGGAAGCAGATCGTGCTCCAACAATCAGATCGCTAATTCCATCCCCATTGATGTCGCCGGCAACAGCAACAGAACCGCTTTCGTCACCGGCGGATACCCCATAAATGCTAAAGCCATTGATGCCATTTAAGCTAGATAGCTCTAAGGTTGGGCTAAAGCCAGTGCGACTTCCAAAAACCACATAACTCGCACCAGCGTTACTCCGCCCACCAGGAGAAGGTAAATATGCCCCAATAATCAGATCGCTAATTCCATCCCCATTGATATCGCCGGCACTGGCAACCGAGATGCCGCTGAAGTCATTTTCCGATACCCCATAAATGCTAAAGCCATTGATGCCATTTAAGCTAGATAGCTCTAAGGTTGGGCTAAAGCCAGCGCGACTCCCAAAAATCACATAACTCGCGCCAGCCGCACTCCGTCCGAGCGGACCAGCATTAGGCACTCCAATAATCACATCGCTAACTCCATCTCCATTGAGGTCGCCTGCGCTGGCAACTGAGTAGCCTCTCTTGTCACCAACAGATACCCCATAGATGCTAAAGCCATTTGTACTGTTTAGAGTAGACAACTCTAAGGAACTAATAAATTTTTTTAACATCAGTTATATTCCTTGAAATGAAAGTTAAGCACACTGGCTTGCGTCCATTGTTTATGATTCCCCTTTGCCAGCTCGGAAATCTCGCTTCAAATAAATTACTTTTGGCATAAATGAAACGCAAGTGCAACTCGGTATTCGGCTATGCTCCTGTTGTATAAAGCATACGCATTTCACCACTTGATACCGGGTACCGGACACATTGTAGCAAAAAACAAAAGTCGCTACTATTGTCCGTTTTAAGCTCATATATACCTTGTCCATCTCTGAACGTGTTTACTAGCACTTTGAAGCCAGACATTCGTTATCTTTTGGCGCGTATGCCCCCTGAACAGAAGACTGCTCATTTGGCTAGCTTTAAAAAAACGACCGGCTCATCTGTTTACCAAAAACATATTTGTGAATCACTAACCGCCTGAAGGCGGTAGCTTCAGTAAACGCTTGCAAAGCGGATTAACGCTTAAAAGCTTAATATTCAGAAATCGAAAAGTTATCTTGCTTATGCTGTATCTCTTGCTGCTCAATG
>JBPOIR010000083.1:0-15286 GCA_052034335.1 Pseudomonadota bacterium | reverse complement strand
AGACTTCGTGCGAGAGTTTTTCGGTTTCTAGTAGGACAGCGTTGTGCAGAGTGCTACGAATGGTGCTTGTTTTTATCTAAAAAATAGCAAGCAAATCAACGTTGTAAAATACGAGTGGCGGATTACTCATCCGACGCTTCATTGTCTGATGTTTTCAAATGTTTTGTAAGTGTAAAATTCAAAACTGCTGGTTGACTTGCTCGTTTTAAAGAAGTATCTTCTGTTTGGTAATTTTGTTTTGTGCGAAATTGCTAATAAAAATGCTTGGTTAGATATTTAAAGGGAATTTCTATGAAAAAAAGTGCAATTAAAGTTGTTGAAAAAACAGAGGATAAAGAAGCAGTAATTATTGAGCTTTTAAGAAAGAGCTCAGATGCAATTGTTGAGCTTTTGTCTACAACCCTTACACCTACGGAATTGATAACGGCATGCAAAAATAAAAAGTTTTCTGATGTGCAAAGATTGAATCGAGTTGCGCTTGATTATGATAACAAAGGTAATGAAGCAAAAGCTTTTGAAATTTATAAATATGTTGCTACGCTTAATCATGCGAATGCTATGGGAAACGTTGCTCTTTACTATTTTGAAGGCTTGTTACCTTGTCAAAAAGATTTAGATAAAGCATTAGAATGGTGCAACAAGGCAATTTCCACTGGAGCAATCCATCGAAATCTTTTGAAAGCTAATATTTTGAAAGAATTAGGAAAATATAATGACGCAGCAATCTGCCTAAAAGAGGTTGGGGAAAAACAAAAGCAAGACGCGACAATTCTTGGGCTTGAACTTGATGAGAAGAAAAAAAAACAATTACAGCTAAGAAAGAGTCTGCAAGAATATCATTTTGAAAATGCCTTGGAAATTCTGGAATCGAATGATATTAATAAAAAATATAAATATGATGACGGTGAGAGCATATTACACATTTATTTCAATGCTATTCTTAGTGGAATGGATTCAGAAAATGTTTTGCAAGCTGTGCAAGAAGATGAAGAATTTTATTGTCAATTATTGCCTGCCCCAGGAGAAATATTAAATTTCTTTATTGAAAATAATTTCTCCTTTAATGAGAAAAATAATGATGATTTATTCCCTTTAGATTTTTTTAAAAAACACAAACAAGCGTGTATAAGCACAAGAAACCATAGTGCCTTGTATAGATTGAATCAGTTTGAGAAGCAGGTGATCTCAATTTTGGACTGCTCATCAAAAATTTTAGCTCATGGAAAAAAATATGTCCCAAATTTATTTTTAAAAATGGGTAGTAAAACACCAAAAAAAGAATGCGATATTGATGATGTTTGGAATGGTAGTATGTTTCAAGACGATTTAAATTTGGACTTGCACGAGCGATTAAATTTAGCAAGAACATATTTAACAAAAAAAGCAGAAAGAAGTGTAATAAATTTGGTTGTGGCAAATATTGGATTTGTGGTTTCTGATGGCGACTGGGAAAAGGGAATACACGCGCGGAAGTTTATAACTTTTCCTTTAACAGATGATAAAATGATTATTTTAGGAGATTCTGGGCAAGCAGTTGGTACGCATTCGGAAGACGAGCTTATACGATTTCTTAATGCGAACGTTAAAAATATTCCAACACTGCTGGAGAAGTATATTGACAAGAAATTTCAAACAAAAATATATGCTGTTATACTAGACATTGATTCAACAATAGAGGTATGTGAGTATTGCACCATAAGCGTTAGAAATTTACAAAAAAATTATGACGAAAATAGTTTTATGCATAAATTGCAAGATGAATTAATAAAAAAAGGCTTTGTATTACCTAATAGAGATTTATTAACTTTAGAAAAACCGGATTCCACTAGAGGACAGAAACAAAGTCCAAATATTCCTGTATTAAGATTAGTAGTTAGGGCAAGTGGATTTGGTAGCTTTTCAGATACGCAGTATCTTTCAAGTGAAAAAGCAGAATATGTTCCAACGAGTGACTTGCCAGAAAAATATGAACGAAATATCAAAAAACATTCATTGGGTATTTTATTTCATTTGTTCCCAAAACAGCATCCAAATAGTGAACGTTTAGAGAAGTACAAGGAAGAAACTTATAAAATCACTTTAGATGCTGTTGTAAAAAGAGGGTTTTTCAGTTTATATCTTCAAACAGGTTTTGCTAATAGTCAAGGCACAACAAAAACACAACAGAGAAAGGATTTGGATTTAGAAGGTGTAGAAGTTAAAGATGATTTCGTGAGGCTAGATAAAATACAAGATATTAAAACTTTAAAGGCTGCTTTAAAGAAAATATAATGTCTCGAGTTCATTATCAAATGATTGATTAAAAGAGGCTTTTTTATATTTTTATTAGATAAACAACTTAAGGGAGAGTTTTCATGAAAAAAAGCAAAGCTAAAGCTACTAAAAAAGCAGAAGATAAAGATGCAACAATTATTGATTTGCTAAACAAAGATATAAAGAAAATTATTGAACTTTTGAAGGTAACACTTGCCCCTGCAGAATTAATAACAGCATGCAAAAATAAAAATTTTCTTGATGGTAAAAAAATGAATCGGGTTGCATTTGACTATGATGATAACGGCAATAATTAAGAAAAAGCTTTTGAAATTTATAAATACGCCGCTACGCTTAATGATCCTGATGCCATGGAAAATGTTGCTTATTATTATTTTGAAGGTCTTCTGCCTTGTCAAAAAGACTTAGAAAAAGCATTAGTTTGGTGTAACAAAGCGATTGCTGCTGGAGTGGTTGAACGCGATCTTTTGAAAGCTAGAATTTTGCAAGAGCTAGGAAAATATGATGATGCAATAGTTTGCTTAGCAGGGATTACAGAAAAAGAGGCGAAAGAAGCCAGAGAGCTTGAGGTGGAAATTGAAAGAAAAAAACAACGCCAGGAAGAACTAAAAAATGTACTTACAAACTATCGTTTTTCTGATGCCTTAGTAATCTTGTCTTCAGGCGACATTAATAAAAAATATAAATATAATGGTGGGGAAAGCATATTACATATTTACTTTCATGTTATTTTTTCAAGAATAGGTTCAAAGGATTTTTTAAAAATTATAAAAGAAGAACAGGGGTGGTTTTCTTCATGTCAATTATTGCCTGAAGCAGAAAAAATATTAGAATTCCTGATTGAGAATGACTTTTCTTTTAATATAGCAAATAAAAAGAAACAGTTTCCTTTAGATCTTTTTAAAGAATATAAAGACAAATGCATACCTTCCTCAACGACGACGCTTGCTGCTACATTACATAGATTAAATCAGATTGAGAACCAAGTGATTTCGATGTTAGATGAATTTTCGAAAAGTTTAGTTCATGGAAAAAAATATATTCCAAATCTACTTTTAAAAATGAGCAGTAAAACGCCACAAAAAAAATGTATCATCCCAGATGCTCTGGATAATAGTCTTTTTCAAGATGATTTAAACTTAGAGCTGCATGAACGATTAAATTTAGCAAGAGTATATTTAACAACAAAAGCAAAAGAAAAAATAACAAATTTAATTTTGGCAAATATTGGATTTGTAATTTCTTCTGGTGATTGGAGTAAAGGAACACATACGCGTAAATTTATAACTCTTCCTTTAAATGACCTGACTAGAATTATTTTAGGAGATTCTCAACAGGCAGAGGGTACTCATTCGGAGGACGAGTTGATACGATTTCTTGATGCTAACATTACAAATATTCTAACGCGCTTGGAGCAACATATTGATAAAAAATACCAAACAAAGATATATGTTGTTATACTAGACATTAATTCAACAATAGAAATATGTGAACATTGTACAATAAAAATTAGAAATTTACAAAGAAATTATGAAAAAAATAGTTTTATGCACAATTTACAAAATGAATTAATGAAGAAAGGTTTTGTGCTACCTAACAGAGATCTATTAGATTTAGAAAAATGGGACTTGATTAGAGGTTATAATCGAACTCCAGATACACCCTTGTTAAGATTAATAGTTAGAGCAAGTGGATTTAGTAGCTTTTCAGATGTTAAGTATCTTTCAAGTGAATCAGCGGAATATGTTCCGACGAGCGACTTGCCAGATAACTACAAAAAAAACGTCAAAAAGCATTCATTAGGTGTTTTATTTCATTTATTCCCAAAACAGCACGTAAATAGCGAGCATTTAGAAAAATATAATGAAAAAACTTATAAAACCACTTTAGATGCTGTTGTACAAAAAGGATTTTTCAGATTGTATCTTCAAACAGGTTTTGCTAACAGTCAAGGTAAAGTAAAAACACAACTGAAAAGCAATTTAGATTTAGCGGGTATAGAAATAAAAGATGATTTTGTAAGGCTAGATAAAATACAAGACATTAAAATTTTAAAAGCTGCTTTAAAAAAAGTATAATGGGTAGTGTAAATAGTTTGTGTAAACAGACATAGTTAGATAAGATGGATCATTATTAGAAGTGCTAACTGTTTCTAAGTTAAATAAAGATACTGTATAAGAATTGATTAAGGACTGTAAAACACCAGGGGATTTTTTTTTGTGAAAACGAGGGAGTGTTTACTGAACTGTGTCAAGTCTGATAAAGTTTACACACTTATATCGGAGTTTACAGTATGCAAACAGCAAAGGAAAATCCTAAAGGTCTAACTAATTTATCTGATTTACAAAAATCAATTGTAGAATCAGTCCGTTCAGGCAAATCTCTTTTGGGCAAGGATGGCGCATTAACCCCTCTTATTAAATACGCCTTAGAAGCTGCCTTAGAAGGCGAAATAGAAGCCCATATGACTTCAAACGAAGGTGGAGAGAATCGCCGCAATGGCAAAACGAAGAAGACAGTCACTGGTGAATCTGGCACATTTGAATTAGATACCCCTCGAGATCGTAATGGTTCATTCGAACCGCAAATCGTTAAGAAGCGCCAAACAGTCATTACAGAAGAGCTCGATAATAAAATCTTAGCGCTATATGCGTTGGGAGTCGGTTACCAGGATATTTCTAAACAGATGCTGGATATGTACGGCTATGAAGTTTCTCCCGCGACCATTACGAGCGTCACAGACAAGTTATTGTCGACGATCACGGAGTGGCGGAATCGAGCACTGGAAAATGTGTACACGGTGCTCTTTTTAGACGCTATGTTTTTTAAAGGCCGTGGCGAAGGTGGACGCGTTACAGATAGAGTGCTGTACAACATTATGGGGATTAACCAGGAGGGTTTTAAGGAAATTCTTGGTTTTTACATTGCAGACAGTGAAGGCGCGAATTTTTGGCTAGGAGTTTTAAATGATTTAAAATCTCGAGGCGTTCAAGATGTATTGATTGCTTGTGTAGATGGTCTTAAGGGTTTCCCAGAAGCAATTCAGGCCACATTTCCAAAAACGGAGATACAATTATGTGTGGTTCATCAAATCCGTAATTCAATCAAATATGTAGCGAGTAAAGACCAAAAACCATTTATGGTTGATTTAAAACAAGTTTACCAAGCGGCTACCAAAGAGCTGGCTGAACACAATCTAAAGAAACTGGATGAAAAATGGGGTGCACGTTATCCAATGGTTTTAAAATCTTGGACAACACATTGGGAGCATTTAACGGGTTATTTTAAATATTCTGCTGACATACGGCGCTTAATTTATACAACCAATCCAATTGAGGGTTTCCATCGTCAAGTACGAAAATTTACCAAGATAAAAGGAGCGTTTGTGTCAGATCAAGCGCTTTTCAAATTGGTTTATTGCGCGTGCCAGAAAATACAAGAAAAATGGCGTATGCCCTTGCATAATTGGGCAATGACGATTTCTCAATTAGATATTTATTTCCCCGAAAGGCTGCATCTCAAGTTAAAATAATTTTCGCTTGAGCTACACGTACTGTTGATAGTAATATTTAATGACGGTACAGGCGGGGACGCCGATGGCCGTGACGTGATTCCGGGCAGCTCATTTGTGGGTTGTCCGAATCGTTTGAAACAGCAATTGAATCACGTCAACAAATATCCCGGGGTTTGGGGCAGAGCCCCGCTAACATTAATCAATACAACAAAAAATTCTAATTATTTTTATTTATCTATTGACATTCAAAAAGAGCTTTATATACTAGCAATCGAAGGTTAAGTATTATATTTAATCTCGTAGAGTCAGGTTGACACAGTTATTTAAACACTCTCGAAAACGACTGTTACGAGGCATGGAGGTATGCTATCGAAAATACCACCTATTCTCGACTTTTTATAACTTAATATTCTGTATGGATACCGCGATTTGTGGGTTTGAAGCCGACATTGTTCGACGTAACACGCCCAATTTGCAGCGGTCGGCATGGAAAAAGTTCATTAAAAATTAATAGCTTAATGCTTGGCTTGTCGGACTGCTAATCATATTATGCGTCAAGTTAATATGAAGAGATTGAGAAATTCAGCGTGTGTTGACTAGTGAATTTAGCCTATGTATCATGTTTTTTGTAAGTAAAATAATTTTTGAGTAATTTTATATGGAGTAAAAATTATGCCTAATGTTATATGCGTCCCTCAAGGAAGAAGTGCCAGATTTAGCAGCAGCACGTGTGGTTATAATATTAGCGGATTATATACAGATGGCTTTTCAAGCTGTAATATAGTTGTTTGCATAAATAAAAATAGAATCACTTTGTCCCATTTTGATGCTCAAACTAATTTTAACAGAATTAGATCAGAGATTAGTTGGGTTAATGAGGGAAGTGATTCTCCCTGTACGTTGTTGATTATCAGTAGATGTGAGAAAGGAACACTGTTAAAAAAACACCTTTTAGAACGTTTTGAATCTTTCGCTTCTGTCGATTTAAGATTTACGATTATAGAAAAAGAGATAGATAATCTACACAATGGAATTTATGTTTCATTAGAAGAACAAGAGGTCTTTGAAATCCATCCCAGAGTCAAAACATTTCCTATTGGTGATGAACCGGAAAATTTGATTCATCATCCTCAAGAACAAGAATTTCTAGCAGTTCAAAAGATTGAACAAATTATTGGAATTAAATTTAAATATATGACCAAGCAATTTAGAGACAAAGTATTGTCTATTTTTGATGGAGAAACGTGGATAAAATTAGATGAATCCGAACTAAAAATAGATAATTCAGATTCTGAAACAAAAAAAGAACTAAGTTTTGTGTCTGAAGGAAAATCGTTTATGGAAGTTATTTCAAGGCTTGCTCATGTTGCTGAAAATATTCCAAAATACGTTGTTGCTTTAGAAACTCCTTACGAGATGGGTGTGTCAATAGGGTTGTACATGGAAGGCTATTTAAACCGATTTGACTATCAGATTTTATTAAAAAGAAATTTGCAAGATCTAATGACGGAAGATTATCGTAAAAATATGAAAAAATCAAAAAAAGATAACCTTTTCAGAGAAAATATTCTTAGGTTATCGAAAAAAGAGGGCGATATATTTTCTGAGCTAAGTATTTTATTGGGCACGTATAAAAATGAAGATAAATCTTCTGAAACCCAATTTAAAAAAGATATTATTAGTGAATGTGAAGCATTTATGGCACATTACCAAGCAAGAAAATGTTATACAGATTTTAATGAAAAAAGCAGAAAATATAAAAGACAAGGATTAGGAATTCAACAAAAAGCAATTGCAGCTGCTAAAGCAGATGATATTGATTCAGCTGGTGATTTGTTTCTGCAAGCCATCAATATTTTTAGGATATGTTGTCTTCCAGACGATGCTACTTTCATTTATGCAAGAAGTGAGTATAACGCATTGGAGGAAAAGCGTAGAATTATTCAATATGCGCGTAGGTTGGGCACGATAGAAAGCGAATTGGAGCAGAATGAACAAGCCATTCCGCCTGTACACGCGTCCACTGATTCGCCGTTACAACATGTTAATAAACTATTAAATGAAGTTAAATCGAAAGAGACGGATGAAACTTTAAGTTTCCAGTTCGACTTGCATACAGGTGGAAAAAGATCAGGAACAGGAAATTTTAGTACAAGTATTAAAAACGAGAGAATGTTTCAGAGTTTGACTGTTAATTGTGTTTCTAAAGAGGTTGAAAGCAGCCTTAATTTAGCTTCACAGGGAGAGATTAAGGAAAATATTGAAAAGCTTGAAATACCGTTACATATTGAGGAATCTGTTAGCATATTGTCATCTAAAACCGAAATACCGGTTCAAGATATAAGTGCTAATCTTGAGAAGAATGAGGTGCCTGAATCTTCAGCCACTCCCTCTGCTGTGGTTCATGTAGTTCAGAATTCTTCTAAAGAAAAAGCATCTACGCCAACCCAGTTTCATCAATCTACTCAAGCTGAATCTAAACTCAAAGTTGGAAAAAAACGGAGGCAAAAAAAAGCTGCTTAAGCTTAACCACATTAGACTTTGTCGGAGATTTTCGCGCTTTGATAAAATATTTTTATACGGACTACGGCAAATCATGGTATCGAACAAGCCTTGTTCCTAGCAGTGGCGGGTAATGTCATGATCCATATGATGAATTATTTTTTTACCTAATGTAAAAAACGCAGAATGGATAGGTTTTTATGAAAATTATTACTATTGATGTTGTGAATAATTGGACAGCAAGGGTTAATCAAGAGCCAGTAAAAAGGATCTTCGAATTTTCATTATTTACTGATGCGAAAATAACAGGTCATATACCATTTGTTACAAATAAGGATTGTCCTTATGAGCTTTTTAATACTATGACACTTTTGGATAAGAATGTTCTGCTGCCTAGAATAAGTCTTAGGATTTTTTATCATTTAACATATGGATATCAATTTAATAATGTTAAGATTTATCATTATAAGACGGAAACAGATTTTGAAAATGAGCGTAAAATAAAAGAAATAGAAAAAGGTATTATAATTATCGGGAACGCAGGCAGTTATCGTTGTTTTAGTATAGAGAATGGATCGCTAGGGCTTACTAAAAATCTCGAAATAAATTTTACTCCGCTAAATGATCTCGATGCAATACAAGGAGAACTTAGTCAGTCTATTAAAAACGATGGCAACGTTGCTGCATTCCTTAGTAATATGGCGTTAGGGTTTGTAGAACCTTTCGAATTAGAAATTTTTGAACAAATCGCTATCATTTTATCTTTAATACTTGGGATTCGATTAAAAGCAGGAGCAATGAATAGGAAAAAAGAAATAGATACTAACAATTTAGATCCTTTTGATCTAGGAGAACCAGTAAACTATCGAGTACATGAAAATCCTAGTGTGGTAAGTTTTCTTAGCAATCCAGAAATGCCTATTTTACCCAGTGCTACCAGAACAATAAATTTGAACTCTGAAATAAAATTTTTCCATAAAATTCGGTTTCTTGAAAATGAAGATGCAATAGCATTTATGCGAGCGGCTAAGCTATATCGAGACGCGTTATGGCTTATTGAGTCCGAACCTTCCTTATCTTGGATTATGCTGGTTTCAGCGATTGAAGCTATGGCAAAGCAATGGGTAAAAAGTGAAGGTTTAACGTTTGAAACCTTAAAAAATAGGCATCTCGCAATGGAAGATCTATGTGGAAACAAAAAAGGTCTGATCGAAATAGAGGGGAAGAAAAAAAAGCATAGTAAAATAGCATTTGTTGCATTTATTCTGTATCATTTTCCCGAGGAACCCAGGAATCGGCCGTCGGTAGGCGATTCCATAGGACCTTGGAATGATGAGGGAAACATTTTAGATTACATACTCGAAATTTACGAGCGCAGATCATCAGCTTTACATGAAGGAATTATATTTCCTAAAATCATGTGTCAATCTCCGCTGTTTCGTGATCCACCTGCGGAGAAAGCCGCCAGCATCTTGTGTGTGAGTGAAAAAAATTTGATGCTGATAAGCACATTTGAATATGTGGTTAAAGGGTCTTTATTAAAATGGCTTGAGAAGTACCCTGGTAGTCTCTAAGGAATGTTCCTAATGCAGTGTCTGAACGAAAACTTATAGTATGCGGTTTTCTAAATTTTATAATCTATGGGTGCGTGAAATTTTCGTAATTGGGGAAGACATTGTTAGATACGGTGAGACAGGTATCGTGCATTTGTTGAATGCAAAAACGTTAAGTAAATCAAGACGATTAAACTTCGAACATAGGGTTGCTTATCATATGTTCCAAATTATTTTTCAAGCGGAACATAATGGTTGCAAGTACTGATTATAAAGTTATATTATTCGCCACAGAAGTTTTATTTTTATGAAGGAATATTAGTATGCTGGAAACTAAAGATGATATGGTTACAGATTTTAAGGAATGGTACTCTTCAGAACAAATGCCGATCTTGGTCTGTTCTCAACCAAAAAAAATGCCGTTATTAAGATATATTTTTTCTTATTCTGGTGATGATAATCCGTACAAACAATTTATGAACCAGTTTAAACAGTTAATTACTCTCAAAGATAAGTTTAAGGTACCGGTTTATTTTATAGCGATGCGGCCGGGTATGACTATGAGCAGCCATTTTATTGTTGGAATAATTATTGATGACCAGCTAATTATTGTTAATCCATTAGGAGAAGAAAAACAACAAGATTTTTATAAAATATTGTTTAAGCTTAAAGAGCAAAAGTGGGTGAAATTCTTTAGTATTTCGAATACTGATGTCCAACGTGATCGCGATGGAATTATCTCTTGTGGGCCCATTTGTGTCGAATTATTTAATCATCTCACATCATTATCAAAAGAAGCCATATTAAAGATGGCACAAGGGTTAAAAAGCTCGTTTACACAAAAAAAGCTAGAATACTCGGAAAAAGAATTGAAAGATTATTCTTTAACAAATGCAGAAGTAACATTACCTTATAATTCTATAAATATATCAGAATATTTGCCGAATCAATTAAAAGTATTATTACATAGCAATCCAGAGCAGTATTTAAATCAATTACAGGCGATAAGAAGTAATCATAAAGAGACGTTACAAAAATCTACCCAGAATGTATGGTCAGCTGAGCAAAGATTAATTTTTAAAATGTTAGCCGAAACTTTAGATTCTATCGAAAAAGAAACCGATTATTTAGTGCTGGACGCCGAACTTAAAAGACTGAATTTGGTAAAACAGATTCATCCATCAAACGCAAATGCTTTGGAAAAATCTTTACTACCATCCCAAATCGAGTCTGACAGTTTATTAGCTTGGAGATTACAAGCTGAAGAATACAAGCGAGTTTTTCAAGAGACTACTATGTCTTTGTCTTTTTTGTCTTCTCAAAAATCTATGCTTTCATCGTATCAGTTTCAAGGTCTTCAAGGCGAAGCCATTTCATTTATCTTAAGACCGACTTCGATAGACGGGGACTGTTTTTTTGATGCGGTTAATAAAGTAAGCTTTACAAGAGATGTTTTAGTAAAAAAATTGCTCGACAATCCAACAGAGGCTGTACGCACTGTCTTTGCCCATGAGATACGTCAATTTCTCTATTTAGGATACGCAGGTTCTCACCCCAATAAAGAAGAAAATGAAGCTTGCCAACAGTTATTAGCATCAGAAATAAGACTGCTATTTTTTGCGCTTCACGGAGCAGAAGTGGCTTTTAGGCCAAAAGTAGAAGAGGCACGTTCAGAATTGGGGGTGCGAGAAACGCATCAAAAACAACCAGTAGAATTGCTGGCTTTGTTGAGGAAAAGAAATTCTCGATTAACACAGGGATTTGAACAAGGCTATCAAGCAGTTTTAAATGCGGATAAGGCTATTTATGAATATTGTTGTCAGGGAGATGTTTTTAAGCGATATGTTGAGCTGTATTTAAAAGAAGCGCGTGGCTATATTCCTTTTTCGCGTGACTTTGGCAGAGAAATGTCGACTACCACGATTGATGTGATTAACCAATTATTCGGATTAAAAATTCAGGTTTATTTATCTCGCAATCAAGGGGGAAAACTGCTTCAGTTAGCAAACCAATTGCAAACAGGAGAGATGATATCCATATTTCATAATGGCATTAATCATTTTTGGGGGCTAGAGAAACAAGAACCACGGATTGAACCTGATCTTCTAATTCATGTTGACGATGAGGCAAAAAGAAAAAATTTTGAGGATTCCTCGAATGTTGTAAAGCTAGAGGAAGCAATGAGAAAATTATCTTTGCCACTTGAAGGAAAGAACATACTCGATAACAAGCCTTACCTAAAAAGTGATCATTTAATTCCAGGTTTAAAGGGTACTACTTATCAAGTTGCTGTTTTAATGAAGTATGCCTTTACAGCGTATAAAGAAAAGAGAGATTTCGAGCTGCTCACAGAAGCAGAAGATTTTGAAAAATTTGATGATTTAGTTATTTATTATGAAGACCGTATTGAGGTTGCGCAAATTAAGCATGGACATTCATCAGAATCTGAATATGCACTTAAAGATTTTATAGATGATCCAACAAAAAAAGAAAAAAAAGTTCAATTAAGCAAATATTTTGATGCGTGGTTTAAGATTAAGCATAGACCAAAAAACAATGGTAAAAGAATCATATATAAGCTTATTTCAAATTATAAAATCGCCATGAATCTTCATGGAATTTTAGAAAAAGGGAAATTTTCTGATGATTTTATTAAAAATAATAGAAATCTGCTGAGTCAAGAAAATGCCCAATATAGAGCAGAAATTATTGACAGCATTAAAAAATATTCAATCGCATTTAGTGTGGAATCTAAGTTAAGAGATATTAGAATTATACTTAATCCCAGTGTGACCTTTGAGAAACTAAGAGTGTCAGAAATTTTAAAACCAAATTTTAAGATTAGGGGTCAAGATGACTGGCAAGTATTTTTATCAGCTTTTATTGTCTATGAAGATTGTAATACTGCAAAATTGGTGAAAAGTTTTGAAGAACAATGGTGTTTTATTGGGAAAACTATTCCTGAAACTATTCGAATCACTGTTCCTGAAATCGACACACTTAAATCTAAAATTTCTGCGACATTTGGGTGCAGCCTCCGTTTGATGCCAAATGGAATAGGGAATTTTTCGGATGCAATCAAAAGAGAGGGTGAAATAATCGTTGTTAAGAATAATGGTGAGTTTATAATTTTCTGTAAAAATAGAGACAATGGAAAAATTGAGTATTTTAGTTGTAGTGAGGACCTGAAAAAATTACTCTTGTCTTTAAAGTTAACTTTTAATGGGGAAATCCTTGTTAAAAATAAAAAATTTAGCAAGCTTTATAATCTGGTTTATGAGGAAGTTAAATCAAGAGAAGGCTGTACCCAAATATTTGACGGATGCTTTTTAAATTTCGAAAATATTTTAAATTTTTCAAACAATTATTTGGCAGCTTTATTGTGTGCAGGTTATGTTGAACTAGAAAAAGAAACTGGATTATATAAATTTAATGAAAAGTTTATTACAGATACCAATATAACTTCTTTGCAAAAATATTTTAGAAGCAAATTAGTTAATGTAATTAAAGAAACAAAATCACTCAATGATTCTCCTAAATTTGATGGCCATATTCAAGATTTCTTATCTGAATTTATTTTTGAAGTAGATCAGCTTTCTGTTGAGTCCTTGGAAGAATGGCTTAAACAGGAAGTATTGTGCCACTTCAATACAGTTTTCTCAGATCATTATGAATTATTTTATGTTCATATGCTCCAGTGGCTGAGAGACTCTAAATATACGCAGACCCAGAAAACACTGAGTGAAATTTTTAGAGAAGCAAATGCGAGATTACCTTGGTATTATTTAACAAAAGTGACTGATAAATATATTAAGAATAAAAAATTAGAGCGAGATAAAAAGTTTCTGTTAGATGCAACTTTATATAATGAATCTGATTTCCAGGATTTTTCTAATTTCATGCATTCTAAAGAAAACAATTGTCTCTTAATAAGAGGAAATTCTTCATTTGCAAATACCACATTTGTAAGAGATTTTTTAACTGAAAAAAATGTGTTACAAAAAGAAGGGGAATGGCTTTTTTTTCCTGCTAAAAAGATTTTAAGTAGCGAGAATTTTTATTCTGCTCTTTTATTATTATTTTCTAAGGGATTGAAGTATATTATCCTAGATCGAGCAGAAGGAATTTTATCAGAAGAGAATGCAGAGTATTTTAAAGTCTTCTTAAAAGAACTAATAAGCAAAGGAAAAAAGCTTATTTTAGTAGTTACCTCACTTAATGCAAGCATAAGAAGTTTTATAGAAACAAATAATGATATAAAAGTATTAGATATGCTATCTTTGAGTCAGGCACAAATTAAAAAAGTTCAAAACGCTTATGAGGGTATCGATACTTTCTCATTATTTGGCAGAAAATTTTCTGTAAGTTATTTATCACAAGGTGACAAACTATCTCTGTTCCGCTGCTTTGGAAACTTAGATTGTTTAGTAAAAACATTAGATTTTGAAAGAAGTAGAAGATCAAGTTTAATCCAAGCGGAGGAAAGCGAGCTTATTCCCTATCAAGTCCCTCATATTTATGAATCTCGTTTAACATATGATCTTAAACAAATTTTGGACACTATAAATGAGCAAGGATGCTTGATCCAGCTAAAGGCTAAAATTGAGCTAGAAGCGGAGTCATTTATCCAAAAGCTGAATAGTTCTTCTAAAACATATTCGTATTTAGAAATAGATAAAATTGATTTTGGTTTAGAAAAAAAAGAATTTGAGGAAAATCAAGGTTTTTTTATCGATGCAAGTCAATATAATGGAAGAGAATTAGATGAAAAGTTAATTCAATTTATTTGTAAATATGCAAGGAATAAGAAAATAATTGTTTTTCTTTCTAAAGAAACCCAATTTTTTGATGTTAAAAGTTGTGAAAACACATTCCAGATGTTTTTGATTGAACCGGAAAAAAACATTTGTGTAGTAGAAAACCAAAATACGAAAATATCGCTCGTTTCTGATAAGAGCTGTAAATGGGATTATGGTGAATATCAAACCATTTTAAGAAAACCTATAGGAAGTAATCGTGTTGTCGTTCAAAGTAAAGCAGGTCTTGGAAAAAGTAGGTTATGCCAAGAAATTTTAAAAGCATCTAGAAATATGGCAGAAGCTTCTAATGACTTATATCATTTTGTGTTCTTATTCGATCTTTCTGAGCTTTCAATTACGGATCTTAATTGTCTGAGAGAAAATAGCATTTCAACGCTATTTTCTCTCATTACTCAAAAAATATTAGAAAAAAATGAAATAACTATATGGCAAGAAGTTTTATTAAAACAAGCATTACATGAAGGTCAAGTTTTGATGATATACGACGGACTTGATGCTATCTATTACCCATAAATATTAAACTTGCAACTGGACTGACAAGTCAAAGCCATAAATAAAATCGTTGAGCCTCATCATGCCTCTGCATACTGTAATAATGCCTGGTACTTTGTCATTCTTTCTTC
>JBPOIR010000031.1:0-12314 GCA_052034335.1 Pseudomonadota bacterium | reverse complement strand
CTGTTGCGGTTGGCCTGGGTTTAGTGTTGGTATTTATGGCGATTTATTACAGTGTGTTTGGTATTATTGCCGACATTGCTTTGCTCGCCAATTTAGTTTTATTGGTGGCTATTATGTCTTTAATTGGGGCAACGCTGACACTCCCCGGTATTGCGGGTATTGTGTTAACTTTAGGTATGGCAGTCGATGCGAACGTTTTAATTTTCGAGCGCATTCGCGAAGAAATGCGTTTGGGCATGTCGCCTAAAGCGAGTATTTTTCGCGGGTTTGAGTATGCGTTTGCAACCATTATCGATTCCAATTTAACCACTTTAATTGTCGGTGTGGTTTTGTTTGCAATAGGGTCGGGGCCTATTAAGGGTTTTGCGGTAACGTTGTGTATTGGGATTTTAACCTCATTGTTAACGGCAACCACGGGTAGTCGGGCATTAGTAGAATGGTTGTACGGTGGCCGTTCGATTAAGCGTGTTAGGGTGGGGATATAAAACATGGAATTTTTTAAAAAAGAAACCCGCATCGATTTTATGGGCATCCGTCGATATACGGGGCTGCTAACCGCAGTCTTATGGATAGTGGCCTTGGGACTATTGTTTAGTAAAGGCCTTAATTTAGGCTTAGATTTTACCGGGGGCACGCAGGTTGAAGCGCGATTTTTAAATGCGCCAAGCCCTTTACAGATCCGCGAACACTTAGAACACGCAGGTTTTCAGGGCGTTCGTGTTCAGCAATATGGTTCTACGCAAGATGTTTTAATTCGCATTGGGAGTTCGGAAAAAGGCGAAGTTGATCTCACTGGCGGCTCCGAGAAAGAACAAAAAATGACGGCGCGTGTGAAACAGATTTTGTTAAAGCATTATCCTGACATTGAAATTCGGGGTACAGAATTTGTAGGTTCCGAAGTGGGTGCACAGTTGGTTGAACAAGGTGGCATCGCTGTACTGGTTTCTATTTTAGCGACCATGATCTACATTGCGCTCCGTTTTGAATATCGATTAGCGGTGAGTGCTGCGGTGGGTTTAACCCATGACGCGGTTTTAATTTTAGGTGTGTTTTCACTCTTTGGATTTGAGTTTGATTTAGCAACGCTGGCTTCTATTTGGGCGGTATTGGGATATTCTTTAAACGATACCATTGTCGTATTCGACCGCGTTAGAGAAAACTTCAGGAAAATTCGAAAGGGTACTCCCACAGAGGTGATGAATCTTTCTATTAATCAGACCTTGTCCAGAACCCTGATGACCTCCTTCATGACCTTATTGGTGGTATTAGCTTTGTTGTTTTTTGGGGGTACAAATTTATTTGGTTTCTCCATGGCTTTTTTTGTGGGTATTGTTATTGGTACCTTCTCCTCTATATATGTGTCGGGCGCCTTGGCGTTATGGATGGGCTTAAGTCGCGCTGATTTGCTGCCGAAACCTAAGGTTGAAGGTGAAGGAGCATAATAGGTAAGATGAGTGGGCTAATGTTTTTGCTTTTTAGGTATTTCGTGTATGTTCACTTTTGATTTTTTCTTGTATTTTAGCTACCGATGTGTTTATATTTCAGTTTAGCGGAATTCCGTAGAGCGGCAGGCGCCTATAGGCCGCTTTTATGTTTAAGGAATTTGTAGTCGGTAGTTTTAGTCGTTAGGTTTTCATTCATTTAGGTTTAGGAGATTAAGTTATGCCAATATTAGCAGATATACAAGCAGATGTAGTCGCGAAAGGCGGGGCGCTAACTCAAGATCAGTGGTTGGGTCATGTTGTTGACATTGGCACCGGGGGCGACGGTTTAGAGTATATAGCTCTAAACGCGCGTGCGTTTCCTGTAGTTTTAAACGCTGTTCTTCGAGAGAATTTATGTACCGATGTAGCTATACAGAGTGCTTTACCAAGCCTTGACGCTGATGGTATTCGGCTTGTGTGTCAACATCAGCATGCTAGCGATGCTTCCTTAGGCGCTGCAGTTATGCGCACGGCTCGTCTTGGTGATTTAGGGTTTGTTCTTGCCAACGCTCACGGGAATGTTGGACCAACTGCTTTAACCGCAGTGGCCACGCGTGCGGATAATGCTGCGCACTTATCCCGGGTTGCAAATCACCCCCATGCTGATGCGGCAGCGTTAGACGCAGTAATGGGTAGTGGAGCGCTGAATGATGCTGCTCGAACAGCGGTTGCGACTAATAACCACGCCAGTACTGAGGCTTTAACCACATTAACGGGCTTGAACAACGTCGCTTTAGATGCACTGATTGTACAAAGGCCGAATACAGCTGCTGCGGATTTAGCGGCTATTGCAGGTCGTCGTGCAGCGGATGCTGTAATTATTGCTGCTATTAGAGCGCATGCTCGTGCTGGAGATGCGTTGGTAGTAGCTGCTCTTCTTGTCATAGATAATGCCAACCTCGCATTAGCAGGTAATGACGCAGCAACCGAGGCTCAGTTACAAGCTTTGACAGTATTAAATAATCCGGCTTTAGACGCATTGATAGTGCAGAGGCCGAATACGGCTGCTGCGGATTTAGCGGCTATTGCCGGTCGTCGTGCAGCGGATGCTGTAATTATTGCTGCGGTAGCAGCGCATGCGAATGCCAATGCTAATGCCTTACATGAGGTTGTAGCGGCAGGTGCTGGAAATGACGCAGCGGTAGCAGGGCATGTGAATGCTGATGCAGCGGATTTGAGTACTATACTGGGTCGTACTGTTGCTCCAATTGTGTTAAGAGCGCTTGCTGTTCATGCCAATACTAACGCGTTTATGGCGTTAGCGATTGCAAATCATGCTAATGCTGATGCTGCAGTCTTAACAGCACTGCAAGGAACTGCTCATAATGCAGATCCGGCTGTCGCAGCGGCTCTTCTTGCCAGAGCACCTGTAGTACGTATGCACGTGCTTTCGGATGCAGCGAAGAGTCTTGCAGCTGGTAAGGGTGTTCCAGCGGGAACGGTACTTACAACGTCAGAGAAAGATACTGTAACGAAACAAGCCGCGAAAAAGCGAGGCGTGTAGAGGTTTGTCCAGATCCTTTTGGGGGGAGGCGGTAGCAGGGAATGCTTCGATAGCCCCCCAAGTATGTTTGTTAGTTTTAATTTTGGAGAATTTTTGGGATGCGTATGAATAGAAAGGCGATATTGGGAGCTGTTTTGTTAGGGTTATCATTACCTGTTTTGGCAGATCAGAATCTTGTTCCATATGTTGGAGCAGATGCCAAATGGAATCAAATGAAATTTAAAAATTCAGCAGGTGGAAATGTTATTGCAAAAAATTATCCGCAAGGGAACTTATTTGCAGGTCTGAAATTTAATGAGTGGGTGGGTGTTGAACTTGGGTTTGAAAATACCGCGAAAAAAAACCGAAACGTTACTCTACCAGGTGGAGCTAACTTCTTTGGGGTAGAGCTTCCCCCTGGTGGATCCGACTTTCATGTAAGTACCAAGACAAAGATAGATGGATTCAATGCAAATGTAGTTGGCTTTTATCCTATCATGGAAGAATGCTCTCTTAGCCTTTTTGGATCCCTTGGGTTAGCACGCTTAAAGCTTAAAACCCGTGCTTCCTTTACGGTAGGATCTGATCCTGAAGTGACTATGCGTAATTTTGTTAAGAGAACATTGGTTCCGCGGGCAACTGTGGGTATTCAGAAGATGTTGAATGAATGCATAGGCGTACGTGCAATGTTGACTTGGGAGAAGACCTCTGCCTTTAAAACTATTTATGTCAAGGAAACAGAATCCGCCACTTTTATACGTCCTAAAGACAGCGCAAGCGTAGGGCTTGGGATTTTTTACAACTTTGGCTAAGGCTTGAGATCTTCGAAATCCTGAAAGTACTTTTATTGAGCGAGCATTATTGTTAGTGAATACTGATTAACAATGATGCTTGCTCAATTGTATAATTTAAAAATGTAAAGTTTCTAGTTTTTTGTAAGTGCATTTTTTATAAATCGCGTTTAATTTTATACCATTTATATTTTTATAATTTGCAGGAGCTCTGCATGCACTTTTCGCGTTCCCGCTACAATATTCCCGCTTTCTAAAAACCCATTTTCGCCATTAAAATCCGACACAAAACCACCCGCTTCGCGCACAATTAATGCACCGGCAGCAATATCCCATTCTTTAAGATCCGATTCCCAAAAACCATCTAATTTACCGGATGCAACATAGGCGAGACTTAGTGCCGCAGAACCAATTCTTCGAACATCTGCGCCTTTGCTAAAAACTTCTTGTAAAATCTCTAGGTGCGGAACGCCATGCGGTTTAGCATTGCGATCATGATAAGGAAAATCAGATCCAATTAAAGCGCCATTGAGATCTGCGCGGTCGGTTACTCGGATGCGCCGATTATTGAGATGTGCGCCACAGCCTCTAGAAGCCGTGTAGAGATCTTGGCTTAAAGGATCGTAGACAACGCCATGCTCTAAGTGATCTTTAAGCTTAACAGCAATAGACACCGCAAATTGTGGGAAACCATGCACGTAGTTCATGGTGCCATCTAAGGGATCAATAACCCAGGTAAATTCATTACCCGGATGATGCCCTGATTCTTCGCCGAGAATACTGTGATTCGGATAAGCTTTGTAAATGGTTTGGATAATGGCTTCTTCAGCGCTCTTGTCGACCATGGTTACTAAGTCATTCGCGCCTTTTTCAAAGATGGTTAGCTTATGAAGCTGATCCATATGGCGCGTAATGATTTTTCCGGCGAGCCGGGCAGCTGTAATGGCAATATTCAGATAAGGATGCATACTCATAGCACGCATTCTAACATGGATTTTAAAATCGTTACACTAGAGCCGCAATTATAGCGAGTTTATGTCAATATACGAACAAATCACTATATTAGGATAAACTTGCTATATATGGATAAAGTTCTAAACCCTTTTTCCCCAGGAGATGGTACACGCCTGTCGAATGCGAAGTGATTATTGATTTTTCGCACATTTTGTCTATAATGGATATTGTATCTTTAGATTTGGAGAATGATATGCATATGCAAACATACACAGCCAGCGAAGCCAAGCAACACTTTGGGCACTTAATGGATGCTGCTAGACAACACCCCGTTAAAATCCAAAAGCAAGGTAGACCTTTTGTGGTTGTTTTGTCAGAGGAAACTTTTGAAGCATTAGAAGATGCGTATTGGATTTTACAAGCCAAAGAGGCCTCTGAAGAGGGGTTTGTAGGCGTAGAGGAAAGCACAGCAATTTTGAATCAACTCAGAAAAAAGAATTTGAACAATGCTACTAAAAGCCAACTTTAGTAAAAAAAGCATTAAGTTTTTAGACAAGTTGACTGCCAAACATTTTTTTCAAATTGATCAAAAAATCGAAAAATTAAAAAAAAATGCTTTTCCAGAAGATAGCGCTAAGCTTAAAGGATCCGAGGATTATTTTAGAGTAGATATTGGAGAATATAGAATTATCTATCATTGTGACGAGAGCATTCTATATATTGATCTTATAGGGAAACGCAATGATGGTGAGGTTTATAAAAAATTTGATCGCCTCTAGATCTCATTCAGCAATAAGACGCCTCTACATAAAAATAATTTAAATGAATAATCCTGGGGTAAAAATCATTTTAAGTCACACAACGCATCCGGGTAATATTGGTGCAGTTGCGCGTGCCATAAAGAATATGGGCTTTAAGCATTTATGCTTAGTTTCTCCCAAAATTTTTCCTTCCACTGAAGCCAATGCACGCGCTGCTGGAGCCGAAGATATTCTGGCCACAGCAGAGGTTGTTGCAACAATTGACGAAGCGTTGGCCGATTGCCATTGGGTCTTTGGATTAAGCGCCAGAGCACGCAAGATCGCGCTGCCAGTATTAAGCGTGAGAAATGCGGCAGAAAAAATCGCAAATACCCTGCTTGAAACATCAACAACGCCAGCATTCAAGATCGGGCTGCTGTTTGGCCAGGAGCAAAGTGGGCTTTTAAACGAAGAGCTGGCGAAATGCCATTATCAGATCAGTATTCCCGCTAATCCCGATTATTCTTCCTTGAATTTAGCGCAAGCCGTGCAAATTGTGAGTTATGAGTTAAGAATGGCCATTATGAATCTCAATTTGGATTTAAAATCGTCTATCGTCTTAGAAAACGGCCATAACCTCGCAGATAATGAACTAAAAAACATTGAAAAACCAGGCGATGATTTAGCGACGATAGACGAAGTTGAACGCTTTTACCAGCATTTAGAAGAGACCCTGGTTCATATCCATTTTTTAGATCCGAAGTCTCCCGGATATTTAATGCGGCATTTGCGGCGCTTATATGCCAAAAGCCAGCTTACGAAGACAGAGCTTAATATCTTGCATGGGATATTGACCGCAACTGAAAAAGGCGTATAGTTTTGAATATGACTAATGTAAATCCTATTTATTTGGATTATGCGGCAACAACACCCGTAGATCCGCGCGTCGTTCAAAAAATGCTCGAATGCCTGTCTGTCGATGGCGCATTTGGTAATCCTGCGTCTCAGCATATTTTCGGTGTAAAAGCGAAAGAAAAGGTTGAAGCAGGCAGAAAACACATTGCTGATCTGATCCATACCGTACCACGCAACATTTTGTTTACTTCGGGTGCAACAGAAGCGAATAACCTGGCGATTAAGGGCGCCGCAAAATTTTATCAATCTCGTGGTAAACACATTGTTACCTGTAAGACCGAACATAAAGCCGTTTTAGATGTGTGTAGGCAATTAGAAAAAGAAGGGTTTTTGGTGAGTTATTTAGATCCAGAGCCTAATGGTTTGCTGGATATCAATAAACTGGAATCGGCATTAAGACCCGATACCGTGTTGGTTTCTATTATGCAGGTTAATAACGAAACGGGTGTTAGGCAGAATATTGAAGCGATTGGTGCATTAACCCGAAAACGGGGTGTTTTTTTTCATGTGGATGCGGCGCAGAGTCTGGGTAAAATTCCGATTGATGTGCAGCAATTGCCGGTTGATTTAATGTCTTTTTCAGCACATAAAATTTATGGACCCAAAGGTATTGGTGCACTTTATGTCGGAGATAGACCGCGTGTTCGTTTAAATGCAGAAATGCAGGGTGGCGAGCAAGAGCGCAACATGCGTGCCGGCACTTTGGCAACACATCAAATTGTTGGATTTGGGGAAGCCTGTCGCATTGCGGGAGAAGTGGTATCCGAGCACGATCAGATTAAAGCTTATCGTGATCGATTGTGGGCGGGGATACAAGATTTGCCGGGAGTCATGTTAAATAGTGATTTCGATATTTGCGTCCCGAATATTCTAAACGTTCGTTTTAGCACCAACTCCCCCCTTCACAGGGGGGTCGGGGGGGATGTTGGGTTGAGGGGGATTTCTGTTTCAAACGGAGCCGCTTGTAATACACTGACCATCGAGCCTTCGCATGTGTTGCGAGCTATGGGCTTGAGCGCGGCACAAGCCGATTGCTCTATTCGATTTTCGTTTGGGCGTTTTACAACGCTAGAAGAAATAACAATTGCTATAGAGATTGTACGAAAAATGGTTTTACAGGAGAAATAATTTATGCTGGATACTAAAATTACCTTAACAGATTCTGCGGTTAAACATCTTCAAAAAACACTGCAAAAAAAAACAGAGGCATTGGGGATCCGTTTTGGAGTAAAAAATGCCGGATGTTCTGGCATGTCTTATGTGTTGGATTTTGTCTTAGAGGTTAAACCCGATGATCACATATTTGAAACAGCGGGAGTTAAAGTGGTGGTTGATCCTGTCAGTCTTGAATATGTACAAGGAACCGAGATTGATTACGTGCAGGAAGGTCTAAATGCGACGCCTAAATTTAATAATCCCAACGTAAAAAGCGCTTGTGGATGTGGCGAAAGCTTCAATATAGAAAAATAAATTTATTTTAAAACAAAGACTTGCCATAGGATGTCAGTGGGAATTGCTGTGAAGCCGTGATTTTTATTGAGCTTTACTTAAAAAGTAGCTAAACTCACTCAAGAAGCGGTGGAGTATGCCATGAAAAATTGGTTGTAACTCTGACTTTTTTATAGATTAATTGGGGAGTGTCTAGCCTTGAAAAATAATGTATTTTCTCTACCTACCTGTGCTGCAATGTGCATTTTAGCCGCTGCTTTTACAGCACCTGCGGTTTCCGGCCAGGAATTATTTCGACCCTATATTGGTGCTGGGGTTCAAGTGCTTAAATTACAGCTCGATAAAGCTTACGGTCAGCCTTTATTTCAAAAAGGGGTGGTTCCTGGTAGTACAGTTTTTGCCGGGGTTAGAGTAGGTGATTTTGTCGGGATAGAATTAGGATCCAATTATTTTTCTCGCAAACGAGAGAGCGTATTAAATGGAGAAGATCTTTACCCGGGTAGTGGGGAAACGGTAAGGGAGTTTCTAGCTGGAACTGAATGGCTTAAAGCGAGGACAGCGGTTTTGATAAAAGACGTTAACATTGGATTAACGGGGTATTTGCCTTTAGAAAAATTGGCGTGTATGTTAAGTAAAACTGAGATTTTTGGAACGTTAGGCTTTAGCAGAACTTCAGTGAGCATGCGTTTTCAGGCAATAGCTGATGATTTGGGTCCACTAAACAACGATCCAACAAATACATTTAGAGCAAAGAAAACTATTCCGATTGCAAGAATAGGTTTGCAACAAAATGTTACTGAAAACATTAATTTAAGCTTGTTTTCAGAGTGGAAGCGTTTAAAGGCATTTAAAATGGCACTTACACCAAGTCTTGAGCTTCGGCTTAAGAACAGCTTAAGTTATGGCCTAAGACTAGGTTATGCATTTTAAAAGCATAAGGTAAAGCGATTTTTAACGAATTTTTAATTATTGAGTAGGAGTAGACAATATGCCACGTACTAATAATCGATATCTAGAACTCTCAGATGGGTTAGGTGTTTTTTTCGATCAAAAGGAAGCGAAGATACAAGAAATATCAATGCCTGATTTGTCTCCAATGAAGATAGGCTCAGAGAATCGGGTTTTTAAGCATGCGGTTTTGGAGGTAGAGCCAGTAGGTGGTGGTAATAAATTTGCCATGATTCCTGTTCATTGCTCATCAGCGAGTGAACAACAAAGAAAAGAAGAGCGGCAATATATAGGAAAAACGTTAGCAGTTGAGCTGCACAAAAAGGGTTTTAAAAAAATAGCTGCTCTTGGCGATGTCAATGTATCCGTTTGTAAAGGCAAAGGCAAAAAAGGCGAGGGAAAAACGAACGAACGCTTTGAAATAGATCGAGCACAGGTCATGGGAATGGCTAAAGATTTAACTGACTTGCGTGAAGACGGTGCGAAAAAATTTATATTAAAAGCCATTAGCACCCCACAATATATTGTACCCAAGCAGCGTGTTGCTGGAGATCCCTGGATGAATCAGCAAGGTGCTAAACCTGCAAAGGGAGAGGTGGATGAAGATTTTAAAACCGTTCTTTTCGAATTAGAAGAACGCCCAGCGGGTATGTCAGATGCAGATGCAGAGGCGCGGATAACCGCTGTCATCGATAACGTGGTTGCAGGATTTAAGGCAATAGAAGCGGATCCTGTACGCCCTTTTGGGGCAGCTCTTAACAACCCCCACGCTTTTACAGATGGATCGGATCATGCACCGTTAGCCCCTCGTGTTGTCGAAACGCTACCATTGGGAGCACATGCACTGATAGGTACAGCAGGTGCGACAGGAATGAGGCCACAAATAGAAGTATTTGTGGTTTCGGACGCTGCGCAGGCGACTATTCGGGTAACAGCAGGCATAAAGCTGATGGAAGCCTTAAAAGCAGCCGTGTTTGAAGCACATCCCAACATGCAGGATGCGCAAAAAGCAGAGATTACTGCCTTAGGCTATTGCGAATTTGCTAAATATATACAAGATGCAAAAGATCCGAGATCTCACAAAGAGCTATCAGACACATTACTGACCGATGCAGGCAAGGTAATCTTAAAGAAACATATAAAGGTGTGGGTCAATACACCGGAATATCAAGCTGCGAATCTTAATTTACAAACATCTCGCTTGAGAACTAGACGAGATCCGCGAGATCCGCGCGATTGGAATAATACGGTTATTGATGACGCAGCGATTGATACCCTAGTAGCTAACATGACAAAAGATATTGTCAATACAATAGGAGAGAAGGGCTTAGATTCGCAAGTGGGTGCGGGTTATCTACCCCTAGAAGGTCAGAATGCGCGTGAAGCACAATTTTATTCTCTGACAGAAGAAGTTGCGTCTGTGTTTGTAGTCACTGAAGCGGGTGAAATGACACAAAAAGAGGTAGATTCAGGTAGTCTAAAAGTGAGAGGACATTTAAAGGCGAGATCCGATATGCGTGCTGTAGCAGAGGTACGAGATCTGATGTCGTATCTTAGGGATACTGGAGACTATAAAGAAGAAAAGGAGTATCTCGAGACATTTAAGTTGTCTGACAAGTTAAACGCATTACGGTCAAGGGTGTTAGATAAAGAAATAAAGAAGCTCAATCCTGTCTTCGCGGAAGTTGACTTAGCAAATATAGTGAACGCGGATACTGTCGATGCATTGGTTAAGATTGCTTTGGATGAGAAGGCGGGAAATGAAGATATCGCATGTGCTCTGGCTGCTAATGCAGAGATACAAGCCAAAGTGGTAGTGGATTTAAATGCACGCGTTCATAATTTAACATCAATTGACATCACTATCATTGCCGGTATTCCTGCTATACAGGCAGCGATGCAGGTAGCTTTGATAAGGGAGATAACAAAAGCTAATGCGCGAATAACTCTGAATGCTGTCGAAATCATTGCTCGTGTCCCTGCTATTGCCGAAGCGTTAGCCACTTTTGCTCTGACGACTAAGGACGAGACACTCATGAAAAGCTTGCTGGATCAGCCAAGCATACAATCCTATGTGGTAAAGGATTTAATAGCACGTGCAGGGACTTTAACTGAAGAAGATTGTAATATTATTGCGTATGCTCCGATTTGTAAAAAACTAGCTTTTGCGTTTTCTGATATTGAAGAGAAGAAGCTGAGAACAGCATTGCTTAAGAATGAAAAGCTTCAAGAATCACTGATTAAAGAGCTCGCGGAGGACTTAGGGGAGCGTGCTAAAAAATTCGGAGCTTTAACTCTAGTAGATAACGAGATCATTGCATCATCTAAGGCCTTAGTGGACTATGTGGCTGATGCAGTTCAAGAAGATAGTAATACGTATAACTTTACAAAAGCTTTAGCGGGTCTTGAGGCAGTGCAAAAAGTGCTGATACCACGCTTTGAAGAAAAGCTTAAGCGTGAGACTATCACTCTTCATGAAATGACGGTTATTGGAGCCGTTCCTAAACTGGCTGAGAAAGTAGCAAGCGTTGAGATGCCAAAAGAAACAGCTAAGGCCATGGCAAACGCATCTCCTGATTTTCAAAAAGCAGCACATGCAAAATGTGTGGCCTCAACAACGGCAGTCATGGGTGAGTTGAAAGGCGCTACTTTAACAGTCAGCAAAGACAGCACTGTTATTAATGTTGGTGCTAGTCATATAACCATACCAGAAAATAAGGTTACAGAAGCGGGCGTAAAGGAAGTTCTCCAGGAAAAACGTGTTGAGGCAGCAGCAGCGGTTGCGAGTCGGTATGCAGGCAGCACTGTAACCCCAGTGGGTGCTGACACTGTTGTTGTTAAGGTGGGTTCTGCAAGTGTAGAAATGCCAAAAGAAGCACTGACCACCGAAGAAATGAATGCTGCGCTTGCAGCGAAAAGAGCGAGTCGGCGGGGTGGCGCGCGTTGATTCCGAACACCATTAATATTGCGGGGCTATTTAAAATAGCCCCGTTACTTTTATTAGAATAAAGCGTTATCGCACAAATATTGTTAAATAATCCCAATTTAAAAAATGTAAAAAATAAGTTTACTTTCTAGATTAAGGACATTCCTTGCATTTTCGTCTATAAGAATAAGATGAATCCAAAAATGACAGCCACGGATGCAGCAAGATGCCTCGGAAGAAGCAAAGATTGGGTTGCTCAAACATTGAGCGCACACGGTCTTTTGCATAGCAAATCCAATAAAGAAATTTATTTTGGGCATGAAACCGCCAGAGCACTCTTTCAATTTTCATTTACCCCGCGCGTTATTGCATTCCACATCGTTAAGGGTGGAACAGGGAAAACCTCTTTGGTTTACGAGTTTGCCGTTCGTGCGAGCCTTTACGGCGCTAATGTAGTGTGTGTGGATATGGATCAGCAGGGTAATTTAACAGAAGCGTTCCAAGCAAATGCAGAGGTGCAGGAACGACCCGTGATGATTGATGTGCTCGCAGATAATGTACTCCTTGAGGACTGCATTATGACGGTGGCGCCTGGTATTGATTTACTGCCAAGTCGTTTTGAAA
>JBPOIR010000033.1:0-4739 GCA_052034335.1 Pseudomonadota bacterium | reverse complement strand
TGTCGTGCATTGTTAGCATTGCTCTGTCAGCAAATTACCCATGTGAAAGCCGCAGCGGTCTTGGTCGAAGGTCAAGATCAACGCAGCTTTGTGCCGATAGCCGTATGGCCACATCCTGCACCTGATTTAAGTCACCTCAGTGTCATTGTCGAGAGTTGTTTAAAACAAGCTCAGTCCATTGTCCAAGCCAGTAAAGACGGAAGCAGTTATGAATTAGCCTATCCCGTCATGGTCGGTGCGAAAGTTAACAGTTTAGTCGTGTTAGTGATTAATGGTCGTACTCAAGAAGCTCAACATGCGCTTAGGCAATTGCATTGGAGTAGTGCGTGGTTAATCAATCTGTTGTCGAGCCGTGAATTAGAGTTAATGACACAGACGGCAGAACGTACTTCTTCTGTGCTAGAGTCGATGAGCCTTGTATTACGGCATCCACAATTACAACAAGCCTTGTTTGAAGTCAGCAATGATTTAGCCCAACGTTTTAGCTGTTCCAAGGTGGCTATCGGTTTAAGTCATCACGCCCATATTCGTCTGTTGGCCTTATCAGAAACCGCTGTTTTTGATAAACATATTCCCTTGAGTAAAGCCTATGTTGCCGCGATGGAAGAGTGTTTAGATGTCGGTAAACGTATTCTTTTGCCTGTAGCCAAGTCCAATAGCCTCAGCCCCAGTGAAGGAACAGTCACCCCACCAGCCATAACACCGACGACCGCTTATCCGCTCCACAGTCAGTTGTTAAGCTTATCCAAAGCAGGTTCAATCATTTCTTGCCCTCTGGTACACGGCGCACAAACCGTCGGTATTTTGATGCTAGAGCGTGAGCATAACAACGGCTTCACCGAGAGTGAGCAACATTGGCTGGCAGCCTTTGCGACACTGGTGGCACCGATGATTGACCAGCGACAACAAGCCGAGCGCAGCTCCGTTAGACGCTTGCTTGCAGAAGGTCGTACGTTATTAACCAAATTGTTTGGCCCCCGCCATTTAATTTGGAAAACCGCAACAGCATTGGTGTTATTAGCCGTTGTTGTTCTCAGTGTCGTTCAGGTGGATTATCGGGTATCCGCCAAAACAGTGATTGAAGGAGAAGTGCAACGCGTCGCTAGTGCGCCGTTTGCCGGATTTATTCAAGCTGCTTATGTTCGTGCAGGGGATATCGTCCATAAAGCCCAACCCTTAGCGAAATTAGATGATCGTGAATTAAAAATAGAACAGGCACGTTGGGCGAGTGAGCGGGATCAATACGACAGTAAACTCCGAGAAGCCGTGGCCAAACATAATCTCACTGATGTGCAAGTGATTAGCGCGCAACTACAGCAGTCGGAAGCACAACTGGCATTGGTCAGCGATAAAATTAACCGTTCACAGTTAACCGCGCCATTCGACGCGATGATTGTTGCAGGTGATTTAAGCCAACAAATTGGTGCGCCGATTGAGCTAGGCAAAGAATTATTTACTCTTGCACCGCTGGAAAGTTATCGGGTTATTTTACAAGTCGATGAACGTGAAATTCGTCATTTACGCACAGGTCAACACGGTAAGTTGGTGATTATTGGCATTGCCAGTGACCCGATTCCCTTCATCATCAGTAAAGTAACGCCCGTCGCCACAGTGCAAGACGGTAAAAACTTATTTCGGGTTGAAGCACGGTTAGCGCAATCCTCCATTCGACTGCGTCCTGGCATGGAAGGGGTGGGCAAGGTGGAAACAGGACAACAGCAACTGTGGTGGATCTTGACTCATCCCTTAACCGAATGGCTGTCGTTGATGAGTTGGAAATGGTTGCCGTAAATATTATTAGAGTAATTTATTTTAATCATTTAAAAAATGATGTTTAATAGCCTTAAATACACTTAAACGGCAATAATTTAATGCTTAACTATCATGACTAGTCCCAAAAATCGCTACGCCATGACCGATGTAGCCATTGCTAAAGAACTTGGCCAGCGTTTAGAACAAATGCGCTTAGAAGCCAATGTGCCACAGAAAGCGATTGCCGATGAATTAGGCATCTCAGAAGGCACTTATCGCCATGCGATTAATGGTAAAGCGAAGTTTGAAGTTATTATTGGTATTTTAAGAGTGTTGGGTAAATTAGAGAATGTCGATAATTTTTTACCTGAACTTCCTTTCAGCCCCATAGAACTGCTCAAACTAGACGGTAAAAAAAGACAACGAGCGGTCTCCAAACGAGCGATTAATACACAGCATGCTGAGGAAGACTTAAATTGGTAACTCATCAACTGTCGCGCGTGGTTTTGTGGGGCAGCACGGTCGGTGCTTTATCGTATGACGAAAGTACAGGGTTATGCGCCTTTCAATATGAGCCTTCATGGATAAAAACAGGCATAGAAATCAGCCCGATCAGACTACCGTTGTCATCGCAGATTTACCAGTTTCCTGCACTCTCAAAAGAGACTTATAAAGGTTTACCTGCTGCTTTTGCTGACACCTTACCTGATGATTTTGGTAATGCCATCATTGACGCATGGTTAGCACGGACAGGTCGCGATCCTGTCACATTTACGGCTTTAGAACGTTTGTTATATACGGGCAAACGGGGTATGGGGGCATTAGAGTATGCTCCTTCGCTCGAGAAACAGCCCAATATCTCCGCGCCTGTGGAGCTGGAAAGCCTAATCCATATCGCGCAAACCATTTTAGATCAACGTGCACAATTGATCAAACCGTTGACTTCATCACAACAGCAGGACGCATTGTCGGCGATGTTGCAAGTAGGCACATCAGCAGGTGGCGCACGACCCAAGGCGGTGATTGGTATTAATCAAACACGCACGGAAATCTGGAGTGGTCAGGTCGATTTACCCGATGGGTTTGAGCATTATTTATTAAAATTCGATGGTGTTGTTGAGCATTCGCGGTCGAAAGAGACCTTTGGTGATCCCCAAGGTTTTGGCCGCATGGAGTATGCCTATTATTTAATGGCAAAAGCGGCAGGCATTCAGATGTCAACTTGCGAGCTGTTACTAGATGGTGAACGCGCGCACTTTATGACCCAACGCTTTGATCGCGTGGGCAATCATAAAGTGCATTATCAATCGCTGTGTGCCATGGATCATGCGGATTATAAAAAACCAGGTTATTACAGTTATGAGCAAGTGTTTGCCTTGATGCGAGCACTAAAACTCAGTAGATCAGCCGCCTTAGAAATGTATCGACGGATGGTGTTTAACATTGTCGCCAGAAATCATGATGACCATAGTAAAAATATAGGCTTTATTTTAAACGCCCAACACCAGTGGCAACTGTCGCCTGCCTTTGACGTTGCCTATAGCTATAAGCCTGACTCCCCGTGGGTGAATGCTCACCAACTGTCATTAAACGGTAAGCGTGATCATTTTGTCCGCAGCGATTTGTTAGTTCCTGCTCAAACCTTTCGCAAAGAGGCCGAATTGATTATTGCGGAAGTTATGGATGTCGTTGCACAGTGGCCTAGTTACGCGCAACAGGCAGGCGTTTTTCCTGCATTTGCTCAAGAAATTCAGCGTCATCATCGCTTAGTGTTTTAGTCGTCAAGCTATAACATATTGTGTACGCAGAGTTCTTTTAAATGGACATAGCGATAAGATGGGAATTCACATGAAGATTAGCACGATAAATAGGGTGACCCATGTCGCGTAGTCTGTTTAGTAGCTCATGGCACAGTGTCGCGACCTTATATCCTCGGCTCGTGCCGCAAGTACAGATGCATCGGCATAGCTATCGTGGGCAAATTTGGTTTGTTCTACAAAATCCTTCCAGTGGTCGTTATCATCGTCTGTCAGCCGCTGCGCAGCGTTTAGTCAGTCGTATGGATGGCCAACGCACCGTACAAGCCTTATGGGAAGAAGCCAATAGTCACGGCGATGACGATGCCTGTACGCAAAATGAAATCGTCGATTTATTAGTGCAATTACACAGTGCCGATTTATTACAAACCGATATCACCCCTGACTCTGCTGCCTTATTAGTGCGCTACAAAAAAAAGCGCGGAGAAACCTTCAGGCAATGGCTGATGAATCCCACCAGCTTAAAACTGCCCTTAGTCAATCCTGCGCCGTTTATTGAACGGTATTTACCTGCGGTATCTTGGTGTTTTAGTGGCTGGGGTTTAGCTTTATGGTTGGTAGTGGTTGTCCCTGCATTGATTCTTGCCATTCAACATTGGGCCGCATTAACTCATAACTTTTCCGACCAAGTCTTATCGTCCAGTAATTTGCTCGTCATGGCTTTAGTCTTTCCTGTGGTGAAATTACTGCATGAATTAGGTCATGCCTTTGCCACACGGACATGGGGTGGTCATGTCCACGAAATGGGCTTGATGTTTTTGGTGTTTGCGCCCTTTCCTTATGTTGATGCCTCGGCCTCGGCTGCTTTTCCCTCTAAGTATCAACGTGCCTTAGTCGGTGCCGCAGGGATGCTGGTCGAAGTCTTTATTGCAGCATTGGCATTATTTGTTTGGGAACTGTCGGAACCTGGGATTGTCCGTGCCATTGCCTACAATACGATGGTCATTGCCGGTATTTCGACCTTGGTAGTCAATGGCAATCCGCTATTACGTTATGACGCGTACTACATTCTCACCGATTTAATTGAAATACCGAATTTGGCTCAACGCGGCCAACAGTATTTAACGTGGTTATGGGATCGTTATTTTTACGGTGTCCATGATCTAACGCCGCCGATGACCGCCGCAGGGGAAAAACCGTGGTTAATCCTCTATACGCCCTTGGCGTGGT
>JBPOIR010000119.1:0-11283 GCA_052034335.1 Pseudomonadota bacterium | reverse complement strand
TTTTAAAGAACATTCCCCTATGTAAATGTCTAGAGGATTACGAAAAATTATTACCTTGGAACCTTACTCCAGAGCAGTGTCTCAAAGACACATGAATCGAGCAAGGTGTAGTTCTTAGAGCGCTTACATACATTGTAACAAGCAAGCAATAACTCAAATAATGCTTCCTGTGGTTTTGCAGGTTCACCAATTGGATAAATTAAGTTTCGTTTTTTAAAGTCACAGGTGGAATCCATTTCATCTATAAAAAATATGTTTCGTTCTAAAAATAAATTTAAAATGGCATTGATGCCGAAAATACCTTTACTTAATTCTTCGGCGTTTTTTTGTTCTGGACTCCAATAATCCATTAGCTCTACAAAAGTTAATTGCAATGCTGCCAAACTTTCCCGATTACTCACAACACATCCTTTAGACAAGATAACTTCTTGTAGGACATCATAAATGGCTTGGAATCTTACGAAGGAATCAACTTGCTATAGGTATTATTTTGATGTATCCAAATACTTCTACTAAAGTCGAAATGCAAAAACTCTCCAAATTTCACTTGAGAATCTTCTGCCACTCGCTTCATGGTGGCTGGCGCTATTTTCGCTTGCTTTAAAATAGCCGAATCATTCAAGATCTTTGATAATATCTTTAAAAACTCGGGCGAGTCGACAAATGAAGTTCGACGACTCAAATAATTTTCTAACGCCAGTTCTGCGCTTTGTATAAACTTATGCACCAATTGATCATCGGCATAGCTTTGCTCTGCATTAGAAACTGTATAAACATCCTGAGTCATTTTTAATCTGCTGTGAAAAATCCGCTCCATTAGGCACGTTCTTGTTTCAGGATCCAATACATTTTTTTCTTCTAAATAACAATACTGGCTCCATGCAAATAAGAACTGATAACAATAGAGCTGATGCAGCAAGAAGCTATTATTTTTCTCAACGGCACATTGTTCGATCATTTGTTCAATTCTATGAATTATAATTTCAAAAACCGGTTTTTGAGGGTCGACGAGATATAAACTATAGATCGTTTTTATATAAAACAGCATTGCTAAATCAAGATGGTTATCTTGTCGACAGCTCGATACACCATCCAACAAAGTTTGCACTAATAATGCAAACGCCGGATCATCTTTAAGATCAGCAATATAACCATTATTAAATAAGGCATGAAATACGAATGTTTGATAGTACGTCTCTAGCAATTTGAGTTGACATTCTTTGAAAAAAGTAATGAATAAATGGATATTGATTAAGTCGGTTTGTTTTGAAACTTTTTCTTCATCCTTGATTTTAATGATTAAATAAAGTAAATAGGCTTCTCTAAAATTACTCGGAAAATGATTTCTTAATAAAATCATTGCCATATTTCCTGGCCCTTCCTCATCAGCATCTAATGCTTTTTTAATAGCCATCACTTTCTTTATTAAATGGTTGGGTGGCATTGTGGGAAAAATATCATATTCAGAGCTGTGCAATTGACATACTGCCAGTTTGTAAGGGGGATTTGAATCATGTAGATAGACATCTTTGATATATTCAACTAAATTTTTTGGCGATTCATGGAATGCGAGTCTAGCACAATATTCCGCATTCAAAATAGACATGGCTGCTATATAAAAGAAATGGTTTATTTTCTCCAAGTCTTGCGGATTAATTTTGTCTTTTAGCTCTTTATTCCAATCTTTATCCACGACACTGCGTTGCCATAACTCGATCAAACTAAGAATGCTAATATTGTCTTTATTTTTACAGGGTCGGCTAGTCATCTTTACAGATTGCGCTATTTCGGCATGGGAGCGTAAACATTCTCCAATCAACCCAAGATAGATATACCCAGATGTATGATCAGAAAAATCTGACTCCTCTTTTTGAACTTTTTTTAATACTGTTTTTATTTTCTGTAATAAAGCAATGTCATTTTGATCCAAAACAAGCAATTGCTCTGCTTCTATGAACCAATTTTTCTTCCCCAAAGAACTCAAAAATGAATCTTGCAGTAATTTTATTTGTTCTGGATTTAACAAATTTTGAAAATATTTCTCTGCCAGCACCCCGAATGACAAAGTTGACCATACCATAAAGTGTTTTTCTGTAGTATGTACAAAAATATTTTTATACAGCGCTTGTGAATATACATAATTTAATTCAGTCATTTTATGCATTAATTTGTAGAGCAGATCTTTGTCTTTATTATCTAAACTGCTGTAATTGAGCTGAGACAACCATTTTTCAACATAATAAATTACGTAGTCAAATTGAGAGTTATCACTCAAAATTTGACATAATTGTTGTAATGTATCCCAATTTTCTGGTTTAAAACACGCTTCTGGTATTGTTATTAATTCATCTAATTGACGCAAGGTTTGTTGCACAGGAATATCACTTTCTACTTTGCTCTCCTGCCTCGCAACCGCACTCTGTGTCGCTGCTCTTGCATCAAGCAGTGATATAATCGGCAGGGTAGCAGAAGAACGCGGAACAAGTGGTGTTTGAGGCCCTACAGTATACGTTGCATCTTTTAACAAGAGAACATCATGGGGTATTACCTGAACAAGCAAAGACTCCAAATTATTTCGTTGTTCTTCTGTTAATTTATCCCATAATTGTTTATCGCATAAATCTCGTTTTGCTTGGGCAATTAACCTTTGTTGTCCAGATAAAGCACGCATTTGTTTCAGCGGTTCTAAATATTCTACAAAATTATGATATCTAATTTTCAACCATAATTCTTCCCAGAGCTCTGGATTTTCATTCAATTTAAACAAACTCAGCAGCCAGGTTTCTACTACATCCCAAGAACACGTACCCGAAAATTGCGGATCAATCACCTCTACCCCTAACTGCATTAATAGAGATTCTGTATCTACTGCTTCTATATATTGGGGAAAAAAATTTGGCAAAATATCTTCGTAAATCGTGCTAGCACCCTGTTGAACATTTTTAACTAATGTTGGCATTAATAATTCAGTGAACAACACTGGCAAAACGTTCAGATCTTTAATTAAAAATACCTTACCATTAAAAAATTGCGTCCGCCCTTTGTCTTTGTCATAGGATTGCATATGATAATCTATGCCATCTCCCGTATTAAAAATCATCAAATACGTTTCTTCCTGAGATTGTACAATGTTATAGATGACAGCATGTCCACTGCCAAAACCATCGGACCAACCTGCAGGAATCGCTATATACTGCTCTTTGGCAAATAAGGCTTGAATCGCTTTGGCAACATGAGACGCATAGAAATATGCGTGATAGCGTTGCTGCAATTGAACATTGCTTTGGCTCTTAAAAGCGTCCAACAATTTAATAATTTTATTGGCATTTTGTAAATGTGTACGACAATACTGAGGAACATTACTTAAATCATCCAATTTTTTTGATATGTACCCTAAGGTATTCAAAAAGGTATTTCCCTCCCATTTTGTACCTCTTAACCAAAAACCATTATGTGCATGCCCAAATAAACGATCATCTACGATTGGCGTAGCAACTCTGGGCACCATATGGATGATTGTTTGCTCTTCTTTCGCTTTTTTGTCCTCTCCTTGTATGGCAAAACCTTGCATTAATTTTGCATCTAACCCGCCTAAGTTGGCACTTATCTCCTCGACATGAAGGTTCCAATGCATTCCTAATCTTAATAAATTTATTCTAAATTTTTCGCTACCATTTTGACGATTCTCTAAAAGTTTCTTTAAATAGAGCTTTTTTTCATCGTCTGTGAGCGTTTTTGTAATTTCATGTTTAGCGATAAGATCAATTAAACTATAAGACTCAATTTTTTTTATCATGCATTCCAAATTATCAAGATATTGATTTTTATCTTGAAATTTTATAAGGCTCTTTTTTAAACAAAGTACGAGTGTTTTGTTCACTATTGCAAATGTGTTAGCTGCATCTTCAGCAGTCATTGGTAACTCTTGCTTAAAACAGCCAAAACCCCACGCAAGTATTGGTTGAAAAAAGGGGTAGCCTTGGATTTCATGCAAATGATCTTCTTGTTTACAAAGCATCTCTAGTAGCAATAAGTTTGCCTCGTTTATGTGATTATCTTGTTCAAAAACTATGTTAGATATTTTAAAATCCCTTAAGTCACATAAATTTACTTTGTACAAAATGCTTGCAACAACTGCATTTTTTTCTTGCGAATATCGAAAAAATGCGCTATCGATACCAAACCGATTGATATAGCAGATTAAAATAGGTACGACCATTTCGTCCGAATCGCTTGATGATATGTCATATAGAAAATTACCAAAATACATCTCTGCACTAGATTGTGCATTCTTTAAGAACAGACTGAATAATGCTACTTTCTGTTGATCTTCGACTGAGGTATCAATCCTCATAAATGTATACATTAAGTAAAAGAGATCTTCATTTCTAAATGAAACCTTGGCACAAAATGTTAATAATGCAATGATATCTGAGAGTTGTTCGGCTGAGAATTGGTTAGATCTAAGCTCTATAAATATCAAGTTAAAAATATTGCAATCATCATTTAACGTTACCCATATTTTTGATGATAAATTAAAATTGTTCTTTATGATCGTTTCCGCAATTTCAGCTAATTTTTGATTGTGGCTAAAATTTTTCGCTAAACTTCTTAGGATATTAACGAGTTCTTGTTGTTCTGCTGAAGAAAGTGCTCGCTGGGGTTCTAACGCAGTCTCTGAGTCTTCTGTTTGTACCGCGGCGGCAGACTCTCCCGTTTCTTTTGTTTCAAGTGCACCATCAGTATCGGTAGTTTCAGTAATTGTATACATAATATATCCTCATGTTGCTGTAATTTTTATATATCAGGCTGCTCACTCAATCTGAGCTGGGGCCACTATAGCATACCATCTACGCTAAAAAAAGACGTATACTACTAGCTTTGGAAAATAAAGGCACAAAAAATGTCAGTTGATAAACTTAAAATTATAGCCACAGGCCTTTCCGTTTTGGAAATCGAATCAAAGGCGATTGCTGAACTCCGAGACAAAATAAATGCGGAATTTGTAGAAAGCTGCCTCGCCCTTTTAAACTGCGAAGGCCGAGTGGTTGTTATGGGTATTGGAAAATCAGGTCATATCGGCAGAAAAATCGCTGCAACCCTATCCAGCACGGGATCTCCTGCTTTTTTCCTGCATCCTGCGGAAGCTTCTCACGGTGATCTGGGTATGATTACCTCAAAGGATCTCGTCATTGCCCTCTCTTATTCTGGCGAAGCCGCCGAAATTTTAACCATTGTGCCTTCCATTAAGCGTTTAGACGTTAAAATAATTACGCTCACCGGTGCGCCACACTCTACACTTGCGAAAATAGCGGATATCTCGCTCGATATTGGCGTACGACAAGAAGCTTGTCCTTTAGGGCTTGCACCAACCGCCAGTACAACAGCAATGCTCGCGATGGGCGATGCAATTGCGCTTGCTGTACTAGAAGCGCGCGGCTTTACCGCGGATGATTTCGCTAAATCACATCCGGGAGGAAAGTTGGGACGTCGTTTATTATTAAAAATTGAAGAAATTATGCACACTGGAAACGATATTCCACGTGTTCAAGAAGGTGCCATGCTTATCGATGCCCTGCCTGAGATGTCGAGAAAACGCTTAGGATTTACAACAATTGTAGATGCAAAAGATGCGGATCGCATAATTGGCATTTTTACCGATGGTGATCTTCGAAGAGCATTAAACCGTGGCTTAAATGTACATGAAACCTGTATTAATGAAGTGATGACCCAAAAATTTACAACCGTTTCTAATAATTTATTAGCCTCAGAAGCCATTGCGATTATGGAAAAATTAAAAACACTGGTAATGCCAGTCATTAATGAACAAGGTAAATTAGTCGGTGCATTCAATATGCACGACTTATTTAAAGCCGGTGTGATATGAAAAACAATTTTATTTTAATAGCACTTGCACTTTTCAGTATCGGACTTTTATTTTTTGTAAAATCTCAGGATCACAAACCACAACACAACACACAGGCCAAAAAGAATCCGCAAGAATATATGACGCACTTTTTTGTCACTGTTTTTACGACAGAAGGGCATTTAAAAAACAAACTTTCTGCAAACTATTGGGCCTATCAACCCGAAACAGAAGGCTCTACTTTAACAACACCCCATCTGGTTATTTACAAACCTGATGGTAGCCTCTGGACAATCGATGCCGAACGCGGGTTTATTCAACAAGCCAATATAGGCACCCTAGATCAAATCGATTTGCACAACAATGTTGTAATCAGTAGACCGGCTGCAGGGACCATTGTTCCCATGACATTAGAAACCCATGATCTCTATTACCAACCCAGCAAAGAATATGCAGAAACTGACCAATTTGTAGTCATGACAAAACCAGGCTTAACAATTTCCGGCATAGGAATGCGGGCTTTTCTCGACAAGGGCTCTGTGGAGTTATTACGCGATGTCAAAACGTATTATACATCAACGCATTAGAAGCTGTGCAACAATAACTTTCTATTTTTTCTTAATATTCTTCTGGGTTGAGCAAGCTTTTGCAATGAATAAAACTCAAAGAAATGCAGAAAAATCTATTGAAATTTACTCAAAAACAGCTGAGTTTGAAGATCACAAAAGAACCGCAACCTACAAGGGTTCTGTCGTTATGAACCACGAAAACCATCATTTAATCTGCGATGTTTTAGTTATTCTACGCGACAAAGATGGAAAAATTGAATCGATGGTTGCCACGGGACATCCCGCACACTTTCACAAAACACCTACCTCAGAGAAATCAGAATTACAAGGAGATGCAAAGATAATTGAATTTTACCCAAAACAAGATAAGCTCCTTCTCTTACAAAATGCGGAACTCACGCAAAACAATCAAACGATTCGCAGCGAAAAACTAACCTATTTTCTGTCTACTCACATTTTACACTCTACGCCTGCATTCGGAAAAAAAACCACCATACTATTAGCGCCTAAGTCGCCTTCCTCTCGTGTTTTACCAACAGGAAATCACACACCATGAATACACTTATCGTTTCAAAATTATCCAAGTCATACCAATCGCGCCTTATTGTTAAGGAGGTCTCTCTTCATATCAACAGTGGCGAAATCGTTGGCCTTTTAGGCCCAAATGGTGCTGGAAAAACCACTTGTTTTTATATGATGCTCGGGTTGATCCAATCAGACTCCGGAACAATCAAATTAAATAACACCGATATCACCACACTGCCTGTCCATTCTCGCGCAATGTTAGGCATGGGTTATCTACCACAAGAGGCTTCCGTTTTTCGAAAATTAACGGTTGCTAATAATATTATGGCCATTTTAGAAACTCGGGGTGATCTCGACAAAAGCGGACAAAAATCCCTTTTAGAAAATTTACTGTATGAATTTCGTATTTCGCATATTCGAGATGCCATGGGGTTTAGTCTTTCGGGTGGAGAAAGACGGCGCGTTGAAATTGCACGTGCTTTAGCCAGAAAACCAAAATTTATGTTATTAGATGAGCCTTTTGCAGGTGTCGATCCTATTTCAATTATCGATATTAAGCAAATTATTAACCACTTAAGTCAGCGCGGCATCGGCATCTTAATGACGGATCATAATGTCAGGGATACGCTCGATATTTGTCATCGAGCCGCCATCGTGCATAATGGGCAGGTCATTGCTGAAGGCAGCGCCGAGCACATCTCTGCGCATCCTGAAGTTCGCAAAGTCTACCTCGGGGAAGAATTTACGCTATAGGTCAAAATGGCACGATGTTAGTTATTTGCTATAATAACTTCATGCAAATTTCATTACAACTTGGGCTAAACCAACAGTTAAAGATGACCCCTCAATTGCAACAAGCGATTAAATTGTTGCAGATGTCTTCACTGGAACTCGAACTGGAAATTCAAACACGCTTAGAATCCAATCTGCTCCTTGAACAAATAGAAGCAAACGAGATCGATGTACATGAAGAAAATAATCTTCTCTTTAGTCAATTTTCTGGCGAAAATTGGGAGCGCGATTATCTCGATAGAAAAAAAGAGCTTCTTTTACAAAAATCCGCCGAAATGACATTACGAGAACACTTGTATTGGCAAATGGAACTGGCGCCTTTTTCTGCAAGGGATAAAATAATTGCAACAACGCTCATCGATGCGATATCTGAGGAAGGTTATTTATTATGCCCATTATCTGAAATCCAAGAGAGCCTAAATTTTAAGCCACAAGCCAGTGAAAATGAAATCGAAGCCGTCTTATGCCACATTCAACAATTTGATCCTTTAGGCGTTGGCGCTAGAAATTTATCGGAATGTTTAAATATCCAATTAAATAGCCTACCACTTGCAACACCGTGGATGGCGGAGCTTAAATTATTAGTTTCAGAACATTTGGAAATTTTAGGAAAAAGAGATTACGCCAGTCTAAAAAATAAATTACATCTAAATAGCGCCGACCTAAAAGACATCATCAAAATTTTAACTTCTCTTAATCCAAGACCGGGCACACAATTATCAACTAAAAAATCAGAATATATAATACCTGATGTGATTATACATAAGAAGAATAATCAATGTGTTATAGAATTAAATAATACGTTTATGCCAAAATTACGTATCAATGCGCATTATGCGAATCTGATCCAACAAAAAACAACGGCAGACAATACTGTAGAATTATTCAAAGCACATTTAAAAGAAGCAAAGTATTTTTTAAAAGCGCTTCAAACACGAAACCAAACCTTATTGAAAGTGGCTGGCTGTATCCTGAATGAACAAAAAGATTTTTTAGATTTCGGAGAAGAAAAAATGAAGCCCCTTAGCCTGCAAGATATCGCCCGTAAAACCGAACTCCATGAATCTACAATATCGCGCATCACAACAAAAAAACATATCCTGACGCCACGCGGCATTTTTGAACTCAAATACTTTTTTTCTAATGCCATTATTTCTCCCAAAGGAAAAGAGGCCTCAACCATTGCCATTCGTGCCCTTATAAAAAAAATAATAGCCAAGGAGACTAGCCAAGCCCCCTTAAGTGATCATAAGATTACAGAAGTGCTGTTAGAATATGGAATAGCGCTTGCCCGAAGAACGGTAACTAAATATCGTGAGGCAATGCGTGTTCCGACTTCTAACGAAAGGAAAAACCTCGGTTTTAATTAAATGAAGGAGTTTATCATGACAATTCAAATCACAGCCTTACATGATCTTGCCTTAACGCCTGGTCTAACACAACATGTCAATGATAAATTTAAAAAATTGGAAAACCATTTTTCGCAAATTATCAATACCCATGTCATCTTAAGCGTTGATAAAAAATTTCAACAAATTGCAAAAGGCAATATGAATTTGGCAGGTGGGGGTAAAATAGTCGCCAGTTGCACCTCTAAAGATATGTATGCCAGCATTGATATGCTAATTGACAAACTTGATGAACAAATCATTAAGCACAAAGAAAAATTGAAAGATAAAGGTTCTCATTCCGATGGTGGCTAACCAAAAACAGCCCATACAGTTATTGCTGAAATCTTTTGGCTTTAAACATGGGCTTCCGCCTGGGGTCGATTTTGTGTTTGATTTGAGATGTTTTCCCAATACCGATTTGGAGCCCGCTCTAAGAAAACACTCGGGCTTGGATAGGCCTGTTATTCAGTATTTAGAACGGATCCCGGCTGCCCAATCTTTATTAAAAGACATTTCTACTTTTATTGAAACCTGGGTTCCGTATTTTGAGGCTGATAACCGAGAGCGACTGACTGTTGCGATTGGCTGCACCGGCGGACAACACCGCTCTGTTTATATGGTAGAGAGTATCGCTAAAAAACTTCGCACCACCCAATACCCTATCCAAATACACCATCAAAACTTAGCCAAAATCGCGCTAAAATCTTGATTCCATTCCATCAGAATTTAATTACGCCACTTTTTTAGAATGAGAAGTTGTAGCTATAGCCTGTTTTTTCGTTACTCTAATAGGTTTTGCACGCTTAAGAAACGATTTAATGCGGAGGTGTTTCAGTTTTTGTTGAGATATCCAGAGATCATATTGCATTTGCTGCATAAGCCAACTATCGGGATCTCCACCAAAGGCCATTGACAAACGTATCGCCATTTCTGGAGAAACGCCAGCATGTCCATTAATAAGCTCTGACAATGCTTTTCGAGACACTCCGAGTCCCTTAGCAGCCTCTGTAATACTCAAGCCTAATGGCTCTATACAAAGGCCATAAATAACTTTTCCAGGGTGCGGCGGATTGTGCATTTTCATGATATTTCCCTCGTCTGATTTAGTGATAGTCTAGATAATTCACATCTGTTACGTTTTGATCCTCAAACTTAAAGGTTACTCGCCAGTTACCCGACACGAACACCGCATAATGCCCTTTAAGCGTTCCTTTTAGTTTATGTAGATTCAGTCCTGGCAACCTCATATCATAGGGGCTACAGCTAACGTCGAGTCGCGCTAATATCCACCACAATCGCTCTACGTGTTCTGGTCTTACCCCCTTGGTATTTCCAGTTTCAAATAGCGCTTTTAGTCCCTTATGTTTAAAATGTATAATCATCTTTAATATAACCTGTAACGTAACAGGTGTCAACTTCTGAATATCTCTTATCCCACCAAGATTGAAAAATGCGTAAATTTATTTACTGGTTGATTTTAATACTTTGATCGATTTATTTATATCAGCTAAATAACGTAGAGGAAATGTCGTAGCGTCTTGTTGATGTTTGGCTTGAATGGCGTTACGCTAAGAAAACTTGCACAATCTCTATGCCTGCGGGATATAGATATCTTCTCCATAATCATCGTTGAGCAACGACTCTTTAAGGGGCAACAAACAGATAAACTTAGCACCTTTATCCGTCTCGCTTTCTATATAGACTTCACCATGTAAATCGTCAACAAACTGTTTAACAACAGAAAGTCCTAAACCCGCTCCTTTGTAAATACCCTGATACGATGGCGTTAGTCTCTTAAATGTCACAAAAAGTCCTTGCTGTTTTTCTGGTGGAATTCCCGGACCTGTATCTGCTATTTCAAGCTTTACGACAATATCACGCCCGTCCTTTTTGGCAAGGCTCGCAGAAATGCTTATTCCTCCCTGCTCTGTAAACTTCAATGCATTAGCAATTAGTTCCAGCATAATGCGATATATACGCACATGATCGCCCATCAAATACGCGGAAATCCTATCGTCTACATAATACGTTAATTGCAATTTTTTTTCATTTGCTTTTGTCTGATGAAGCTTTACGACGTTTTCAACGATCGTTTTAAAACTAAATTTCTTTTTTAAAACGGGAATTTCGCCGGAAGATA
>JBPOIR010000060.1:0-7864 GCA_052034335.1 Pseudomonadota bacterium | reverse complement strand
ATTGTGCGTACATGGTTTAATCGATATTTTTCAGATCCTGAAGCCGTTTTGTTGTTTTTTGTATTAATGCTTGGGTTTGGGCTGGTTGTCTTGATGGGTGAGATATTGGCTCCGGTGTTAGCCAGTATTGTGATTGCTTATCTTTTAGACTGGATCATTGTCCATCTCCAGCCACTGAAGGTTCCTAGACTCGTGGCGGTTATTTTGGTGTTTGTGGGATTTTTGGGGTTGTTGTTAATGTCTTTTTTGCTTTTATTACCTTTGCTGTGGAAAGAAGTGATTGCGCTTTTTAGTAATTTGCCCAATATGTTGATAAGAGGGCAGCAACTGATCTTAGAATTAGTGACCCGTTTCCCACAATTTGTAACACAAGAACAAGTGAATACTTTTTCTAGCCAGCTATTAACCGATGCGCACAATTCTGCTAAGACGGTATTATCGGTTTCTTGGTCTTCCATTACGGCGATTATTACAGCCGTTGTCTATTTAGTATTGGTTCCTTTATTAGTATTTTTCTTCTTGAAAGATCGTGACAAGCTGGTTCAATGGGTGGTTGGATTTTTGCCACACAAAAGAGGAGTTTTAAGCCAAGTTTCTGCAGAAGTGAATAGCCAAATTGGTAATTATATTCGTGGAAAAGTCGTTGAGATTTTAGTTGTAGCGCTTGCAACCTATTGTGTATTTTGGTATTTCGATTTGCAATATGCCGTTCTATTGGCCGCTTTAGTGGGAATATCCGTATTAATTCCCTATGTGGGTGCCATTGTGATTACGATTCCTGTTTTATTGGTTTCGTATTTTCAATGGGGTTGGGGTTCGCAGTTTGGCTATTTTACATTGGTTTATCTTATCGTGCAGGGGTTAGATGCTAATATATTAGTGCCGTTATTATTTGCGGAAGCCGTGAATTTACATCCCGTTGCGATTGTTGTTGCCACCTTGTTTTTTGGGGGTGTTTGGGGATTTTGGGGTGTGTTTTTTGCCATTCCTTTGGCGACGTTGGTTAAAGCCGTGCTCAATGCTTGGCCTAAATCAGAACAAAAAATGAAGCACCTATAAAAAACAATCGAAAATTTTTCGACCTATTACCAATTTGTTCCTTGTTATCCTCCAATAAATACTTTAAGAACGTCTATACTTCTACAAAAGTATGCGCATATCATGCCGTGTATTAGAATTGTAGGGGGTATTATTTTGGAAGCAATCGATTGGATACCGAAAATATTAGTCATTGATGACAATCTTGCCATACATGATGATTTTAAAAAAATATTATTACCTCGCGAACAAAAGGATAGTGCGTCTGCCCAAAAACTCAATGATATAAAAAATAGTTTATTCCAAGAAGAAAGTCTTTCAAATTTAAAATTACCCCGCTATAAACTTGACTGTGTCTCTCAAGGTCAAGAAGCCTTAGCATTAGTTAAAAATGAAAGTGATAATCCGTACGCCGTGGCATTTGTGGATATTCGTATGCCGCCCGGCTGGGATGGCGTTGAAACGATTCAACAAATTTGGCGCGTTGATCCCTATATACAGATGGTTATATGCACGGCGTATTCTGATTACTCGTGGGATGAAACCATCAAAAAATTAGGCGAATCAGAGAACCTTTTGATTCTTAAAAAACCATTTGATGTCATTGAAGTACGACAATTAGCCTATTCTTTAAGTAGAAAATGGAAAATCCAGTCACAATTGGATGTACATATGACAGGCTTAGAAAATTTAGTGACTAAGCGCACCGCTGCATTGGAAACTTCGTTAGCTTTATTGGAATCTATCGCAGATGGCATCTTGGTGGTGGATGTTTCAGGGAAAATTGTTGACTTCAATCAAAAATTTCTCGAAATGTGGAACATACCTCAAACTGTTATGCAAAAAAATAATTTTGACAGTATTGTTGAATTTTCTTCAAATCAATTAGAATCGCCTAAAAAATTAATTTCTGTTATAAAATCTAATAATGAAGCTGTCAACATTGACAGTTTTTCTGAAGTTAACCTTAAAAATGGAAAAACTTTTGAGATCTATTCTTTACCACACAAGGTGCGTAATATCATTGTTGGTAGGGTTTGGGATTTTCGCGATGTCAGTGAACGAAAAAAAATGCAAGATGCATTACTCAAAGAAGCGACAACGGACAAGTTGACAGGCTTGCCTAACCGAAGTCTTTTGTACGACAGAATACAGCAAGCTATCGCTGATGCCGAAAGAAATAAAAAGTTACTCGCAATAATTTTTATGGATCTCGATCGATTCAAATTAGTCAACGATAGTCTTGGACATAGCATGGGGGATTACTTGCTTCGAGCGATTGCAAGACAATTGTCAGCGCTTATTAGAAAAACAGATACAGTGAGCCGTTTAGGCGGAGATGAATTTGTTGTACTGCTGACAGATCTCAATGAAAAAGAGCAAGCGCAGCTGGTTGCCAATAAAATACTTTCGAAAATTGCGTCACCAGTTGAAATTGAAGATCATAAATTTTTTGTCACTGGCAGTATTGGGGTCAGTCTCTATCCTAATGATGGAACAACTGTCGAAGCACTGATAAAAAATGCGGAAACTGCCATGTATACCTCAAAAGAGTTAGGTAAAAACATGATAAATTTTTATACAGAGAGCATGAATAAAAAATTTCTGACGCGACTCACCTTGGAAAACGACTTGCGAGAAGGTCTGAACCGCAATGAAATTATTGTTTTTTATCAGCCCTATATTAATCTGAATACCTCAGAAATTATTGGTGTTGAAGCATTAGCCCGTTGGCAGCATCCTGTGCTCGGATTATTACAACCGATAGAATTCATTGACTTGGCGGAGGAAACCGGTCTTATTGTTCAACTGGGAGAGCAGGTTTTGAGGATTGCCTGTGCACAAAATAAAAAATGGCAAATGGCGGGATATAAGCCCATAAGAGTATCGGTTAATATTTCTAGCAAACAATTGAGATTAACAAAATTTGACGAGGTTTTGAAGGAAATTCTGGAAGAAACGGGGCTTGATGCACGATACTTGGAGCTGGAATTAACCGAAAATGCGATTATGGAGAATACCGAGGCCGTCATGGCAATCGTTAAAAAAATTAAAAATATGGGCATATCTCTATCCATGGACGATTTTGGCACAGGATATTCAAGTTTAAATTATTTAAGACAGTTTCCATTCGACAAATTAAAAATAGATAAATCCTTTATTTTAAATGCGGAAGCGAATCCAGATAACGCGACCTTGGTTAAAACCATTATTGCCATGGCAAAAAGTTTAAAATTAAATATTATTGCAGAAGGAATGGAAACAGAAGAGCAGCGCGAGTTTCTGAAAAAAAATGAGTGTATGGAAGCCCAAGGTTTTTTATTTAGCAAGCCAATTAATTCAGAATATATGAATACTTTATTGAAAGAGCAGCAGTCCAAACAAGCTAAATAAGGGCGATAAGCATTTCGCAATCGGATTTTAGGCTAGTTCAACATGGCGTTCACTAAAGTCTTTTGGCATTGAATTTACGCAATTATTGAAAAGCCATAAATCTTCATAAAAGCCCCCAAAAACTTTCTGGGGGCTGAATAAATTTAGGATGGTTTTATATCCCAGGTTAATTGCAGACCAATTGCTTCAAGGCGATTTCGGATGGAGCCCTGTAGGTTTTGTTGGCCCTGAGTTTTCCCAATGGCAGTTGGTGCCATCTGATTTAAATTATTGTCATGTTTAAAAAACACGTGTGCGTAACCAACATCGATAGCCAGTGTTTTACAGATTCGATATTGTGCACCAATGGCAGGAACAATTTGGTTTTGATTTGGGATGAAAATATTTCTATGGACATCTGGTATAGGTGATTTATCAAACATTAAGCCAAATCTGAAGCGCCAAGGCTCATTATATTGATAAGTACCACCTGCTGCGAATCTGAAAGTGTTTTTATAATTTTCATTCAGAATCAATTGAGAACCATCATCAAAACGTAAGATCGCGTTCTTGAATCGATTCCAGCGCGTGAATTGTATATCGGCCATCGCAGCCCATTGATCATTGAAAGCATGGTAAGCGCTTAATATGGTAGAATCCGGTAAATGAAAATCCGCTTTGACGCCTTGGCTTGTAGTAGGAAACCCAGCAGTCGATTGCGTTAAAGATTCTCCTTTTGTTTTCGCATCAAATTTAGAATGATATTGCACGCCAAATCGTGTGCAAGAATCAACTTCATATAATCCGCCAATATGATAACCATAAGCCCAATTGCTGAGTGTGTTTTCCACAAAACCATCTGTGTTTACATTACTACCGCCGAAAGGTGCGAAACGAAAATCAGATTTAACTTGCGTATATAAAGCATCTATGCCTGCACCCAGTGAGAATCTGTGATCAAATTGATAAGCGAGACTTGGCACAAGATCAACGGTTTTTATCTCTGATCGCGTTGCTGTATAGCGAGTGATGTCGCTAGTTTTGTAATTTGTTTTGGAGCCAAAGGGTACCGCAAGACTCAGCCCAAAAACCCATCGGTCATTAATGCGATTACCATAATGTATAAAGGGGAGCAAGGTATTGTTGTTTGGTTTTACGCGTCCCGTGCTTGGTGTAAGAAGTGTTCCTGTAGTTGAGGTTGCACGTGTTACATTAAGTTTTGTATGGGGCAGAAACCCAACACCGCCTATCGAGATTTGTTCGTTACAAAGACTTGTTAATCCTGCGGCATTATAATAGTTTGTGCTAACATCTTCAGCTAAAGCAGCTGTACCGGCATAACCAGTGCCCATATTGGTAACATTTTGCTGCAACCTTTGAAAGGCTGTGCCCCAGGCAGGTTGACTAAGACTTGCGCCGGATAAGATGGCGAATAAGAATATATTTTTTCTGTCGATACATCCTCGTAAACGCATACCTCAATCTCCCTTTGATTCTTTGCTCCTATTTAGTATAGATAAATTAGTTAAATGTGCAACTTCGTATAGAAACCAGTTTGTTTTTTTTGGCCTTCTACCGAACTCCAGTCTTCAAGATATGTTGGTGTTACCTTAATACCAACAATTGCTGTCTGTGATAGAATCGTTACTTGGTGGGTCAGGAAAACGTAATTTAACTTGGTAGAGAAGAAAATGGCTGGACATAGCAAGTGGGCAAACATAAAATTTCGTAAAATGGGACAAGATGCGAGGCGGGGTAAATTATTTACAAAATATATTCGGGAAATTACGGTCTCGGCACGCCAGGGGGGAGCCGATCCCCAAACGAATCCGCGTTTAAGAACCGCAATAGATAAAGCCTTAACGGCGAATATGACCCGAGACACCATTGATCGCGCGATCAAACGGGGTGTAGGCACTGAGGAAGGGCAACACTTGGAAGAGGTGCGTTACGAGGGCTATGGGCCTGGCGGTGTTGCAATGATAGTCGACTGTTTGACGAATAATCGAAAACGGACGGTATCGGATGTGCGGCATTTATTTACAAAATATGGTGGTAATTTGGGAACCGATGGTTCGGTGGCTTATTTATTTCACGAAAAAGGTCAGATTCTTTTTCCTGCGGGGACTTCGGAAGAGGAGATCATGAATATTGCGTTAGAATATGGCGCAGAAGATATTCACACAGAGGAAGATGGCAGCCTCGAGGTGACAACCGCGTTTGAGGATTTTTCCAAGGTTAAACGGGCGTTAGAAGCACACAACCTTAAGCCGGAACAAGCAGAAATTGCTTTGATTCCGGTGACGAATGTTGCTCTTACTGATCAAAATCTTGCAGAAAAATTTATGAAATTAGTTGATCTCTTAGAAGAATTAGAGGATGTGCAATCGGTTTATTCAAATGCGGATATTGCTGAAGATATGCTTTAGGGGGATTGTTTTATCCGTATTTTAGGGATTGATCCAGGTTCTCAAACCACAGGGTTTGGTATTATCGAACAGGTGCGCGGGAAACATATTTATATCACCAGTGGATGTATCCGTACGGGAAAACACCCGTGGGAACAGCGATTGCAACATATTTTTGAGGGGTTAACGAAGGTTATTCAGGATTTTTCTCCCACGATTGCTGCCATTGAAAAGATTTTTGTGCACATCAATGTTTCCAGTGCTTTAAAATTAGGGCAGGCACGCGGGGTTGCGATTGTTGCGGCAACGCTCAATGGGCTTAGTATTGCAGAGTATACGGCGCGTCAAGTTAAAAAAACGGTGGTTGGAAATGGTGCCGCCGATAAAGTCCAGGTACAGCATATGATGAAGGTTTTACTTAAACTGAGCGGCTTGCCTCAAGCAGATGCGGCAGATGCTTTAGCGGTGGCTGTGTGTCATGCACAAAATACACGGGGGCTCTTGTAGACTGGACATGTGCATGCTCAGGCGAAAAAAAATCTGGAGAGATATATGATTGGACGTTTAAGAGGAATACTTGAGGTTAAGAAGCCACCCTATTTATTAATAGAAGTCGGGGGTGTTGGGTATGAATTGCAGGCACCGATGTCTACTATCTATAAGTTACCTGAAGTGGGTAGCCCAGTCACGTTGTTTACGCATTTTCAGGTGCGAGAAGATGCACAGGTGCTTTACGGTTTTTATGAAGAGCGAGAACGCACTTTGTTTAAAGCCTTAATTAAAGTGTCGGGCGTTGGCCCCAAAATGGCTTTAACCATTTTGTCGGGCATGGATGTATTACAGTTTATTAAATGTGTTGATAATCGTGAAACAGCATTATTGATTCGATTGCCGGGCGTGGGTCAAAAAACAGCCGAACGATTAATTATAGAAATGGCAGGAAAACTCAATGTTGCTGTTTCAGCGCATGAGGATTTTTCAAGAAAATTATTTGAAGATGCGGTGGATACGACTTCGCCAAGAGCCGTTGAAGAAGAGGCTGTGAGCGCGTTGATTGCATTAGGTTACAAGCCCCAAGAAGCGACGCGTGCGATTGGCAGAGTATTATTTGAGGGGGCGAGCAGCCAAGAATTAATTCGGCGTGCGCTTCAGGGGTTGGCAAGAGCTTGAGTAGGAATTTGTATGATAGAAACCGATCGATTAACGACAGCTGCAGCGCGTCCGGATGACGAACGTGTAGACAAAGCGATTCGTCCGAAATGGTTAAAAGATTACATTGGTCAACCCGAAGTGCGCGAGCAAATGGCCGTGTTTATTCAGGCGGCTAAAAACCGCAAAGAGGCTTTAGATCATGTGTTAATTTTTGGGCCGCCTGGTCTTGGAAAAACAACATTGGCACATATTATTGCCTCCGAAATGGGTGTGTCGTTAAAACAAACCTCAGGTCCTGTGTTAGAAAAAGCTGGCGATTTGGCAGCATTATTAACCAATTTAGAAGCCAAAGATGTTTTATTTATCGATGAAATTCACCGTTTGAGTCCAGTTGTGGAAGAAATTTTATACCCTGCGATGGAAGATGGGCAGTTAGATATCATGATCGGTGAGGGGCCTGCTGCCCGATCGATTCGCTTGGATTTGCCGGCATTTACACTCGTCGGTGCAACAACCCGGGCAGGGTTATTAACTTCGCCCTTGCGCGATCGTTTTGGGATTGTGCAACGCTTAGAATTTTATACGGTAGCGGATTTATGCCATATTGTGACCCGTTCTGCTATTATTTTAAATTTAGATATCAATGAAGCGGGTGCTCTGGAAATTGCACGTCGCTCTCGCGGAACCCCCAGAATTGCCAATCGATTATTGCGTCGCGTCAGAGATTACGCGGAGGTTAAAGGACAAGGCATAATTGATGCAGCCATTGCAGATAAGGCTTTGGATTTATTAAATGTGGATGCCGAAGGCTTTGATATGATGGATAGAAAGCTTTTGAACGCAGTCATCGAAAAATTCAACGGAGGGCCTGTCGGCTTAGACAGTTTAGCGGC
>JBPOIR010000020.1:0-25908 GCA_052034335.1 Pseudomonadota bacterium | reverse complement strand
TTCTGGAATGTTATAAATATTTAACGCAATCCGTTTTTATGGGGCATAATGATGGAAAAACACAAACCAGAATTCGATGGTCCATGGAAAGACATACTTGATATTTATTTTGAGCATTTTATCGCTTTTGGAAAAAACAAGATTTGTTAACACTATTTAAATTTATAGATTGGATAATAGCACTACCACCAGAGCTTGAGTTAGAATACAACGAGACGATAGAAAAAATTGAGGAGGAATTCAAAATGACCTATGTTTCAACTGCAGAGCGTGTGGGGATCCGAAAAGGCGAAGCACTTGGAATCGAAAAAGGAAAAGTAATTGGCGAGGGTGAAATGTTAGTATCTCAACTAACAATTAAATTTCAAACAGTGCCCCAAAAATATCTGGATAGAATTAAAAATGCGCATACTGATGCACTAATGGTTTGGGCCAAAAAATTATTATTTGCTCCAAAAATTGAAGATGTTTTTGAAGAGGAAAACACGCCAGTCGCCTCTTAGCATTTTAATACCAAATCAAAAACTGCATGTCATTTGTCGTTAAAGGTGGCGCGTAGCGCCGGATGAGGCTAACAACCCGACTCCAAACGCGATATTTTACCATTGTCGGATATTTTCTGAGTAATATCTGGCTTAGCACAATACTTAAGCTCTGCATCGCCTGAAATATCTACCGACAACTTACCCGAGACATTGGTTTTAGCAATGCTTGATCCATCAATAGAAACTGTCGCTGTGTCTCCCGCAAGTTTAGTGCCATCGAATTCTCCTGCACCACGAATTTCGACCATTTGCACACCTGCAACACCACTCGCTTCGACCTTTGCGCCACCGTCAACTTTAGCTGTCAATTGCTTTACATTGATATTGAGATGAGCTTCGCTCCCGAATCCGCTAATCGAAAGCTTCAGGGTATCTGTTTGAAGACCGTTCGGAATAAAAACATGAGTTAAACCGGATGCTGTAATACTATTGACTGTTTTAATATTTAAATAATACTTGATATTGGCTTTTAGATGACTTGAAGCATCCGCGAGATCAATATATAAGGTTTTATCTTTAACGCTGACTTTAATCAATGGCAACAAAGTCTCGTCTGCCTCCATTGTAAAATTTTCTTGATCGGTTTGCTTAATATATAAATTGCCGACACCCGACAAATTAATCGTATCAAAATGCTGCAGATCCTGTTTTTTAGGAATGGTTTTTGCTGCTGCGTTATCTGTTTTTTTTGTTGCATCATCTGCAAACGAAGGCATTTGCACAAAACATGATAAAAGAATCAACCAAACTAAAATCCATTTTTGCATTGTTCTTCCCTCAACTCTAGCCCTCACCGCTTTTCGCGGGCACCCTCTCCCGTAGACCGAGAGAGGATGAATTGTAGGGGCAGACCGCTGTGTCTGCCCAATATAGAGACAATATTACATCATATCGCCCATGCCACCCATTCCGCCCATACCACCCATGCCGCCGCCCATACCGCCGCCCATACCGCCAGCGCCTTCTTTCTCAGACTTTGGCGCTTCTGAGATAGTACATTCCGTGGTAATTAATAAGCCTGCAATGGAAGCTGCTTGTTGTAAAGCGGTACGTGTAACTTTGGTAGGATCCAAAATACCCATCTTTACCATGTCGCCGTATTCGCCAGATGCCGCATTGTAACCAAAGTTACCGGATTCTGATTTAACACGTTCGATAACCACAGCGGGTTCGCCACCTGCGTTTGAAACGATTTGACGTAACGGTGCTTCTAACGCTCGAATGATAATCGTAATACCATGATTTTGATCTTCGTTATCGCCCTTTAACTTCAGCAACATCGGCAAAGTACGCACTAAAGCTACACCACCACCAGGCACAACCCCTTCTTCAACAGCAGCACGTGTTGCATGTAATGCATCTTCTACACGCGCTTTTTTCTCTTTCATTTCGACTTCAGAGCCTGCGCCTATCTTGATAACGGCAACACCACCAGACAATTTAGCGATTCGCTCTTGCAACTTCTCGCGATCGTAATCAGAAGTGGTATCTTCTACTTGCCTACGTAATTCTTTGATGCGTGATTCAATTTCCGTACTCTTAGCGCTACCACCAACAATAGTTGTATTTTCTTTAGTGACAACAATACTTTTGGCAGAACCCAAATCTTCAATTGTCGTGGCTTCCATCGTTAAACCAATTTCTTCTGAAATCACTTTAGATCTCGTCAGAATAGCAATATCCTGCAACATGGCTTTACGACGATCGCCAAAACCAGGTGCTTTAACCGCACAAACTTTAACGATGCCACGCATATTATTCACAACCAATGTTGCTAATGCTTCGCCTTCTATATCTTCAGCAATAATGAATAAAGCGCGACCCGATTTTGCAGTTGCTTCCAATACGGGTAACAATTCACGGATACTGCTAATTTTCTTGTCCACTAATAAAATATAGGGATTTTCTAATTCGCAGGTCATGTTTTCTTGCTTATTCACAAAGTAAGGTGAAATATAACCGCGATCAAATTGCATACCTTCAACGACATCTAATTCATCATTAAAGCTAGGACCTTCTTGAACCGTAATAACGCCTTCTTTACCAACTTTTTCCATCGCGTCGGCAATAATCTTACCAATGGATTCATCCGAATTAGCAGAAATAGAGCCCACTTGCGCAATCGCTTTGCTATCTTTGCAAGGCACAGAAAACTTTTTAAGTTCTGCAACCACCGCACTCGTTGCTTTATCAATCCCACGCTTAAGATCCATCGGATTCACACCGGCAGCAACTAATTTTTGACCTTCTTTCACAATGGCTTCCGCTAATACTGTTGCCGTTGTTGTACCATCGCCAGCAACATCAGACGTTTTAGAGGCCACTTCTTTAACCATTTGAGCACCCATATTGGCAATGGGATCTTCCAGTTCAATTTCTTTGGCAACCGTTACGCCATCTTTTGTAACAAGTGGAGCACCAAAAGATTTTTGAATAATAGCGTTTCGACCACGAGGTCCAAGGGTGACCTTAACCGCGCTGGCTAATACCGTAACACCCTGTAACAAACGCTGACGCGCATCTCCACTAAAATTTAATACCTTAGCAGCCATATTATTTACTCCTCTGTATACAATTGTTTATTGTTCAAAAATGCATCATTGTGCATAAAATCTCTAGCCTTCGATAACACCCATAATGTCTTCTTCACGCATAACCAAGAGATCTTTACCATTTACCTTCACTTCAGTACCAGAATACTTACCAAATAGTACTTGATCGCCCACTTTCACATCAGGCTTACGCAAAGCACCATTTTCGTATTTTCCAGGGCCCGCAGCAAGAACTTTACCACGCTGTGGCTTATCGCCTGCAGTATCAGGAATAACAATGCCTGAAGCCGTTGTGCGCTCTTCTAGACGTTCTATGATCACGCGATCATGTAAGGGACGAATATTCATATTGCTCATTTTTTCTCTTCCTCCGATTCAACGTTAAAAAAAGTTAGTGGTTCAACGAACGACCCGGGTCAGCACAAGGAACTAACCCCTACAGGTTATATGGGGCTAATCCCCCCAAAATCAAGGGGCAGTACGCCAGTATATCAGATTTAACACATTTCAAAAGGGACACGTTTAGCTAGCCGGGTTAATAGTTCATATGCACTCGTACCCACTGCTGCGGCCACCCTTTCGACCGGCAAATCGGGTCCCCATAGTTGAACAGGATCCCCAATCTTTGCTTCAGGTTGGTTCCCTAAATCGACCGTTAGCATATCCATCGAAACCCGACCTACTAAAGGCACAGCCTGCCCATTCACCAACACCGGTGTCCCGGCTGGCATCAAACGGGGGTACCCATCACCATAGCCCGCTGCCACCACACCGATTCGGGTGTCCTTTGTACAAACATACTCTCCACCATACCCAACCGCCTCTCCTGCTTTTAGCGATTGAATGGCAATAAGCTCGGATTGCAGGGTCATCACAGCAGTGAGACCTTCATCTCGCCCAACACGACCCGGATACGGCGATACGCCAAAGAGTAAAATGCCAGGACGCACCCAATCTGCATGGGAAGCCGGCACCCCTAAAATCGCTGCAGAATTGGCCAAGCTTTTTTCGCCCGGCAACGCTTCCACGGCCTGAAAAAACCGATCGATTTGAGCTACAGTTTTCGCATTATCCGCTTCTTCCGAACTGGCAAAATGCGTGATAAAACCTTGATGCTTTACAAGCGGACATTGACTTAAGGTTTCAAAAACAGTGTGCACCTGATCACACTGAAACCCCAAACGATTCATGCCCGTGTTAACTTTAATCCAAACAGGGAGCGTGCGCGAAATAATGTCTTCTTTTAGGCAAGCCAATGTGAGCTCATTCACTTGCCCTTCGTGATGAATAGCAAGCTCTAAATTTAATTCAAGAATCAATGGCAATTCCAACCGCGCATCATAAAAACCGCTCATTAATACAATGCGGTTTTTAACCCCTGCTTCGCGCAATGCCACGGCTTCTTCAAGGCAAGCCACACCAAAAGCATCCGCATCTTTTAAAGCAACGGCAACGTTTACAAGGCCATGACCATAACCATCCGCCTTCACCATGGCCATTATTTTTTGCTGAGGAACACGTGCACGAATTTTTGCTAAATTCTGTTGAAGCGCGCCTACACTAATTAAAGCTTTAAGTGCGCGAGCCATAAAAACCCTCCATGGCTCTACTATCCGCTGAATAATTTTCAAAACGCGCATACTGACCCAAAAAGGTTAACTTTACGGATCCGATCGGACCATTTCTTTGCTTGCCAATAATGATTTCTGCAGTTCCTTTATTATCATTGCTATCTTTGTTATAAACTTCGTCTCTATAAATAAAAACAATTAAATCGGCATCTTGCTCGATTGCACCCGATTCCCTTAAATCAGACATCATCGGACGTTTATCAGGGCGTTGTTCGAGTCCTCGGTTTAACTGCGATAACACCACCACTGGCACATTTAACTCGCGTGCTAACGCTTTTAAAGAGCGTGAAATCTCGGAAATCTCAGTAGTGCGGTTTTCACTATGTCCTGGCACCCGCATTAATTGCAAATAATCGATCACAATTAAACCTAAGCCTCCATACTCACGCGCGACGCGACGCGCCCTTGCACGTACCTCAAAAGGACTTAATGCGCCACTGTCATCAATTAATAATTTTTTAGAATGTAGCATGCTAATGGCAGCACTCACGCGTGGCCAATCATCATCTTCTAATTGACCCGTACGTATGCGTTGCTGCTCGATTCGGCCTAGAGAAGAAAGCATACGCATGGCCAATGATTCGGCGGGCATTTCCATACTAAAAATAAGCACCGCACCTTCATTTTTCATAACCGCATATTCCGCAAGATTGACTGCAAAGGCCGTTTTACCCATCGAGGGACGGCCTGCGACAATAATCAAATCAGACGCTTGTAACCCTGCCGTCATATTGTCAAAATCCGTAAATCCTGTTGAAACGCCTGTGATAGGCGATTTAGCATGAAATAATGCATCTATTCTATCAGTCGTGCGCGTCAAAATTGCTGCTATATGTTCCGGTCCAACGCTTGTGCCATGACCACCTTTGGGTGCAATCGAAAAAACTTTCCGTTCGGCATCATCTAATAGTTCTTGCGCCTTTCTGTTGCCCGGATCAAAAGCAGATTCTGAAATTTCGCCACCCACTTCGATTAACCGTCGAAGAATAGCACGCTCACGAACAATATCTGCGTAGGCTGCAATGTTTGCGGAAGTCGGTGTATTTTTTGCAAGACCGCCTAAATAATTAAGCCCACCGACAATATCTAATTCTTTAGAACGCTCTAACGCTTCTGAGACCGTAATAATATCGAGAGGTTTAGACTGCAACACCAAGTCTGCCATAATGCGATAGATGGTGCGATGATCAAGACGGTAAAAATCATGTTCTACAATACGATCGGCGATGTGATCCCACGCATTGTTGTCAAGCATCAAGCCACCTAATACAGCTTGTTCTGCTTCTATGGCATGTGGCGGAACTTTGAGATCAGGATTCTGGCTCATGCTTGTCTCTTGTTAGCCGGGCCGGCAGGGAAACCGGCCCCTACATTACAATATTAAACTAAACTGCGATAACGGAAACGCGAACTTTTGCAGTGATTTCTTCACCTAATAGATACAACTCAACCTCATAATCACCTAACTGACGAATAGATCCTGCTGCAAGGTGTACCTCACCTTTGGTAAGCGCATGCCCCATCTTCTTAACCGCATCTGCGATCTCATGTGTGCCTACAGAACCAAACAACCGACCCTCTTCACCCGCATTTGCCACGATGGTAATATTAAGACCTTCTAGCAGTAGTGCACGTTCTTTCGCTTTCTCTAAGCGCTGATTAGCGGCAGCTTCTATTTCTGCACGCCGCGCTTCAAAAGAAATCAAATTCGCCTTTGTTGCAGGCAACGCACGCCCCGTTGGAATTAAAAAATTGCGGCCAAACCCGGGTTTAACACGCACTTTATCGCCTAATTGTCCTAAATGAGGAACCCTTTCTAATAAAATAATTTCCACAACGCATTACCTCTTTTCAAAAATTTAATGTTGATCGCAATAAGGCAACAAAGACAAATATCGCGCCACTTTAATCGCGCGCGAAAGCTGTCGTTGATATCGAGCCTTCGTACCAGTAATGCGGCTTGGAACAATTTTACCACTTTCTGTAATAAAACTTCTTAAGGTTGCCAGATCTTTATAATCAATCTTTTTAACTTTTGCTGCCGTAAAACGACAAAATTTTCTGCGACGAAATTGACGAGCCATGATTCCACACTCCAATTTAAATATTTTTTCGAACCTTACCCAACCATCTGTTGGTCTTCTTCCACCCCAAAGATTTCCTCTTCATCATAACCACGATCACGTGAGCCACGATGTCTAGAACCACCCTCTTTGCGTTCGTCTTTTTCCTTCATTAATACAGAAGGTTCGGTAATGGCTTCGTCTTCCAGTATCACTAAATGACGAATCACCGCATCATTAAAACGAAAACTATTGGTAAGCTCATTTAAGGATTCTTGACCACATTCGACATTCAACAGGATGTAATGCGCTTTGTGGAGTTTATTGATGGGGTAAGCTAATTGTCGGCGCCCCCAATCTTCTACTCGATGGATCTTCCCACCTTTGGTCTCGATAGCCGCGCGATAGCGCTCTAACATGGCAGGAACCTGTTCGCTTTGGTCCGGATGAACCATAAATACAACTTCATAGTGACGCATAATAGCTCCTTATGGATTTAGTTAGTCTTTCTACTTTAAAAATAAAGTGATAAGACAAGGAGAATTTCTCTGGGCTACCCAGAAAAGAAACCCATTATAGGAGCATGGCTCAAATGGGTCAAGGGGCAACAAAAATGCTAAGCCTGAACACAAAAAATTATTACTCTGAAACGCGAACAATTCGTATGTTCCTAACATTTGTCTATGTTCGGACTTGACCACTTTTCCTCTGATGTTATGATTAACAACATTACAGATATAAAATATGTGAGATAGGTAAAAAATATGCTAGAAAAATTACAAACATTCCTTAAAAAAACGACAGTTAACTTACTACTTTTACTATGCTGCGGATGTACCCGCACCTCTGCTGTTCCACATGTACCCCCCGAAAAAGTGCACGAACATATCTCTTCTCTGGGCGTGCAACCCACCGAACATATCCTGATGGTCGACACTAAAAAACAAACGCTCGCGGTTTTACATAACGGTGCCATTAAAAAAACGTATACCATCTCTACCAGTAAACGCGGAATTGGGCAAAGAATTAATACTTTTCAAACCCCGCAAGGCCTACACCGAATCAATGAAAAAATTGGACATGGCACACCGCATTACAGCATTTTTCACCGCAGACAATTCGTCGGCACTTGGCGCCCACAACCTCGAAATCAACATCGCAAAGATTATGTTTCTACGCGCATTCTGCGTCTTGAAGGATTACAGCCGGGATTAAACAAAGGGCGAGACAAATTGGGTAGAATCATCGATAGCGAAATAAGAGCGATTTATATTCATGGCACCACAATGGAATGGAAATTAGGCGCTCCTAGCACCAAAGGTTGTGTGCACATGAGCGCGGAAGATGTTGTTAAATTATTTGAATCTGTACCGACTGGCACATTGGTTTGGATACATTAGAGATTTTAGAAAAAATTATTTAACAACCTCTTCGGCCGTCACCAAAAACCCACGATTACGACCGCGGTGTTTGGCTTGGTATAAACCAAAATCCGCAGCGTCTTTCAGATCCCACGGCTTTGTAAAATGACCGGGATCAACCGTTGCAACACCAAAGCTTACGGTAATATGATCGCTACAACCCGAACTCTTATGTGGAATGTTTAAAGCATCGACCGCTGCATACAACTTCTCGCCAATTTTATAAGCGGGTTCGCGATCAAGCTTTGGCAACAACACGCCAAACGTATCGCCGATCATCCGACCTAAGGTCGCATCCGTAATACCTATTAATGCCTTTTTTAAACATTCAGCTACTTTTTTCAACACCTGATCACCAGCTTCCGCACCATAGGTTTGATTATATTGCTGAAAAAAGTCGATATTGAAAATAATAAAAGAAATCGGCAAATTTGTACGTTTAGCCGCAAACCATTCACGCTCCATTGCTTCGTCTAGACTCTCTGCATTCCCTATCCCCGTTAACGTATCCTGTGCTATTACATTCTGTAATGCGCGATTCACAACAACTAGCTCATGCGCGACTTTAAACACTTCTTCTTTTAGATTTAACAATCGATTGGCAGAGTGGACTTTTAACATGAGTTTTCCATCATTAATCGGCTTTAACAAAACATCATCCGCACCCGCTTCTACAATTTGCACCATTTCGGATTCAGAAAAAGCGTCACCGAGCAAAATAAGCGGTACCCAAACAGCATGCCCTCCGGTCTGACGGATCTGACGCACAAGCTCTAACCCTCCCTCTCCTGGCAATTGAAAATCTACCAAAACCAGATCGGGACATTTTTTTCGACATAGGGCAACAACTTCGCGACTCGTTAGAGCCTCTTCTACAACATGACCCCATTTTTGTATTGCTTCCACCAGTTTCTGGCGATGTGTACTATCTTGTTCGGCCACCAATATGCGCATGAGAGCTCCATTTACTCCTTCAAACGATGTTTTATCGCTTCTTTAGCCAATTTCTCGGCGGTAAGATATCCTGCCCAAAGCGAGCCATCTGCAAATACAAGGGTAGGTGTCCCTGAAATACCCAATTTTTCACCTAATAATAATTGTGCTGGAATCGTATTTCTACAGGTTATGGGTTGCACGTGTTCGCCTTCCATAACCTTTGTCATCATACTTTTCGGATCATTAGAACACCAAATAGATTCCATTTTTGTATATGTAGCAGAACCGTGCCCTTGTCTGGGGTAAGCCAAATATCTCAGCTCAATCCCTAAATCCATCAGCCGTGGGATTTCCTGATGCAACTTTCGACAGTAGCCACAATCCGCATCCGTAAAAACCGTAACGACAGCCTTCACGGTTTTGGGACGGTAAATAACCATCTCTTTTGGATCCAATCGCTTTAACACAGATACCCGCGCATCTCGACGAGCGGGTTCAGTCACATTGCGATCATCATCATCGCTTTCTAGATCTAAAACATCACCAGCTAATAGATACCGACCGTCATTGCTCGCATATAAAACAACCGGTCCTGATGTTAATTGATACAAGCCAGAAACTGGGCTTTGTTTGATAGTTTCAACAACCAGTTCAGGAAACGCCGCATGTACCTGCTTTTTGATATTCCCTTGCTCGACCTTGCTTTCCGCTAGCTTAGCTTCCTCTAATTTAGCTTGCTCTAGCTTAGCGGCTTGCTCCAGCTGAGCTTGGTCTGGCTTAACTTGGTCTAGCTTGCTTGTTTCATTTGTGTTGTTTGCCAAACATTGGCCAAAGAACAACAATAAGAAAAAAATCACGCTAACTTGCTTCATAAAACCTTTCCTCATGAATTGAAGACGCATTGAAGACTTCCTATCTTCGTATTTAATCATATACCAATTTATGATTAACCTCGAGGATGATGTTTTAAATGCAGGGCTTTCAGTCGGCTGTTGGCCACATGGGTATAAATTTGGGTGGTCGAAATACTGGCATGGCCCAACATCATTTGAACCACGCGCAAATCCGCACCATGATTCACTAAATGGGTGGCAAACGCATGTCTTAAGGTATGAGGAGATAGAGGTTTATGGATCCCCACTTGTCTTGCATAATGTTTAATGCGATGCCAAAAGGTTTGGCGGGTCATTGCAACAGCGCGATTGCTCAGAAAAACCTGTAGGGGCGGATCGCTGTATCCGCCCTTTTGTCCGCCCCTGCAAAAATTGGGACGCCCTATTGTTAAATAACGTTGCAACCAAACAGCCGCCTCCTCACCAAAAGGGATAACACGTTCGCGATCATTCTTTCCCATCACTCGCACAACCCCTTGTTGTAAATTAACTTGTTCAAGGGTAAGACTAACCAATTCCGTAACCCTTAAGCCGCAGGCATAAAGCATTTCTAATAACGCTTTATCTCTCAAACCCATGGGTTCTTCTATATTGGGCGCTTGTAATAAACTTTCGACCTCTGCCTCAGACAGATCTTTAGGAATCGATCGTCCGATCGTGGGACTCGCAATATTAACAGTGGGATCTTGCTGACAATATTTTTCACGTAATAAATAATGATAGAAAGTTCGCAGACAAGAAAGAATACGCGCATTGGTTCTGGCGTGCGTCCCTTCCAACGTACGGTGGGCTAAATAACCCATGACATCGAGATCTGCGACACTGACGAGGGTTTTTGGCTCCCCCTGTTCTGTTAACCAAGCAATAAAGTGTTTCAGATCGCTCTGATAAGCCGCTAAGGTGTTTTTGCTAAACCCACGCTCCAGCCAGAGCGCATTAACAAATTCATTAACAATAACGACGTTATCCAATGCAGATTACGTGTTTTCAGTGGTATCCAATTCGACGCTCGCATTTCTTTGCGCTAAACGTTCTTTGATTCGCGCTGCCTTACCCGTAAGACCACGCAAATGATACAGTTTTGCCTTGCGAACATCTCCACGACGTTTTACTTCAATGCCTTTTATAATCGGACTGTGTGTTTGAAAAACACGCTCTACGCCTTCGCCATGCGAAATTTTACGTACTGTAAAAGAAGAATTCAGTCCGCGATTGCGTTTTGCAATAACAACACCTTCGTAAGCCTGAACACGTGTACGCGTACCTTCCTTAACTTCGACTTGTACAACAACGATATCACCCGATCTAAACACCGGAACATCCTGTTTTAATTGTTCTGCTTCAATCTGTTGAATAACGGTACTCATGTTTTCTACTCCTAAATTCTACATTTACATAACCAGGGCGAACACAGCGATCCGCCCCTACGAATGATTCATTTCTTCAATAAATTCTTGCAACAATTTTTGCTGCTCGAGACTTAATTCCAGCTTTTCTAACAAATCTTTACGCCTTAACCAGGTACGTCCAAGCTTTTGCTTTAACCGCCACTTCAAAATTTCCGCGTGGTTACCGCTCAACAAAACTGCTGGTGTCTGCAAACCATCCACTACTTCTGGACGCGTGTAATGCGGACAATCTAATAATCCTTCCGAAAAAGAATCGAGTAAGGCCGAATCTTTATCCCCTAATGCGCCGGGTATCCAACGCGTAATGGCATCCAATACAACCATAATGGCTAATTCACCACCACTTAATACGTAGTCTCCGATGGACCATTCTTCATCCACTTCTAAGGTGACGAGCCGTTCATCAACACCCTCGTATCGACCCGCTACAAAAACAAATCGCGCTGAATCTGTCGCGGCCTGCCTAATACGCTCCTGCGACAGCTTTTGCCCTTGTGGCGATAAATAAATCACTTTTGCCTGATCACCCGCAGCTTTTCTTGCCGCGATGATTGCATGACGCAATGGATATACACCCATCACCATGCCAGGGCCACCGCCATAAGGCCTATCATCTACACTCTGGTGTGGATCGGTTGAAAAATCGCGAGGATCCCAATAATGAAGCTCCAACAACCCCCGTTCAACCGCCCGCCGTGTTATCCCGTAATCCGTGAGTGCTTTAAACATCTCTGGAAACAACGTGACAATACCACACCACATGAATACTTAAAACTCCGGATCCCAAGAAACACGTATAACGCGCGCCTTTAAATCCACTGACAACACATAATCATTCAAGATATAGGGGATCAAATGTTCCCGTGTCTCACCTTTCACAACTAAAACGTCATTCGAGCCCGTTTCTATCAGACGTTCCACTTGTCCTAAAACAACCCCTTCTTCTGTCACAACCGACAGGCCAATGAGATCAGACCAATAGTATTCATCCGCATCTAATGTCGGCAGCTCTGAACGCGGCACGCCTATTTCAGAAAGCTTTAACAGCTCAACCTTTTCAATACTCTCATAGCCCACTAAAGCGGCAACAAAGCCTTTGCCATGCGATCGGGCGTCTAAGACCTCAACGGGTTGCCATTGGTGCTTTATCTTAAGATACCAAGTTTTGTAACTTAAGATATTGCTGCCAGGCTCTGCATAAGACTGTACGTGAACCCAGCCTTTTAGGCCATAGGGAGCGCCTATGCGACCCATCACAACCATGTCGTCTTCTGCTACACCCGGCACTGTCTTTACGATGCCTTTTTATCCCATTCTGCCAACAAAGCCGCGACACGATGGGAAGGTTGAGCACCCAATGCTATAAAATGTGCGACCCGATCGCGTTTGATATTCAAACGATTCAAACTCGGCTCTTCTGCACCGGCAATGGGATTAAAATACCCCAATCGCTCTAGACAATTGCCACCGTCTCGACGATGCCGCTTATCTGTTGCAACGATATGATAAAATGGACGTTTTTTTGCGCCGCCCCGCGATAACCGAATTACAACCATCTGCTGGATTAACCCCTTTAATATTGGATTTCGAAAGCGAGTATTGTACCTAAGTCCTACCAGAAAAGAAATAAATACATTACCCTCTCCGGCGTTCGGGGGAGAGGGTGGCGCGAAGCGCCGGGTGAGGTGAGGCGCAAAGGGGGTCACCGCAGGTGGGAGGATTTAAACCTCAAATCAAATTTATAAAACGCACATTCGATATTTCTATAACTGTTCATTCTAAAAAATTTCATCCCGCACTTTTCTAGTACGCGAAGCGAAGCGATATGATGCGTAGGCGCAAAACCAATAATATGATCAACCGGAATATGGTCAGCTGCCCATGCAAGCAATGCCTGAGCTGCTTCAGTCGCACAGCCTTTACCCCAATACGATGGCAAAAACAAATACCCAAATTCCACTTCACCAGAACTTAATTTTGCAAAACCCGTACGGCCAATCAGCTGATTGCTTTTTTTGTCTATAGCTGCAAATAAACCAAAGCCATCTGTATTCCAGGCTTTTATATAGCGCTCCAATTCTTGTTGGACTTCCGCGCTATTTAAAACGCCTTCTGGAAAATAACTGCGAACCTCTGGATCGCCATCCAAAATACATAATGCTTCAAAATCTGCAGCGCATAAAGGCCGTAAGATCAACCGCGTGGTTTCGATCATATTGGACATACAACTTTATGTTCCCGTAGAATTCAGCGCTTCTCCCAATGCTTGCTCAATATCACTCGCCGTAATTGGTGGCTTCGGTTGAGTATCTGGCTGCTTGGCCAACAACTTAGCCCGACGACGTTCTTCATGATACGCCAAGCCGGTTCCCGCTGGGATCAATCGACCCACAGTAACGTTCTCTTTTAATCCACGCAAATTATCGCGTTTACCACTCACTGCCGCTTCGGTTAATACACGCGTTGTTTCTTGGAAAGAAGCCGCGGAAATAAACGATTCGGTCGCCAATGAAGCTTTTGTAATACCCAATAATACAGGACCATAAAGCGCTGGCATTTTTTCTGCTGCGAGTTTCTCATTCGCTGTCTTTAAGTCACCAATATCTACTTGCTCACCCACGAGAAAGCGCGTATCTCCTGTAGAAGTCACAATCACTTTACGTAACATTTGACGAACAATCACTTCGATGTGTTTGTCGTTAATCTTAACCCCTTGTAAACGATAAACATCCTGCACTTCGTTGACTATATAATTTGCTAAGGCATCCACACCCAACAATCGTAAGATCTCATGTGGATCTGGCGAGCCATCGGCTATCTTTTCACCGCGTTGCACATGTTCACCTTCAAACACGCTCACATGACGCCATTTTGGAATCAATTCTTCATGCACCGCCGTTTGTGTATCGGGTGAAGTAATCATCAAACGACGCTTACCTTTGGTTTCTTTTCCGAAACTAACGACACCCGAGATTTCCGCTAAAATTTCAGCTTCCTTCGGACGGCGCGCTTCGAAGAGATCAGCAACTCTAGGTAAACCACCTGTGATATCACGTGTCTTGGAGGTTTCTTGCGGAATACGTGCAATAACGTCGCCCACACCCACAAAAGAACCATCTTCAGCACTAATAATTGAATCCGCAGACAAGAAGTAATGCGCAAATAAATTGGTACCCGCTAACATCAAATCATTTTCTTCATTGTCTACAAGCTTTACCATCGGCCGCAACTCGCGTCCGCCACTGGTACGTTGTTTGGGATCCATCACAACAACACTGGTTAATCCTGTGACATCGTCTGTTTGACGACGCATGGTTACACCATCGATTAAATCGACATACCGTATGCGACCAGCAACCTCTGTAATAACCGGATGGTTATGCGGATCCCATGTCGCCACTGTTTGCGATGCCTCGACTGTTGCACCATCTACAACTGTCACTATAGCGCCGTAAGGTAATTTATATCGCTCCCACTCACGACCTTGCGCATCGGCAACGGTCAGTTCTCCCGAACGAGAGACCACAACGGAATACCCTTTAGCATGCCGTAACAATTTCACGTTGTTTAAACGCACTTTGCCACTGGATTTCACTTGAATGCTATTATCCGCAGTCGCTCTCGATGCAGCACCCCCAATATGGAAAGTACGCATGGTTAACTGTGTTCCCGGCTCACCAATAGACTGCGCCGCAATAACCCCCACAGCTTCCCCGATATTAACCAACTGACCGGAAGATAAATCACGCCCATAACATTTTTGGCAAATACCAAAGCGTGTCTGACAAGTAATCGCCGAACGTACTTTGACTTGATCTACTCCAATCTGCTCTAACACATCGACCATGGCTTCATCTAATAAACTGCCATTTTCAATGACGATTTGATTGGTTTTGGGATCAATAACATCCTGTAACACAACACGTCCTAATACCCTTTCGCGCAATGCTTCTACAACATCGCCACCTTCAATCAGCGGTGTCATGGTCAAACCATTGGTAGTACCACAATCCAGCTCCATAACCACCACATCGTTAGCAACGTCAACCAATCGACGTGTGAGATATCCAGAATTCGCCGTTTTTAATGCAGTATCCGACAACCCTTTACGTGCACCATGGGTTGAAATAAAGTATTCCAACACATTGAGACCTTCACGGAAGTTAGCCCGAATAGGCGTCTCGATAATCGACCCATCCGGTTTAGCCATAAGACCACGCATACCCGCCAACTGTCGCATTTGCGCAGCAGAACCTCTAGCACCCGAATCTGCCATCATAAAGATTGGGTTATAAGACTCTTGTTTGACGGTTTCATTTTTTGCATTTACAACCATTTCTGAAGCTAATTCCGACATCATGGCCTTAGCAACTTGATCATTGGTACGAGACCAAATATCAATAACTTTGTTATAACGTTCACCATGCGTCACTAAACCAGAGGTATATTGATTCCCAATTTCTTTCACTTCTTCTTCTGCTTGCGCAATAATGCTGCCCTTACTGGAAGGAATCACTAAATCATCGATACCAATGGAAATCCCCGAACGTGTGGCGTAAGAAAAACCGGTATACATTAACCGATCGGCAAAAATAACCGTTTCTTTCAAGCCGACTTGTCTATAACAATAGTTTATCAGCTGTGAAATAACTTTCTTAGTCATCGTTTTGTTAATCAGTGCATAAGACATCCCTGCAGGCAAAATTTCAGACAACAATGCACGTCCCACAGTCGTCTGCACCATGCTGTATCCTTTTGCACGAGTTGCATCTGTGCTATCCATTTCCGCATTAACACGTACTTGGATGATTGCATGTAAATGCACAGCGCCATTTTGATATGCTCTATGCACTTCACCTATATCAACAAAGACTTTTCCTTCACCCAATACATTGATTCGCTCGCGAGTCAGATAATAAAGACCCAACACAATATCCTGTGAAGGAACAATAATAGGCTCACCATTCGCGGGCGATAAAATATTGTTTGTAGACATCATTAAAGCACGTGCTTCTAACTGCGCCTCAATGGTTAACGGGATATGTACCGCCATTTGATCGCCGTCGAAGTCGGCATTATAAGCTGCACAAACCAGCGGATGTAACTGAATAGCCTTACCTTCTACCAACAGTGGTTCAAATGCTTGAATACCCAAGCGATGTAAAGTCGGTGCACGATTTAAAAGTACAGGATGTTCGCGGATAACTTCTTCTAAAATATCCCACACGTCTGGACCTTCACGATCCACTAATTTTTTAGCCGCTTTTATCGTTGTGGCAAGCCCCCGAAATTCTAATTTACTAAAGATAAACGGTTTAAATAACTCTAAAGCCATTTTCTTTGGCAAACCACATTGATGCAGTTTTAAAGTAGGCCCGACCACAATCACAGAACGACCCGAATAATCGACGCGTTTACCCAACAGATTTTGTCGGAATCGGCCTTGTTTACCTTTAATCATATCTGCTAGCGATTTTAAAGGTCGTTTATTCGAACCCGTAATGGCGCGTCCACGACGACCGTTATCTAACAGCGCATCGACCGCTTCCTGCAACATACGTTTTTCGTTACGAACAATAATATCCGGTGCACTTAAATCCAACAGTCGCTTCAATCGGTTATTACGGTTAATCACACGACGATAGAGATCATTTAAATCCGAGGTTGCAAAACGACCACCATCTAAAGGCACTAAAGGCCGCAAATCCGGTGGCAATACCGGCAATACGGTCATAATCATCCATTCTGGTTTATTGCCAGAATCCAAGAAAGATTCCATCAACTTTAAACGTTTTGCCAATTTTTTAGCGCGTGTTTCAGAAGTCGTTGTAGGCAGCTCTTCTCGAATCCGATCTGTCTCTGTTTTCAGATTAATGCGTTTTAATAATTCTTGAACCGCTTCAGCACCCATCCGTGCATCAAATTCATCACCATATTGTTGTTCGGCTTCCAAGAAAGCTTCTTCTGTAAGCAATTGCGATTTTTCGAGTGGGGTCATGCCTGGATCGATCACAACATAGGCTTCGAAATATAAAACGCGTTCAATGTCACGCAATGTCATATCTAGCAAAAGCCCAATACGGGAAGGTAAGGATTTTAAAAACCAAATATGTGCAACAGGGCTTGCAAGCACAATATGCCCCATTCGTTCACGTCGCACTTTAGCCAACGCAACCTCAACGCCACATTTCTCGCAGATAACACCCCGATGTTTTAGGCGCTTATATTTTCCACACAAACACTCATAATCTTTCACGGGTCCAAATATCTTGCAACAAAACAACCCATCTCTTTCGGGTTTAAATGTACGATAGTTAATCGTTTCTGGTTTTTTAACCTCGCCATAGGAGCGTGACTCAGTGAGATCAGGCGGAGCCAGACTCAATACAACACTGCTAAACTCTTCACCCGCACCCTGCTGCCTTAGCAAACCTAGTATGTCTACCACGTTATGACCTCCAAATTAATCGCATTCTAATTCGATGTTGATACCCAAGGAACGAATTTCCTTCACCAACACGTTGAACGATTCCGGTATACCGGGGTCCATTCGATGGTCACCGTCCACAATGCTCTTATACATTTTGGTACGCCCCGCCACATCATCCGATTTTACGGTTAACATTTCTTGTAGCGTATACGCAGCACCATAAGCCTGCAGTGCCCACACTTCCATTTCCCCAAAGCGCTGACCACCAAATTGGGCTTTACCCCCTAAAGGTTGCTGCGTTACTAAACTGTAAGATCCGGTCGACCGTGCATGCATTTTATCGTCAACCAAATGGTTGAGTTTCAGCATGTACATGTACCCCACCGTTACCGGTCTATCGAAAGCAACACCCGTTCGACCATCAAACAAGACGGTTTGGCCACTTTCGGGTAAGTCCGCCAATTTAAGTAATTGCTTAATCTCTTCTTCTGCAGCGCCATCAAACACGGGCGTAGCAATGGGGATGCCAGCCTTTAAATTGTTAGCAAGCACGATCAGTTCTTCATCTGTTAATTGATCAAGATCCAGAGTGTGTCTACCATTTAAATTGTAAATTTTATCTAGAAATTGACGAATAGCAGCAATTTTTGCCTGTGCTTTTAACATTTCTCCAAGTTTTATGCCTAAACCCTTGGCTGCCCAACCCAAATGTGTTTCTAACACTTGTCCAACGTTCATACGAGACGGCACACCCAATGGATTTAAGACGATATCCACTGGCGTACCATCGGCTAAATACGGCATATCTTCAACAGGCACAATGCTAGAAATAACACCTTTGTTACCATGTCGACCCGCCATTTTATCACCCGGTTGAACACGACGTTTTACCGCCAAATACACTTTAACAACCTTCAAAACACCCGGCGCTAAATCATCACCTTGTTTTAATTTTTTATGTTTTTCTTCGAGTTGCAGATCATGCACTTTACGCAATTCACTAAATTGCTGTGCTGCGGCTTCCAATTGCTGATTATGCTCATCGCTTTTTAAACGAATCTCAAACCAACGCTCTTTGGCCAGTTCATCCAGATATGTTTGTGTGATTTTGCTGCCCGATTTTAAGCGATCCGGTCCACCTGCCGCGATCTTATCTAACAACAGTTTGTACACCCGTTGATAGATGTCTTCTTCACGAATACGAAACTCATCGCCCAAATCTTTCTTAACGCGCAATAAGGCTTCTTTTTCAATCGCCAGTGCACGCGAATCTTTCTCGACACCATCTCGCGTGAAAACATGCACATCAATAACCGTTCCACTCATCCCGGTTGGTACACGTAAAGAGGTATCTTTAACATCAGAGGCTTTTTCACCAAAAATAGCGCGTAAGAGTTTTTCTTCTGGGGTTAACTGTGTTTCGCCCTTTGGTGTTACTTTGCCCACCAAGATATCGCCAGAAGTCACTTCTGCACCAATAAAAACAACGCCTGATTCATCTAATCGTCCAAGCGCGCCTTCCCCGACATTTGGAATATCAGAAGTAATTTCTTCAGAACCCAATTTTGTATCGCGTGCAATACAGGTTAACTCTTCGATGTGAATCGTCGTAAATCTATCTTCTTCAACAACCCGTTCGGAGATTAAAATAGAATCTTCAAAGTTGTAACCATTCCACGGCATAAACGCGATTAAGAGATTTTGCCCAAGCGCTAACTCTCCCATATCGGTAGATGGCCCGTCTGCCAACACATCGCCGCGTTTAATACGTTCGCCTGTACTCACTAACGGCTTTTGATTGATACAGGTATTTTGGTTCGATCTTAAATATTTAGTCAGATTGTAAATATCAACCCCGGCTTCACCCGCTTCTGCTTCAGAATCGTCCACCCGCACAACAATACGCGCCGCATCGACAGAATCAACGATCCCGCTACGACGTGCAATAACGGTTACACCCGAATCAATCGCAACAACGCGTTCCATACCGGTCCCCACTAAGGGCTTTTCAGCGCGAAGCGTAGGCACGGCTTGACGTTGCATATTCGATCCCATCAAGGCCCGATTCGCATCATCATGTTCCAAAAAGGGTATTAAAGATGCTGCTACCGAAACAATTTGTTTAGGCGAAACATCCATATACTCAACGCGGTCTGGCGTAGAAAACGTAAATTCATTTTTATTTCGACAAGGCACTAAATCATCAACTAATTCTAATTTTTGGTTAATAGTTGCGTTTGCCATTGCAATCACAAACTGCCCTTCTTCAATTGCTGATAAATAAACAATTTCGTTTGTGACTTTACCGTTACTCACTTTACGATAAGGACTTTCTAAAAAGCCATATTCATTGGTTCGCGCATACACGGCCAAAGAATTAATCAACCCAATATTTGGGCCTTCTGGCGTTTCAATCGGACAAACACGTCCATAATGTGTAATGTGAACGTCACGCACTTCAAACCCTGCACGCTCGCGCGTTAACCCACCAGGCCCAAGCGCCGAAACACGACGTTTATGTGTTATTTCGGATAAAGGATTATTTTGATCCATAAATTGCGATAATTGGCTTGAACCAAAAAATTCTTTAATCGCTGCTGAGACGGGTTTTGCATTAATCAAATCTTGGGGCATTAACCCTTCAGAATCTGCAAGGCTTAACCGTTCTTTCGCTGCACGCTCTACACGCACCAGTCCAACACGAAATTGATTTTCGGTCATTTCGCCCACACTACGAACCCGACGATTTCCAAGATGATCAATGTCATCGATTTCGCCGCGACCATCGCGAATATCAATCAATGTCTTTAAAACAGCAACAATATCTTCTTTTGACAGAATACCAGGACCTGTAGATTCGTTGCGTCCAACTCTACGATTAAACTTCATACGCCCAACCGCAGACAAATCGTAACGCTCCGGCGCAAAAAATAAATTTTGGAATAACAGTTCTGCTGCATCTTTGGTCGGTGGTTCACCTGGCCGCATCATGCGGTAAATTTCAACCAACGCCTCTAATTGGCTCTTAGTCGGATCTACTTTGATGGTGTCTGAAAAATAGGGACCGCGATCTAAGTCATTGGTAAACAAAGTGTGTATCGTGTTGATATTCGCATTACGCAATATCTGTAACACTTCTGCGGTAATTTCCGCATTTGCTTGTAATAGAACTTCGCCACTGGATGTGTCGATAATATCGTGCGCCAGAATTTTACCCAGCAAATAATCGCTAGACACTTCCAGTTTTTTGATGCCAAATTCTTCCATTTGGCGGATCTGTTTGGCTGTAATACGACGCCCTGCTTCGACCAATATTTCACCCTTTGGTGTTTTGATATCAAAATGCGCAGTCTCGCCTCTTAACCGATTAGCCACCAACTCTAAAACCCATTTCTCTTTTTCAAATACAAAGGTATTTGTTTCAAAGAAAAGCGCTAACATTTCCTCTGTAGAATAGCCTAAAGCGCGTAATATAATGGATCCCGGCAGTTTTCGACGTCTATCAATACGAACATAAATACAATCTTTAGGATCAAACTCAACGTCAAGCCAAGAACCTCGATAGGGAATAATGCGAGCCGCATATAACAGTTTACCCGATGAATGCGTTTTGCCTTTATCATGTTCAAAAAAGACACCCGGTGAACGATGTAATTGTGATACAACCACGCGCTCTGTGCCATTGATAACGAAGGTTCCACTGCTAGTCATCAGTGGGAGTTCGCCCATATAGACGTCTTGTTCTCGAATATCTTTGATGATTTTTGCATCGATTGGCGATTCTTTATCGTAGATAACCAGTCGCACAGTAACGCGTATCGGCGCTGCATACGTTAAACCCCGCATTTGGCATTCTTTAACATCAAAAGCTGGCGTTCCTAATTGATAGCTTACATATTCTAAGATCGCGTGACCTGCATAGCTAACAATGGGAAATACCGAACTAAATGCCGCATGCAATCCTGTATTTTTCCGCGCTAACGGCAAAACGTCAGGTTGTAAAAATGCATGATACGACTGCTTTTGGATGTTTAATAAGGGTGGAACTTTTAACGTATCTCGACGCTTACCATAGTTAGCTCGAAAACGCTTCCGCTCAGTATAAGAAAGTTCTAATGCGTCAGTTCGGGACATTGTAATTCCTCTGACAAATATTAAAAATAACGAAAACGATTAGCAAATGTAGGGGCGGACCGCCGCGTCCGCCCAAACCACTAACCATCCCACATTAGACCGGCGTTGAATCCGGTCTTGCCATTTATTTAATTTCAACCGTAGCGCCGGCTTCAACCAACTGCTTCTTAACGGCTTCAGCATCTGCTTTAGACACTGCTTCCTTAATAATCGCAGGTGTTCCTTCGACTAAATCTTTGGCTTCTTTTAAGCCTAAGCCTGTAATCGTTCGCACTGCTTTAATGACTTCAACCTTCTTTTCGCCATGATTTGTCATCACTACGTTAAATTCGGTTTGTTCTTCAGCAGCGGCGGCGGCACTTCCACCCGCTGCTGGCGCTGCCGCCACTGCAACGGCTGCCGTTACATTAAATTCCTTTTCCATCATTTCAATTAATTCAACGATATCCATAACACTCTTTTGAGCGACGGCTTTTAAAATTTCTGCATTTGATAAGGCCATTTTATTTCTCCACACATACTATAAAAGTTAAAAATTACTGCTTTTGATCACGAACAGCCGCCAAAGTTCTTACAAACTTAGACGTTGGTGCTGCCAAGGTTTGCACAAATTTTGCAATAGGTGCCTGCATCACTGCCAATAGCTTGGCAATGGCTTCAGAACGTGTTGGTAAACTTGCAACCAAAGCTAACTGTTTGCCGTCTAAAACTTTTCCACCTAAGGATAAGCTTTTAACAACCAGTTTATCATTCGTTTTGGTAAAGTCCTGAATAAGACGCGCACCCGCACTTAATTCATCTCCACCAAAAACCAACAACACAGGGCCTACCAATGATTCGTTCATACACTCGAAAGGCGATCCTTTTAAAGCTCGCTCTACTAGCGTATTTCGCGCCACACGAAGATGCACATCGATCTCCCGCGCTTTTGAACGCAAACGCGTCATATCACTCATCGGGAGACCGTTATTTGTCACAACGATCAATGAAGAGGAACGACTCGCCATTTCAGCAACGGAAGCGACAATTGTCGTCTTCTGTTCTAATTTCAACGCCACATTCTATACTCCAGAATAAGCCCACAACGACATCCCCTCTGCCGGGGATGCCCCCTTTACGGTGACTTCAACGCAGAAAACCTCAGCGCTTTATCAACCGTCTACGCGAGGTGGCTTTCACCAATTAAACGTTTCCGTCCTTGCGGTCTTAGACAGCTACTGCCGCCTTAAAAACTTAATGAAGCGAGATCAATAACCAAGCCAGGCCCCATCGTTGTCGATAACGTGACCTTTTTCATATAAATACCCTTTGAGGCACTAGGCTTTGTTTTACGTAAATTTTCCAACAGTGCTTGCAAATTCTCTTTCAATGCATTGGCATCGAAATTGAGCTTGCCAATAGAACAATGCACAATCCCATTTTTATCCGATCGATAACGCACTTGGCCTGCCTTCGCATTTTTCACAGCCGTTGCAACGTCCATCGTAACCGTTCCCACTTTTGGATTTGGCATTAAACCGCGAGGACCTAAAACTTGCCCAAGACGGCCAACAACACCCATGGCGTCTGGACTTGCCACAACCACATCAAAATTCATCTGGCCAGCTTGTATTTGTTGCGCTAAATCATCCATACCCACCAGGTCAGCACCCGCTGCTCGCGCAGCATCTGCATTTGCGCCTTGTGTGAAAACCGCAACACGAACGGTTTTACCTGTTCCATGTGGCAGCACGGTTGCGCCCCGTACAACTTGTTCTGATTTACGCGCATCAATACCTAAATTCACACTCACATCAACGCTTTCAAGAAACTTTGCTGGCGGTAATGTCGTTAATAGTTTTACGGCATCCAAAAAAGGATAAATTTTCCCCACTGTGAGGTTTTTTTGAATGGCCTGTATTCGCTTAGAAATTTTTGCCATTGTTTAATCCTCCACCCCTTCAACATTAAGCCCCATACTTCTAGCACTACCTGCAATCGTACGAACAGCCGCATTGAGATCTGCTGCCGTTAAATTTGGCATTTTCTGTTTAGCAACGGCTTCTAGTTGTGCACGAGTGACTTTACCCACTTTGTCTTTATTAGGCACCGCACTGCCTTTTGATATACCAGATGCTTTCTTTAACAAAAAAGAAGCAGGCGGCGTGTTAATAATAAAGGTAAAACTACGATCATTAAAAACAGTAATAACTACCGGTAAAGGTGTTCCTTTCTCGATATTTTCACGGTTTTGCGTTTGTGCATTAAATGCTTTACAAAACTCCATGATATTAACACCGCGCTGCCCTAATGCGGGACCTATCGGTGGCGCAGGATTTGCTTCGCCGGCTTTTACCTGCAGCTTAATATATGCATCAATTTTTCTTGCCATCTTTACACCTCATGTTGGGTACTAGCGCTTTTTTAAAAAGCTCCCCGCTAAGATTTACCTAGGGCGGACACAGAGGTCCGCCCCTACTAGGGTCGACACTTTGGTCTCCCCTACGCCTTTTCTACTTGACTAAAATCTAAATCGACTGGGGTAGAACGTCCAAAAATCAGCACCGCAACCCGCAAACGATTTTTTTCATAATTCACTTCTTCGACAACACCATTGAAATCCGCAAAAGGGCCTTCAGTAACGCGTATCACTTCACCCGGCTCAAATAATACTTTCGGTTTAGGTTTATCCACACCTTCTTGAATACGCTGAAGAATATTATCTGCTTCTTTATCTGTAATGGGCGCAGGCGCAACAGAAGTTCCCCCAATAAACCCAAGTACTCTTGGAATATGACGAACCAAATGCCAGGTTTCATCATCCATTTCCATATGAACTAACACATAACCTGGAAAAAATTTCCGCTCACTCTTTCGTTTTTGACCCGATCGGATCTCAACCACCTCTTCCGTTGGTACTAAAATTTCCCCAAACTTATGCTCCAAGCCTAACAGCTTAACGCGATCTTCTAAAGAACGCTTAACCTGAAGCTCGAAACCCGAATAAGCATGTACCACAAACCAACGTTTAGCCATAGACTTTTCCTTACTATGCGCCCCAATGGCCAGTCAACCATTTCACCAATCGCAATAACAAAAAGTCCGCAGTCCACAACAAGACACCCATTGCAACAACCATCGCAAGTACCGCAAAAGTTATTTGCATTGTTTCTTGACGTGTAGGCCAATAAACCTTACGTACTTCTTGAATTGCCTCTAACCATAACAGCCAAACTTTTTGACCCGCTACTGTTTTTAGCGCTATACCAACAGCAAGACCACCCAACAAAATAAATCCCACAACACGCAACAAAAGCGAGAGATGTGAAAAATAATAATTTCCAGCAACAAGACCAACCAGTATGGTGAAAACTAAGCCCCATAACAATTTATCAATTAATTTGGGACTATCTGATACCACAACACTCACCATCTACTTTTATCTCTCGTTTCTGTTTGGCAGGCCAGAAGGGAATCGAACCCATAACCTGCGGTTTTGGAGACCGCCGCTCTGCCAATTGAGCTACTGACCTAATCTATTACTCCAGTACCTTGGATACAACACCTGCACCCACAGTGCGACCGCCTTCACGAATCGCAAAACGAACACCATCTTCCATCGCAATCGGCGAAATTAAATGAATCACCAATTTGATGTTATCTCCAGGCATCACCATCTCAACCCCTTCTGGCAAGATGACTTCTCCTGTCACGTCTGTCGTTCTAAAATAAAACTGCGGTCTATAGCCTTTAAGAAACGGCGTATGTCGACCACCTTCTTCCTTAGACAATACATAAACTTCTGCTTCAAATTTCGTATGCGGTGTTATCGAACCCGGTTTCGCTAATACTTGACCACGTTCTACATCTTCACGCTTCGTGCCTCTTAGCAAAATACCCACGTTGTCGCCTGCT
>JBPOIR010000080.1:0-4646 GCA_052034335.1 Pseudomonadota bacterium | reverse complement strand
GAAGAAAGCGTTATCAAGATTTGTTTTCCCGATGAAGTAGACAAAGCGGATAAACTCAACGATCGCTTAATGGAACGCTTAACGGCATTATGCGAAATGACAGCACCCTCACAACTGCCACAAGAGGCACCACCCAAAGAGCCTATACCCTGCGATCCAAATATAACAAAATCGATTTTACATCTCTCTACAGAGCACCGCAGAGGCGAAACATTATTAATTCAGCTTCAAAAAAACATACACATTCCGCTGTCAGAGGCAGAAGGAAAAGCGCCAGGGCTCGATAGTAGTCAACCCAAAGTGAATGCGCTACATTAAGCCTTATGCTTTTGTAACAAATCACCGGTAGGGGCGGACCTCTGTGTCCGCCCTTCTTGGTTTATGATGAAGTTAAAAAATTAACTTATTGAATTATGAGGGTTCTTTAGCCTAAACTGTTAACGTTACAGCAAACGAATAGGATTCCAATTTACCCATGACCCAAGAATCTATCCAACCTTTTTTAGATTGGATCACAGCACATCCCAATTGGTCTGGATTTATCGTTTTCCTGATATCGCTTTCCGAATCACTTGCTATTGTAGGGCTAGTGGTTCCAGGCGTTGTGATGATGACGGCCATTGGCGGCATGATGGGATCAGGACATCTCCCATTCTGGGGAACTTTGTCGTGGGCAATTTTAGGCGCTATTGCGGGCGATGGTATTAGCTATTGGTTAGGTTACCACTATCATCAACACTTACGAGACTTTTGGCCTTTTAAGCAATTCCCCAAATTATTAGCGCGTGGAGAAACCTTTTTTAAACAACATGGCGGCAAAAGTATTATTTTTGGTCGTTTTGTAGGTCCTGTTCGCCCGATGATCCCCGTTATTGCCGGTATGATGGATATGTCTCCTAAACGGTTTTTATTCTTTAATGTTCTTTCTGCCATTGCTTGGGCACCTTTATATAGCTTACCTGGGATCTTAATTGGTGCTTCTTTGGGTACCCTCTCGTCCGAAGTTGCCAGTCGCGCAGGACTTTTAGTGCTACTCGTATTGCTAGCGCTTTGGTTAATTTATGAAACCTTATTGCTTATAGGGGCCTGGATCATCAAAACCATTACGCGAATCGTCAATGGCATTTGGAAAATACTGCACCGTCTTCATTGGCTCCGTTCTCTCTTAAGGAATGCTCAAGGATCAGAACAAAGCCAATTAGGAATACTGATACTCTGTTTGCTTGCTTTTGCAGGCTTTGCAATAACGCTGTTCGACGTTTTAAATTCAGAGGGCATTGCCAGTTGGAACGAACCCGTTTATCAAGTTTTACGTGCCCTTTATAACACCAAAATTATTAATTGGACCGGTTTTTTTACAGCGCTAGGTGATCCCTGGATATTATTGCCAACAGTTGTCGCAATTGGACTTTGGCTATTCTGGCGTCAACGTTATAAAGCAGCATTTTGTTGGCTCTTAACGATAGGGCTTGGATTTATCTGCAGCATTTGGATTAAAATTGAAACAACTATTCCACGACCTGAGGGCTTAATCTATTCATCACATGGATTTTCTTTTCCGAGTGCCCATGCTTTAACGGCAACCCTGGCTTTTGGCCTTGCCGCCATGTTCATCCACCAATCTATCTCTATACAATCACCTGCGAGCAAATACCGATGGGCACCTTGGACAATAGCTATCCCTTTAATTTTATGGATTGCTTTTTCACGGGTATACTTAGGCATGCATTGGTTTACCGATATTATCGGTAGTCTCAGCTTAGGTATTGGCTTTGTAACATTAGGTACCTTGATTTACCGACGCATTGAATCAAGACCCGTTCCAATCCGCGCCATCGTTGTGCCCGGACTATTGCTTTTAACGATTACTTTAAGCCTTTATGCCATCTTCTTTTATCCAAAACTGCAATCCGTATTAATTCGACAATGGCCAACGCATACTCTTCAAGAAAAAGTTTGGTGGCAAGGCAAAGGTAAAACCAATGCACTCTACCGTACCGGCGCATTTAAGCGCCAAGCAACGATATTTGATGTGCAATGGTTAGGATCATTAGAAACCGTACAAAGTGCACTCGAAAAAGCCGGATGGAAAATGATTCCTAAACTCAACTTTAAAACAGGCGTTATTTTACTCGCGAATAATCCGTCGCCTTTGTTATTTCCGACAATGCCGAAATTCCATCGTGATCGACTCCCTATCTTAGCGGTTACAAAAAAAATGAGCGAAACTAAACGCATTGTCTTGCAACTTTGGCGTTCGGATTACCAAACTGAACACAAAATACCTTTATGGGTTGGAACCTTACGCGTAGAAGAAACCAGCTATCCGCTACCATTAGTAACAACTTTTGTTGAACAACCTGAAAGTGATAATGTTTTAGAATTAGCGAAAAGCTTAGCCCTAAACCCGCATATTCACACGCATGTTATCAGCCCAGAACATGCAAATAACCATAAAGTTTTACTGTTAAAAAACTAATTTATGCACATTCCAAAGTTATAGTTTTTCTAAAAAGCGTGTTTGGATCCCATTAAAGCCACCATTACTCATAAAAATAACATGGTTATCTCTAAGATTTTCCGTATCAGTACAGCTATTTGTTCCTGCTAATAACGCACCTAATAACGATTCAGTGTCGTTAAATACACCACCGGGCTTATTCGCCAATTGCCAGATTTTATTCACGTCCCACGGAATATCGGGCGATTGAAAAACATAAACGGCATTCGCGTCTTGCAACGCACCCGGCAAACCATCTTTATGATGCCCTAGCTTCATCGTGTTTGAGCGAATATCCAACACAGCTGTAATTCTCGCATCTTTTCCAACCTTGGCACGCAAGCCTGCCAACGTTAATTCTATAGCCGTCGGATGATGTGCAAAATCATCGTATACCGTCATGCCACGCACGACACCTTTAATTTCCATTCTACGTTTTACACCCTGAAAAGACGACAGTGCTTTGATGGCAATCTCCGGGGGAACACCCACATTGTGTGCCGCTGCAATCGCGGCTAATGCATTATTCACATTGTGATCGCCCAGTAATGACCATTTTAAGGTTCCATGAGACTGACCCTGAAAATACACGTCAAATTGATTGTTTGTAGAAACGCGATTTTTAGCATGCCAACCGGCCCTACCCGAACCAAAGGTTTCGGTAGTAGTCCAACAGCCTTTTTCTAGCGTTTTTATCACATTCTGATCTGAAGCCGGATAAATAATTAACCCTTCTCCAGGAACTGTGCGTACCAAGTGATGAAATTGTTGTTGAATAGCGGCAAGATCGGCAAAAATATCTGCGTGATCAAATTCCATATTATTGATGATTAATGTTCGGGGATGATAATGAACAAATTTAGAGCGTTTATCAAAAAAAGCCGAATCGTATTCATCTGCTTCTACAACAAAATATTTCCCGCCTCCCAATCGCGCAGAAACACCAAAGTCATTTGGAACACCGCCAATTAAAAATCCGGGGTTTAATCCAGCGACTTCTAATATCCATGCCAACATACTTGTCGTTGTGGTCTTGCCATGTGTTCCAGACACCGCTAAAACATGCTTGTCGTGTAATACATAGCGTGCGAGCCATTCAGGACCGGATAACATCGAATGGTTTTGGTTTAGCACGGCTTCGATAACAGGCATCCCGCGACACATGACATTTCCAACAACGATGCAATCGGGTTTGGGAGAAAGTTGATGGATGTCATCATATCCTTGAAATATTTTGACGCCTAGCTTGTTTAGCTGAGTACTCATGGGCGGATAAACATTTTGATCTGAACCTGTCACCTTATGCTGCTGTTCGGAGGCCAGAACCGCTAGTCCTCCCATAAAGGTGCCACAGATGCCTAATATATGGATATGCATAGTATGTCCTTACTGAGTAAGAGTCAGCGACCATTTTACCATACTTTCCGCTCATGGAGTCGATCCCTGCGGGGGTCTGCCCCCTTTCACAAAGCAAGCGCCAAGTGATATATTTGCAGAGATTATTTCTCTGTATTCAGATTTGGCCCCTTTAGGATTATGAAAAACGCACTTTACGCACAATCGGGTGGCGTTACCGCCGTTATTAACGCATCTGCCTGCGGACTGATAGAAACCGCTCGCCAATACTCCGCGCAAATTCACAAAATTTATGCAGGCAAAAATGGCATTTTAGGCATCCTCCATGAAGAATTAATCGATACAGCAAACGAAACGCCCGAAGATATCGCTGGACTTAAATTCACACCCGGCGGTGCCTTTGGTTCCTGTCGCTATAAACTAAAAGGCCTTGAAGAAAACCGTGCTGAATACGAGCGTCTCATCACAGTGTTTTCTGCACACAATATCGGTTACTTTTTTTACAATGGCGGCGGAGATTCGCAAGACACAGCGCATAAAATTTCAGAAATGGGTTTAAAGCTCGGTTATCCCATTACTTGCATTGGTATTCCCAAAACCATCGATAACGATCTGCCCTATACGGATAGTAGCCCGGGGTTTGGATCTGTTGCCAAATACGTCGCCATTTCTACACGAGAAGCGGGTTTAGATGTGCTCTCTATGGCCAGCTCTTCCACCAAAGTTTTTATTCTAGAAGTGATGGGTCGGCACGCCGGTTGGATTGCAGCCGCTGCAGGATTAGCCTCCG
>JBPOIR010000025.1:0-2646 GCA_052034335.1 Pseudomonadota bacterium | reverse complement strand
AAGATTGGCTGCACTATGGCCTTTGCGTATCCGGTTGCTATCTTCATCAAAAGCAATATCCAGCACCCGAGGTTAGTTGTTCTCGATAGCCCAATGAGCGCGAACGCGGAAGGTTAGATTGTGATCGCGAAGCGAGCCACAATCTGAACCGTTTGTTGGACAAGCCCGGTGGGGCTGCCATGAACTTGCTTGTTATGGAAATATCTCTCTGATCGGTGCGGTGCCATCGGGTTCTATTCCGCGTCATACCCCAAATCCCACCGCTAAAAGTTGCCATTGCAGCAACCTGTTCTGCTCAACCTGCCATTCTTGATGCGTTTTCACCTGATTTCACCCTTTTGCAGGGCGAGTGCGCCCGTGCCTGCCGAGTCCGGCAGGTTGGCGGTGTGTGTTGCGTTACGTGGCCATCTCCCTGTTTGACGCAAGAGTCCGTAATCGGTGGGTGAATATTTTGATACGGGTACGGACAATCTTCATCACCCCGCCACAACATTTGCAGCGTATCACCGGGCGTGGTTGCGGTGGGGGGAGCACGACACGTTTGATCAGTTGCACCAGTGGGATCAGTTTGCTGTTGGGATGCAGAAAGCCGAAGTTGCGGGCGCGGCGGTAACCTTTGGGCAGAATGTGTTGCAGGATCAGGCGCAGGAATGCCACGCCGCTGAGAGTGCGGGTTTCCATCTTGCGGGTTTCGCTGTTCTGGTAGCGGAACGTGACGTTGCCATCGCGGTTTGCAACGATGTTCTTCTCGGGCAATACCCCGCGATACAAATACCGTCCCAGATACACCAATGCCTTCTGCCCAGAACCCACCGCTTTGCAATCCACCACCCATTTTTCTGGATATTGCCTGGGCAGTTTTAATCCCGCCTGTTTGATGCCCGCCAGCATCTTGGCGCGGAACACTCTCGCCAGCGCTTTGTGGTCAAACAGATAACCTCCGTCTTTATTGCGCCACAGACGCCGTTTGTTGTCGAACGCGGCGGATGGCATCACCAAGTGCACATGCGGGTGATAATCCAGCCGGCGGTTGTGGGTGTGCAGCACCGTTACAGCACCCGTGGTGCCGTGCAGTTTTCTGTCATTCCGGCTGAAGGTGCTGACGGTCTCCCACGCACTGCGGGTGATCAAGTCATACATCACGCGCTGATGCTGCCAGGCAAGCTTACGGAACTGGGCGGGCAAGGTGAACGTCACCATGAAGTAATTGCCGGGAATCAGCTTTTGCAACTGCTGGTCAATCCAGCGTTGCGATTCAAACGCCTGGCAGTGCGGGCAGTGGCGATGTCCACAGGAGTGCGGCAAATAGCTTTGTTCGGTGCAGTCATCGCAGGCAAGTTCCATCTTGGGGCTCATGCTGCTACGGCAAATTCGAAAGGCACTCAATGCCGCCAATTGGCTGGGTAACAGGCGATGGCCATGTTGCGCGATAAGCTCGGCTGCATAGTTGTCAACAATGTGTGCCAGCCGGATCATTGGACGTTCCCCCAGCCGATTGATATCTGGCCTACCAGCGCATTGATGCGATCTGTGGCATTATCTTTGGTATGGTCGGTGAGGTGGGTGTAACGGATGGTGGTGAGGATGGATTGATGCCCGAGGATTCTTTGCACTTCCAGCAGGTCGACGCCTGCTTCGATCAGGTGGGTGGCATAGGAATGGCGCAAGCTGTGTGGCGTAATTCTTTTTTTAAACCGCAATCGCGGGTGACCTGGCGCAAGGTGATCTGGATGCCACCACGATCCAGCGGGGTGGTGGCCAGGTGGGCTTTTTTGAGTCCGCACTTACGGTTAGGGAAGAGCAATGCGGGGTTGCGGTGGGTCTGCCAGAAACGGCGCAATATCTGCAAGGTGTTCTCCGGCAACGGGACAAAGCGGTCTCGATTGCCTTTGGCGTTTCGCACTTGCACCCGCATCCGGTCCGCATCAATATCCCCAATTTGCAAACGCAAGCCTTCACCCAGCCGTAACCCCAGGCTGTACAGGGTGAAGAAAAACACGCGATAACTAAGCGCCCACGTGGTCATGAATATCTGTTGGGCCTGTGGCACGGTAATAATATCCGGCAGTGTGTGTGACTTGGGCGGTTTGACCAGATCCGCGCCCGGCCAGGGTTTATTCAATACTTGGGTGTAATAAAACTTCAGCCCGTACAGGTCATGTTTGAGCGAACTCCAGGAGAGCGAATTGACGATATGGACGAAATAATCGGTCAACTGAAGCCGGGTCAAATCATCAATCCGATAATCAAAATATTCCCCGGCTCGACGTACGCCGTGTGAATACAGTGCGATGGTTTTTGGCTGCATCCCGTGCAACTTCAACCGATTGAGCAGACATTGATAATTGCACGCAAATTGCGCTGGAAATTCTGATGTCATTACGATTCATCCTCATGGTAAAGTACAAAAAAATCCCTTTCGGGGTGAGGATGAATTATGTTATTAAAACTGGTTGCTGAGGGGTGTTTCTCCGCGATAGCGGCTTCGTTCAACCTGCGGTTAACCTCCAGTTATCTTGTAAAAGTAGCGTATCAAATATCGAATCGTCAAAAACCAAACAGTTTTCTTAATTTTAATTTAATCTGTTACTATTAAAAATGTAAGTGGTGGTTTTGGTTATATTTTAATTAGTTGGAATGGTACCG
>JBPOIR010000079.1:0-3051 GCA_052034335.1 Pseudomonadota bacterium | reverse complement strand
TTCAAATGGGAGATGTAACAGTCATTAATGCCTTATTGGAAGCGGGGGCTAATGCGAATACCAGAACACCTCAAGGTATACCATTAGAATTGGCTAAACGAGATACAACACAAAAAGGCCAAGACATAGTCAGATTGCTAGAAACTCATTTAGAACAATATCCCAATGGCATTAAGACGTTGGTTGTAAATAGTGAAGCAACTCCATTAAATCAAGAATCACCTCCAGAAGATTTTGTAAAAGAAGGCTCTCGATATGGCAATCCAACTGTAGAAGCCGAAGCAGGTAGAGATATTAATACCTTTGCTGATGGGATTAGAGCGCAGGGTCAGGTGGTTATTGGCGGTGGAAATATGTCAAATGCTACTGAAGCTGGTCATAAAAGCTCAAGTGGTAATTCTAGAAAAGTAGTTGAAGTGGATAATGTAGCTGTTTTAAAGCAATTAAAATTATTTTTTATGAACAATGAATATAAGAGGTCAGAGTCGCAAAATTGCGAGTTGTACAATAGGGTTTTAGCTGTGCATCAAGCTGAATTGGTTTACGACATAGAAACACATGTACACAAGCTTTTTATCAATGACAACCCTTTAGAATCACAAAATGCAATTAAGATGCTTAGCAAAATGATACTGTCTTTGCAGCCATTAAACACTCAAAATACAAATAGTCTCACTGTGGAAGCCAAAGCAGGCAGAGATGTTAATACGTTTGTTGGTGGTATTAGAACACAAGGTCAAGTGATTATTGGCGGTGGAAATATGTCAAATGCTACCGAGGCTAGTGGTAGTTCAGGCGCTACTCCTAGAATGGATAATATAGCTGCTTTAAAGCAATTGAAGTCATTTTTTATGAGCAACAAATACAAGGGCCCAGAGTCCCAAGACTGTGAGCTATACAATAGGGCTTTAGCTGCGCATACAGGTGAATTGGTTTATGACTTAGAAGAGCATCTGCATAAGCTTTGGGTAAATGATGAACCTCTAGAGCAGCAAAATGCAATTAAGATGCTTAGCAAAATGATATTGTCTTTACAGCCATTGAATACTCAAAATATAACACCTAATGTTTCTCGTGTTGCTGCGAATTCTGGTAGCACTCGTATTCAAACGCATGCAGGACGGGATGTTGTAACAATCACAGGTGGTGTTACAAGTGGAGGCGAATTGCGTATTGGCGGTGGGGATATGCATCATAATTTTACCGCTTATAATCAGTTCAGAGAGCAAACTGCTGGCCAGCATAATATTACTGGTATAGTTAATAACAGCGGAAATGTACCATTAAACAATGAGAACATGCAAAACAATAAAACTACTACATGGCGTTAAAATTTAAACTATTTAAGGAAATGTTATGCTAGCGGGCAATCCAAGCAACGAAGTCAAACACGAGGCTGAAGTCAATAATTTTGCTATTTTAAAAGAATTAAAGCTATTTTTTATGAATAAGCGTCGGAGTTCAGAGCTTCAGAATTGTTCTTGGTACAATAGAGTTTTAGAAACGTATGATGCCGAGCTGGTTTATGATGAAGAAGAAAGAACACATAAGCTTTGGGTAAATGATGAGCCTTTAGAACCACAAAATGCAATTCAGAGTCTTATCAGAATGATAGAGTCTTTACAATCGGATGCTCAGCGCATAGTTGGTCCTTCCGATTATAACAGTGTTGTAGATTCTGGTAATATGCATTTTGAAGCACACGCAGGAAGAGATGTCAACGCAATTATAAATTCTTCTGTTACAGCTAAAAAAGTGTACGTTGGTGGTTATCATAAACATAAGCATTATGATAAACCTATATTAGATGAAGCAACTTTAAATGCAAAGAAGAATCAAGCTCTCTCACAGCTTAAAGCGGGTTACTCCACATCGGAGTATGCGACTATTTCAGGTATTTTTGGAATACCTTTAAAACTAGAAGGCCAATATATTAATTTACAGATACTGTGTACAGACTTGAAAACTAAAGAAGAAAAAGAATCAAAAGATTCAAGAGAAACAAAAAGTGATGAAAAGTATAAAGATGCTCGTATGGCCAGCGTGGAGGATTTATTTGGCGATAAGCGCACAATTAAAGCTGAAAGCTTGTTTAAGCCCGTTCGGGAATTATTTGACAATCAAGTGTTGGACACTAAGGATATAGACGAAGCACCTCGTTTACTATTGGTGCAAGGACGTGCGGGCATTGGTAAAACGACTTTTGTGCATTATATTGCGCATCAATGGAGTAAAGGACAGTTATATGCTAACTATACTTGGGTCTTTACCTTAACTTTACGTAAATTACGTCTTTTTCTTAACACCTCGAAACCAACGCTGTCAGAATGGGTACAATTAAGCCAGTTTTGTGACTGGAATCCAAAAGAATTTGATGCGCTATGGAGACAACGTATTGAACCCGCAATTAATCAAAACAAAGTGCTTTTAATATTGGATGGTTATGATGAAGTGCCTGAAACACATCCGTGTGAAGGCATTCTCAATAGTTTATTAAATTTCACGGGTGTATATCAAAATCTGTCCCTATTGGTCACAAGTCGGCCTTCTAGTGCTGGAGATATTACCGAAAAAAGACGCAACCTTGAAATCATTGGATTTACAGATGAGAATATTAATCAATACACTCAGACGTACTTTTTGGAGACTCGCGATAAAACTTTAGTCAACACCTCAATGGCAACATTGCGCAAACAACCTGTTATCTGGGCTAATGCTCACATTCCACTCAATCTTAACTTATTGTGTGGTATCATGGAAGAAACAATCAAAAAGACGAATGATAAGAGTTTAAACGAGGTGCTGACACAGCTATCCTCTATGACTCGATTGTATCAGGCGATGGAAAAAAAATTATACGAACGTGCGTATACTAGGCAGGATGGTAGTTCTATCAAAGCCAGCAGACAGTTAATGAGGCTTGGGCCAGTGTGTGCCTAATCTCGGTATGTGCGACGGGACCATCCCGGTCAACCCTCAGCACCCTCGATTTAGGCACAAGTTTGCGACGTCGGACTCCGTCCGCATCGCCCTCGGCCGCCCACGTCAGTC